>JBASRQ010000198.1:0-1639 GCA_049273895.1 Thermoplasmata archaeon
GTTCAAACTCGTTGTCGAATGAGACAAAGCCTTCGGACGAGGTGCCGCTGATGACAAGGGCGCTATTGTCTTTGCGATGAGTGCGTTGCGCGAGGTGAAGGAGAGGACACCAAGGGCGAATACTGTACTCCTGGCATGTCCTGATGAGGAAGTCGGAGGAGAATTGGGTCTTGGGTACGCAGTTAATCACGCGAATGTGCGTGGTGATGCTGCGATTGTGATTGATGCCTCGCCGGCTGTTGTTTCGATCGGTGCCAGCGGCATACTGTGGGGCAAGGTTGTCGTGAAAGGGAAACAAGGGCACGCTGGTTACCCGCAGATCGCGAAGAACGCCATAGACGAGGCGCTCCCGTTCCTTCAAAGACTCTCCAAGTATGCAATGATTCGAGAGCGAATCAGGTCAAAGATCCTAGCGCCGCCCGGGTCTCCCCATAAGCAAATCTGGGGGAGATTCACCCTCACCATGCTCAACGCAGGCGAAAAAGAGAACATCATTCCAGGAGAATGTGAAGCGAGGTTCGACATGCGCGTGTGCCCAGATGAGAACTACGAAAGGGCAAAGAGGGATCTCGAAAGATACTTCAAGAAGCTCCGGTCTGCGCAAGGAGTCAAAGCTACACTGGAGGTCACGCAACAAAAACCATCCAACTACTTCACGGATCCCAAACATCCTATTGTCGCCAGGTTCGCTCGCGCAGCGAGTGAGGCCTTCGGACGGAGAATCCCTGTGGCAGGGGAGCTGGGCGGCAACGACGGTCACTTCTTCTCCAAAGTTGGAATTCCGGTCATCAGTTTCGGCCCGATTCGCGACGACTGCCGGTTCCACGGTGTAGACGAGTTCGTCTATCTCAAAGATATCGAACTAGTGAAGAAGACCCTCGTGAACCTCATGTGTGATTGGGATACCAACACCACCTGAACCACAGTCCTTGTGGCCGGTCCTCAGCTTACCGTCGAATACGCTGATCTCCTTGTCCAAAACGGATAGCTAGAGGCGTCCTTCCTCCACGAGCCAACTCCTGACGGCTGATAGGCCGGCTTTTTTCTCACTGTATAAGCCGATTCGATCATGACCATCGGCGTGATGCTCCCTGTATTGCCAATTATCGCATTGGTGGGAGCAATATCGTGTCTCATGCTCTAAACGGGCACCTGCTAGCTTGCGGTTCATCTCTGTCGCCGGCGCATCCGGACTTTGAGTGCCCTTATCGTCCCCGAGGACCGGATAACCATCGCCGCCGCAGGTTGTTGATTTATCTGCGAGATCATTGCGAGCGCCGCTCGCAATCTCTCCACCGACTCGAGCGTACCACGAAACACTGCCTTGTCCCCTACCGGGTCAAGTCCAATCAGCCTTACCTTCATCTCTGCGACCCCAAATCTGCCGAAATTTCGCTCAACCGAACCAACGACAGTTTCCTCGATAGCTTGTGCGGAGACTGGATCCTTGGTCAGGAACCTAATGAGAAGGTACCGGTGCCCTCTTCTACTCGTCGTGCGTCGACCTCCTCACGATTCTCACGCCTTCCTCCAATTGCGGCTGCTCCGCTCTCAGGCGGTTCTGCCTGACAATCGCCAAGGGGATCTCCGAGACGCCTGCCAGTGCGGCTTGAGGCGAAAGGCCGAGCATATGCAGAAT
>JBASRQ010000203.1:0-5714 GCA_049273895.1 Thermoplasmata archaeon
GGTTCGCCCTTGCTGAGATCTGTGGGCGTCGTCTCAATCACGACCTCGCACTCGATATCTCTGATCGCATCAACGCCGCTTATCCCTTCGCGATAGAAGTCGTCACCGAGTCCTTCGAGTGAGCCAGAATGCTTCTTCGAGGCTATCGCCTTGTTCGGATCCAAGCCGTCTGGGGACACAGCAGCTCCTTTGCTGTCGACAATGCCAACGATCTTGGGACGAAGCCCGAAATCGAGATCGAGCTTCCTGGCTTCGTGATCGATCAACTCGCAGAAGCTCTGAGCAACCACTCCGAAACCGACCAGAGCGACCCTCATCTCAGGCGCCCTCCAGAAGCCTCTGGAGCGCATCGAGTGAGGCCTCGATGGTCTTTGGCCTCGCGCTCTGAGACAACGCTACGTTCGGGTCCTTGAGACCATGGCCTGTAGAGACGCACACCACGTTGGAGTTTCGATCGATAACTTCCGCCTTCAGATCCTTGACCAGACCTGCGAGCGCGGCAGCTCCTGCGGGCTCGGCGAATATTCCCTCGAGTCTCGCAAGGTCTTTTTGTGCCCCAAGAATCTCCTTGTCTGAGACTTTGGACACGCTTCCTTTGGAATCCTTGACCGCCTTGACTGTCTTCTTCCAGTTCGCTGGATTCCCGATCCTGATGGCCGTTGCCACAGTGTCCGGTTTCGTCACAGGTGAGAGTTCACTTGCTCCAGTCTCGAACATATGCGCGATAGGCGCTGCCCCCTCTGCCTGTATCCCCCTGATCATTGGCAGCCCTTTTGTGAGTCCAAGAGACTCATATTCAACAAATCCCTTCCAATATGCAGCCGAGTTGCCTCCATTGCCGACGGGGATGTACAAGATGTCCGGGCTTCTGCCTCCCATCTGGTCGCAGATCTCAAAGGAGGCAGTCTTCTGTCCTTCAATCCTGAATGGATTGACCGAGTTCAGGACGTACATATCCAATCTGCCAGATGACTTCATCACCATGTCCAACGCTTGATCGAAATTACCTTTGATTGTGACAACCGTTGCGCCGTGCATCATTGCTTGCGCGAGTTTCCCGAGCGCGACTTTTCCTTCAGGAATGAGGACAACGCACTTCAGTCCAGCGAGACCCGCATATGCGGCCAGCGATGCCGATGTGTTTCCTGTCGATGCGCAGGAGACAGTCTTCATGCCGAGTTCCTTGGCTTTGGTTATCCCGACGGTCATGCCCCTGTCCTTGAACGACCCCGTGGGATTCATTCCGTCAAACTTCACCCTGAGGCTCTTCATCCCCAATTTACTTGCCAGGTTGCGGCAGTCCATGAGCGGGGTTCCCCCCTCGCCGAGCGAGAGTATCCTCGAGTTGTTCGCAACCGGAATCAGCTCCCTGTATCTCCAGACCGAAATGGGCCTAGCCATCATGTTGATTTGTGAGGTCCGCTCAAGCGCGGCAGCTCGGTCCATCGTGATTTCGAGCAGATTGCCGCATGATGAGCATACATAGGCAGGCCTGGTCATGTCATGGACCCTGGCACACTCTATGCATCTCATCTCGAACGGATCAGCCATGCGTTCCCCACCGAGTGCGTCCGCTATGGCTAGTGGCAATATAAGTTCTTCGCACTCCTGGATGGTGTCAGTTCGGTGGTTTGACCGATGCCTGGCATGCTTTGTGGTGCACAATTCTGTCCATGTTGTCACCGCCCCAGTATCTTAATATCCGAGCACACAATGCCTTTGCAGCCAGGTGCGATAAATGCCGTGCGAGAAAGCGATTGTCTCATCACCCGCAACGATAGCGAACTTCGGACCGGGTTTCGACTCGTTTGGGCTTTGCCTCGAGAAGCCGCGAGATAGGATCACAATTCGAAAGCTTCCCAAAGGCAGGTTCGAATTGAAGGTACTTGGAAAGTACAAGCTGCCGACGAGAGTAGATGAGAACACGGCTTCATACGCGGCCATGAAGCTGGCGGAGCTGTGCGGACGCGATGATGTTGGCTTTTCGATGGTGGTCAGAAAGGGCATGAAGCCAGGCAGCGGCCTCGGAAGTAGCGCTGCGTCGTCTGCAGGCGGCGCCCTGGCTATGGCCGCCATTCTGGGACTTCGGAACAAGGGGATGGTTCTCGAGGCGTCTGCCATGGGCGAGGAGCTTGTCTCTGGCTCCCGCCACTTCGATAACGTCTCTGCCGCGTTATACGGGGGCTTCACAGTCGTGTCGGACATTGAGACTAGAACAATAATCAGAATCAGACCTCCACGCTTCCAGATTGTAGTGGCGTTGCCCGAGATAGCGGTCGAGACGAGGAAGGCCAGAGAGATTCTCCCTCATTCTGTCCCGATTGGCGATGCTGTGCGGAACGTTGGTTGGGCATCTGGCATGCTGCACGCCATGATGAAGCGCAATGTCAAGATGATCGGGGCTTACCTTGACGATAGGCTTGCCCTCCCCTATAGGATCGAGTTGGTCCCTGGATACGAAGCTGTGCGAAATCGCGCCATCAAGGTTGGCGCCTATGGCGTTTCGATTGGCGGCTCTGGACCAGCTGTATTCGCTGTGACTCAGGGGAACGCAGTCAGGATCCAGAAAGCGATGGTCGACGCGTTTGAGCAATCGGCTGGGCTTCGCTCTGAGTCTTTCATCACAGTGCCTGGATCCGGAGCCAGAGTTGAGGGCAGAACTTGAGAATGCTGCTGACTCATGTTGCGGATCTGCGACGAATGAAGGTCCGGCTAGAATGCTATTCTCTCCCCCGGAACCCTCGGGAAAAGCGTGACGTCGCGTATGTGCTTCTGTCCAGTTAGGTAACGCACCATTCTCTCAATTCCAAGTCCGCCGCCGACTGTCCTTGGGATCAGGCCCTGGCTGGAAACCCTGAGATAGGTCTCGAAATGCTTCAAATCGGTCTTCCTCTCAGCCATTTTTCTGAGGATCTCCTCGTGCTCCCATTCCCTTTCTCCGCCGGAGAGAGCTTCGCCGTAGCCCTCAGGCCAGATGACGTCGTAGTTGTGGAAGTAGCCCCTTATCTCTTTATCCTCTCTATCGTAGAATTCTCTTCTGTAGTTCATTATCCAGAAAGGATCTGTGGCCCTCTCGGAAGCGATTCTCTCGAACTGCTCTCCGTACTCCTTCTTCAGGTTCGCAGACTCATGCACCTTCAGTGGAAGCTTCGGGACTCTGAGAGTCCTCTTGAGAAATCCCAGCTCGTCCGGGCACTCATCTATGACGAACCTGTAAATGCTCGCGATCATCCCGTCAACGAACCTTATGAAGTCCTTCTTCGTCTTGTTCTTGAACTCCACGTCGACCTGGGTGAACTCGAAGAGGTGTCTTCCCGTCTCCCGCAAGCTGCCCTCCTCAAGCCTGACATTGGGCGACATGAAATAGATCTTGTCAATGTCATCATTCAGAAGGGAAAGCTGTTTGTGCAGAATCATGCTCTTCGTCAAATGCAGCTTCTGTCCGTAATACTCCACAGTGGCTGCGAAGTGCGGGTGGTTCAAGGGGTCGGTCTCTGGCGAGAGGATGATGGGCATGGCTTGGACCACATCGTGCTCGTACATGTAGTCGTGGATGGCTTTCATTGCAGCGCTCTGGACTCGAAGAATTCTCTTATGCTTCTCCGCTTTGATGTGCGCGATGGCCTCTTGCACGTCCGACACCGGCGGAAGGACGGACATGCGCGATTACTATATCATCATTTCGTCAGGAAATTCGGCTTGTGTCCGGTTCTGAGGCAATATTGATATACAAAATCCGTCATTATGCCGAAACATGTTGGACGAGAAGGACTCGGCAATCCTCGAGGAACTGATGAAGGATTCTCGTAGGACCACAAAGGCAGTTGCGAGAGAGCTGGACCTGCCAAGAGCCACGGTGCACGACCGTATCGTGAAGATGGAGCAGAAGAAGGTAATCCTAAGATACACTGCGGTTCCGGACTTCGCCCAACTCGGACTCGGAGTCACGGCTTTCATCCTCGTACAGTTCGAGCCCGAGAAGGGGCTCTCCCAGAGGGATACTGCTGAGGACATAGCAATGCTGCCAGGTATCTTCGAGGTTCACATGATCTCCGGTGAATACGACATGCTCCTAAAAGTCAGAGGTTCAAGCATGGAGGAGATTGGCAAGCTCGTCATCGATCGTCTTCGCGATGTCAAGGGCGTCTCGCGCACGCTGACATGCGCATGCTTCACTACCGTGAAGGAATAGACCTCTGGAGAATCAGCTCGTCCGCTTCCTGATCAGCCTCGCCGCGGCCTCTGCCACCTCGGTTCTAACAGGCTCGACCGTGTGCTCCTTCAGGATCCTTCTCACTTCGTCTCCAGCCCTTTCGATGAGAGTCTTGCTGCCCTTGGCGATCCAGGTGTCGTAAGAAGATCTGTCGGTCACGACAGGAATGAAATGCTCGGTTCTGAAATGCTCCAGCGTATGTCTCTGTCCAAGGTAGTCCTTTGCGATTCCGACCTTCTGGACAACATCAAGTGCCAGGGTCTCCTCGTCGACCTCAATTCCCCTGGCAATTCGCTCGATGATCTTGGACATCTCGGAGTCGATCACAAGCTGCTCCAACCAGATAGTTCTGCAATCTTCGAGGAGGCCTATGCCAGCGACCATGTCAGCTCCCGCGAGAATCGGCGTCACCGCGCTGGCGAACTTCTCATAGGCCGCCTGCTGGTCGGGTTCCTTAGCGGTCGTTGCGAATCCGCCGACGAGCGCCGGGAACCCGAGGCTGTGCGCAACCTGAGCGTATGCAGCCGATGTGAGACCATGTTCCGGTCCTCCGCCGGCGCGAGTGGAGGTCCTCATGTCCATGTTGGCGATGCCGCAGCTGAAGACATAAGCTGTTCCGGGTCTGTGAGCCTGGAAGATTGTGTTGCCAGCCAACGCCTCGGCTACGCCCAAGGCCACGGAACCCGCTAGCGTCGCAGGTCCAGTTGAGCCGGGTCCAGGCATGACATAGAAGCATATCGGGATGCCCGCATCGGACATGGCGAGGCCCGCATCCAGGTTCTCGCCCTCGATTTGGAGGGGCGAGAAGCTCGTGTGAATAGATGAAATCAGAGGTCTCTTGCGCAGCTCATCGACTCCTCCCGCTGCGGCGGCAGCTAGCTCAATCACATCTTGGGCCTCCCCAACAGAAGTGTTGGTCGCGATCGTTATGTGCTTCTCCGTGTTCTCCAGTGAGGCCTGGAGATCGTGGATGTGACGGGTGCCAAGGGGGACGTCCTGAGAAGTGACACACGGCCAGTTGATGCCATGTCCTTTCAGAGCATCGGCGATGAGCGCGCTCCTGGCGACATCCGACTTCCTCGAAGGTCGTCTGATTCTCGTCTCGAAATCCACGGCATCTGTGCCGTTGCCGTCACTGCATACGTGCACATGCTCGAAATCCAGCCTCGCATCATGTCTCCTCGTCCTCCCATAGAACATGACGGCGCGGTCATTCTTCCTCGCCATTTCCAGAACTAGTGTCTGGGGGAATCTCACGACAGCACTTTTCTTGTCAACATCGCATCCAACGCTTGCTAGGAACCTCTGCGCTTTTTCGCTTCGGACGGCAACGCCCGTGACTTCCAGAATGTCAAGGGCTGTGTTTCGTATCTTCTGGACACCTTCGCTTGCTAGGACGTTTCGTCTCCATCTGACAGATATTGAATTCGCCATTCACTGCCCCTTGGATTGTCATTGTGATGCGGTTTCTACTTGTCGAATGCGGCAGAAGGGTGAGACT
>JBASRQ010000208.1:0-12066 GCA_049273895.1 Thermoplasmata archaeon
GGAGGCGGTAAGGGAGCGAACCCGAGGGCTGAGCAGCGGCCAGAGCCACCCCTGAAGAAGTAGCGACTTCCAGAAAACCTAACAATCCGCACAAGCGCCGGAGCTTTCTTTCCCGGCGCTGCAAACATCTTCATATGACTAGGGGAGGGGACCGCGAATGGAGATGCGCACCTACATTCTCAGAAGGGCAGCCACTGCCTTCGCAGTCTTCCTCGTCATACTCACGATCAACTTCATCATATTCCATACGATCCCAGGCGATCCGATCAGGACGCTGTTCCAAGACCCGAGAATATCGCCCGAGGACCTGGCACAGCTAAGGCATAGCTTCGGCCTCGACAGGCCGCTGTGGGAGCAGTACGTCATCTACATGAAGAACTCCCTCACCGGCGACATGGGCCGGTCATTCAGCTACTACGGGGACCCCGTTGGGAACATAGTCAAGGTAAGGCTGGTCAATACCCTGATTCTGGTCGGCTCGGCCTCTGTGCTCGCACTGATCATGGGCGTGGCGATAGGGACCGTTGCCGCGTGGAAAAGGAACACGAAGACCGACTTCAGCCTGCTGGGTTCGTCCCTATTCCTTTACTCGATGCCGACCTTCTGGCTTGGCATGCTGATGCTGTTCGCCCTCTCCGGCTGGGTCCCATCGGGTGGGATGTACACTCCGGGGGCGGATTATGCGGGCCTATTCGACCAATTCCTGGACCTGATGCGCCATCTTGTTGTGCCAATGACTGTCCTCACGCTCGTGCTCTTTGGCCAGTACGTCATGATCATGCGTAGCTCACTCATTGATGTTCTCTCCGAGGACTTCATCGTCACCGCGAGCGCCAAGGGTCTGACCGGGAAGGAAATCCTGAGGCATCACGCGGTTCCGAATGCGATGCTCCCGCTGGTCACAATCACCGCCATCAACCTGAGCTTCGTGGTGGGTGGCGCGATCCAAACAGAGACGGTATTCTCATGGCCTGGCATTGGCAGGCTGATGTACGACGCGCTCGACACAAGGGACTATCCGATACTCCAGGGCAGCTTCCTAGTGGTTACAGCAGTCGCCCTGCTGGCGAATCTCATCGCTGACGTCACCTACGCTTTCTTGGACCCGAGGGTGAAGATAAAATGACGCCTCCAGTCGAGAGCAGCGAAGCGGAGTTCTTCCAAATCGACGGAAGGCGAGACGCAATGATCAGATACTGGAAACGCTTTCGAAAGACCTTCAGGCTGTTCAGGGGGAGCAAGATGGGGATTGTTGGGCTCGTGATCCTGATCATATTCCTTGGCATCGCGCTTCTGACGCCTGTGTTCGTCCATTTCGACCAGAGCGCATTTGACCCTAATGCGATCTTCAAGCCGCCCATGTGGGAGAATCACTGGCTCGGGACAGACGAGGTCGGGCGGGACGTGCTTTCGGAGCTTCTCTACGGCACCCGCATATCGCTCCTTGTTGGCGTCACGGCCAGCGCGATATCCGTGCTAATCGGTGGCGCGATCGGCGTTTCCTCCGGGTACTTCGGCCGGCTGATCGAAGAGGGCATGATGCGGTTCACTGACATCTTCCTCGTGATACCGCAATTGCCGTTCATGATGTTGATAGCCGCGCTCGCCGGCCCGAACCTGCTGAACATAATCTTGGTCATCGGTGTGCTCTCATGGCCCAGCACGGCGAGGCTCGTCAGATCCCAAGTCATTACGCTCAAGGAGAGGACATTCATCGAGCGGGCCAGAGCTATCGGGGCCGGAGACGGCCACATCATCCGGAGGCACATCCTGCCGAACGTTATACCTCTCATGTTCGCGAACACTGTCCTGATCATAGCTATCGCGATTCTCACGGAGAGCACATTGTCGTTCCTAGGCCTCAGCGACCCGCTCGTCATAAGCTGGGGGTCGATGCTGCACTATGCCTTCACGAGCCTCGCGATGTCCAACGGCGCTTGGTGGTATTTCGTGCCGCCGGGCTTCTGCATAGCGTCTGTGGTCCTAGGTTTCACATTCTTGGGCTATGCGATGGACGAGATCCTAAACCCGAAGCTCAGGAGAAGATGATAGTCAAAGGCTTTGGATTGACCCACAACGAAAAGCAGACGCGCGGTCCTGCTGAGTGAGATGGTAATAAGACAAAGCTTTTGATGAAGAAAGACCAGATGGGGACTCCTAAGCGAGGACATATCTGCGAGGATGAGCAACGATGAAGTACCGTGAATTTGGCAGGCTCGGCTGGAAGGTCTCAGCGCTTGGCTTTGGGTGCATGCGCCTGCCGACGGTTGACGGGAAGCCGATGAGCGAGAAAGTCGATGAGAGCAAATCGATGAGGATGATCCGTCACGCGATCGACCAAGGTGTCAACTACATCGACACGGCCTATCCATATCACAACGGGAAGAGCGAGATCGTCCTTGGAAAAATCCTGAGAGATGGCTACAGAGAGAGGGTCAGACTGGCTACGAAGGCGCCGATGTGGCTGATCAAGAGATCGAAGGATTTTGACACTTACCTCGACGAACAGCTCGAAAGAATGAAGACAGACTACATCGACTTCTATCTCTTCCATGGCCTGAACAAGCAGAGATGGAATGAAGTTGTTCTCAAGCACAAGCTGTTGGAGAGGGCGGAGTCCGCTATCCAGGACGGCAGGATCAGGTACCTCGGCTTCTCATTCCACGACAACTACAGCACGTTCAAGCAGATAGTCGACGGCTACGACGGATGGGATTTCTGCCAGATACAGTACAACTACATGGACACCGAGAATCAGGCGGGAACTAAGGGGCTGAAGTACGCGGCTTCGAAGGGACTGGCCGTCGTCATAATGGAACCACTCTTGGGAGGGAGGCTGGCAAATCCGCCGAAGCACGTCAAGCAGATATTTAGAGGACTCGGAAAGAAGAGTTCGCCTGCCGATCTGGCCCTTCAATGGATTTGGAACCAAAAAGAGGTTTCCGTCATCCTGAGCGGGATGAGCACGATGCGCCAGGTGACGGGGAACATCAGATCAGCGGACGCCTCTGGCATCGGTTCGCTGGGGCGAGAGAGACTGAAGGTCGTCGAGCGCGCCAAGGCGAGCTACAGGCAGAGTATCCCGATTCCCTGCACGAAATGCGGGTATTGCATGCCTTGTCCGAACGGCGTCAACATACCAAGGAATTTTGAGATCTTCAACGATGGGTTCATACACGAAGACGTGGGGACCGCGCGCAATACCTATGCTAGATTCATCGCAAAGTCGGAGCGGGCCAGCGTATGCGCCCAATGCGGAGAATGCGAAGACAAGTGTCCCCAGCAGATACTGATAAGCGAAATGATGCCGAAGGTCCATGCGGTACTTGGCAAGGGCGAACCATACTAGCGAAGAGCAGAAACCAACGAGAACGCTTCGTTGAAGAAGCCGGGATTCTTTGTGAGATATCAGTGTGGCTTCTCTGTGCGGCCAATCTTCGACGCCTCGGACCAACCCAAGGCAATGGTTTTTCTTTTCTTAGCTCGTACGGGACCAAGATAGTACCATGGACGATTCTCCGAATCAACATGGCATTTCCTTTCGAGAATACGACCCGCAGGACATGCGTGCGTGCACCAGATTGGCAGAGGAGGCTTGGCCTGCAGCGCCAGAGCTCGTTCCCGAGGATGAAGGGTCGTGGGGCATGGAGGGCTACATCGAATCCTCTTTGTTATGGTCCAATTGGAGAGACGTCGCGTGCGATTCGAACAGCGTGATTGGCTTCCTCTTCGGCAGGATTGACAAGCACGAAGGCGGAGTGGCGTTGGTCAAGTCGACGTTTGGGGAGTTTTCGATGATCGGAAGGTTCCTTCTTAGAAAGAATGGCAGGCCTCCGGGAATGCTTAGCCTCTTTTGGAATCTCCTCCTGACCGAGATGAAGCTAATGGTGAAGATGCCAAGATCGGACGCAGAAATAGAGCTGTTCATCGTGGATTCCCAGTGCAGAGGGAGAGGGATCGGGAGGATGCTCGTCGACAGATTCGTCAAGGCCGCGAAGGAATCTGGCGCGTCGCTGGTGACGGTGTACACCGACGACAAGACCAGCGATTGGCAGTTCTATGAGAAGTACGGGTTCAGAAGGGTGGGGACCTTCTACGACAATCTCACATCCTATTTCGCCAACGTTCACTCAAACGGGATTATATTCGTTCTTGACCTCAAAACCGCGCCAGAACCGGTCGATCTTGGGAAAAGCCAATAGGGAAGGAACAACAATCACAGGGATTGAAGGTCGTGTCGAGCTCCGGGGCTAGCGTTCGATCGAAAAAGATTAGAGCAGATTTCCTGATAGGAAGAGCAGAGGCAGTGAACTCCTTGAAGGAACTGCTGACTTACATCACGGAGCAACCGCTTTCGGCGGTCGCCGCGCTGTGGATTGTCTGCTTCCCGGTTCTCTATTTCGCATTGTACGGCGACCTCGTTCAATCTGCCAAGACCATGACAGAGATGACCGTTATTTTCGTGATATTCCTGATGGCCTTCATCGTCACTTTGCTGTCATTCTCCTATCTCATCGCACTTCTCCTTGAGCTTCGCAGGCGGAGAAGAGTCCGGACAATCTCTCCTTGGAAAAGGCAATGAGCAAGGTCTTTGAGCTGGACTCGTCAGTCCACAGGAGCACCTCGCTGAGATCCGTGTTGGGGCCGGAGAGAAACAAGGTCAGGTGAATGTGTTTCGAGAGTCTGGAGCGATGTTGGCAGAACTCAAATCGTCGGATCACGGCATCGGGGTACCAGACGCACCACACATCCCAGGCATCACCCCTTGCCAGACAGCCAGTTTCTTGATTCCAGGGTGGCATGCATGACTACTAGTAGTCAGACCGTTTAAACTCGAATGCGCCGAGCGCAATCGGTGCTCGCGCAAAAAAAGGAGAAAATCGTAATGAGTTTCGGCACGTATGGAGGCGGCAGCCGCAGATATGACTCAGGCCCCAGGGAGATGCACAAGATAAAGTGCTCTGACTGCGGTACTGATTCAGAAGTTCCCTTCAAGCCAACGGAAGGAAGACCAGTCTACTGCCAGACCTGCTTCCAGAAGCACAGACCCCCACGAAGAGACACGTTCTGATCGTTCAGTTCATTTTCATGAATTAATCGTTCAATTCGTTCGAATTCGCAAACACTTTAGTCGCCATTTTTGATTTCATGTTGCCTAGACTCGGTCATAGGCGGTGAGAAGAACCTTTGTCACCGATGAAGTCTGCCAGCTTGTGCACCGTACATTCGAGAGAGACTACCGGTATCTAGAAAACTTCTCGAGCAGATCGCATATCTCGTCCGTTGCCGCCTTCGGGCACATCCCGGCCCTTTCCTGATCGCGCACAAAGGTCCTTGCGGAGTCAATGGACATCCGGGAGCCTTTTGCTATCACGCTGGCAATCAGCGACGATGCAGTGGCCTCGTCGATTTGGTAGTGGCTCAGTATCTCCCTGATCCCGTACCTGAAAGTGGAAATCCTGCCGAGATTCAGCATATGTGTCCTCTCGCTCTCACTCGGGCGGTGAATCCTCGGCTCGTTGCTCCTGCGCCCTCTGTATCTCCCGTTGCTCCTGGCCAAAACATCTCTCCGGACTGGTATACGTAGGACAACTTGCTACTTAATGCTTGACTGGATACGCAGCGAGGGCTACCACTTCCGTGCAGTCACTTCGCATGTGGACGACTTCATTGCTTCATTTTGGCCCTGGCTCGCACCACGAACTTGGTCGGGGTGCATTATGGCGTCTTGAGGTAGAAGCCTCAAATACCGACTAGACCGATGCGTTGTCATGAAGGAACCGAGACCAGTCCAAAGAATCACGAGCAGCGTGCCCACCCTTGAGGGGGCGGGCGTTCGTCTGAAAAGGGCATTTGGGAACTATGAGGTCCCGATGCTGGACCCATTCCTGCTTCTGGACGACTTCCACTCGAGCGACCCTAGGGACTACCTCGCGGGATTTCCCTGGCACCCTCACAGGGGCATCGAGACTGTCACCTACGTTGTCAGAGGCGCGATTGAGCACGGCGACAGCATGGGCAACGGAGGCACGATCGGCTCTGGCGATGTCCAGTGGATGACCGCTGGGAGCGGGATAATCCATCAGGAGATGCCACGGTCCTACACTGGCATGATGCAGGGGTTCCAGCTATGGGTGAACCTGCCGGCATCGAAGAAGATGATGCCCCCAAGATACAGGGGCATCACGGAGAAGCTGATACCCACATCGACTCCCACTAGGGGAGTCGGGATCAAGGTCATCGCTGGAAAGGCGGCTCGTGCAGAGGGGCCTGTGAGGGACCTCGTCGTCGAGACCGAGTACATAGATGTCGATATGAAGCCACATGCCGAGCTTGAGCACCCGATAGTCAAGGGGAACAAGGCCTTCGCCTATGTGTTTGAAGGACAGGGATTCTTCGATCCCGACAACCGCTATCCAGTCGTAGCAGAAAACCTGGTCATCTTTGGCGACGGCGACCACATCATCTCGAGGGCAAGCAAGGGCGGCATGAGGTTCCTACTTGTCTCGGGCAAGCCAATAGGCGAACCTGTGGCATGGCGGGGACCGATAGTGATGAACACGGAGAAGGAATTGGACCGTGCCTTCGAGGAGTACTGGGGCGGGAAGTTCATAAAGCACGCGACCGGGAAGTGACCACGCGCTGCTCGCAGCGAATTGTATTTGACGCCAAGCCTCGTTGAGTAGACTTCCCCATCTGACTTCTGTTGCATGTGTGAGAGGGAGGTCGAGCGCAGCAAGGAGGTGCTGAGCACCGACCTCCCACAGAACCAGGAGAATACGAGCTAGAGTCAGACCACAATCAAGCCATTCGGACTCTCGCCTAGAATCCGCGCCTTTTGATCGCGGAACACGATTGTGTTGATCAGAAGGGAGGCGCCTGCTGCCTTCGGCAAATAGAAGTTGCTCTCATAGTTGACGACCATGCCCGGCCTGAAGCGCAGGCCTTCGATGGCCAGGCTCTCATCGTACACGAAGGGGCCGACCCAATCAGGAGGAAAGGCTATCCCGAGTTCATAGCCCCCGAACCACATTCGATCATCATAGATTCCTGCGCGTTTGTAGTAGGCTTTCATCGTCCTCACAAGGTCGGAAACCAAGAGGTTGGGCTTGACTGTCTGTGACAAGAGCTCGAACGATCCAGCAGACAGTTCGACGACCTTTTCGACCTCGGGAAGAGGCTTGCCCATCGAGAAGGTTCTGGCATGATTGGAGTGGTAGCGGTTGTAAACCCCGCAAACGTCTATGTTGACGATGTCGCCCCTTCTGATAACGCGGCGGGAAGCCAGGGCATGGCTCCTCGCGCATCTCTCGCCAGATATCACCGGGATAGGTATGCCAGGATTCTCACCCCCAGCTTCGCTCATAGCCCGAATGACCTCGCCGTAGACCTGCAACTCCGTCATCCCTGGCGTCATCGTCTCGATCGCCGACCTGAGGCCGATATCTGCAATCCTAGACGCCCTCTCAACGTACTCTAATTCCTTCGCGGATTTGACGGACCTCAGGTTCCTCACGATGTCCGAGCCATCGACAACGACGCAGCCCTCCCTTTCGAGCGTCTTCTCGAACGCTTCGCTCACGACGCGATTGGGTCTGTAACTCCACAGCTCGAGCCCGACCGTCCCAGGGATCCATCCCTCTCTCTTGAGCTCGCTAACTATCCACTCGACCCACGGCCCGAGGTCGTCGTGGGGGAATATGCGGATGTCAGAGCCGGCGGTCTCACATCTGACCATCAGCTCCTCATCGGCGCTGTCGAACAGGATGAAATGCGGCTCATCAACGCGCACCGCGATGCCACTCGCGGGAACCCAAGGCTTCGGGCTCTGCGCCTGATACCACTCTGCCCTGTACCCGCTCACATAATAGAGACTCTCAGGGGAAGACAGGTACAGAAGGTCAATCCCCCAACGAGACATCGATCCCTGGATCTTCTTCAGTCTGGACTTGTACTCCGCCCTCGAGAACGGGAGTTCGGTCACACTAGATGATCCAACGAGAATCTCTCTGGCGTTAGGCTTTCTCATGCTCTTCGCGCTTTTGGATGATGTCTGGCTTATTTGAAGGCTCCGAGACTGTTGCATTGGCTTTTTGACCTAGCTCGCCTTTCCCCCGTCTCATGAACAGGCGCGAGGAGCTGTTGAGCTGCGCGAAAGAGATGATAGACGAGAAGGAGATCCTACAACTGTCGCGTGAGCTCATAAGAATCCCCAGCATCACGACCCATGAGGAGCGAATCTCCAAGTTTATCTACCGGAAACTGACCAAGTGGGGGCTGCCCCCTCGGCTGGTCCCCGTCAAAGGATACGGTCCGAGCGTGATTGCCGAGATCGGAAGCCCCAGATGTCCGTCAATAATCCTCAACGGCCATGTCGACACTGTCGAGGTCATGAAAGGCTGGAAGCACGACCCGTTCGGAGCGAAGATTGAGAACGGAATGCTCTGTGGCCTCGGATCGCTGGACATGAAAAGCGGCATCGCGGCGATGATGATCGCCTTCAGGTCCATGGCGGATGCCATGACCTCCGAATCCTCAAGAATCGTCTTTCAGGCTGTTTCAGGTGAAGAAGACACGAGCGCTGGCACAAGGGCCATGATCTCAAGTGGCGGGTTCAGAAACGCCAAGGCCGTCGTGGTGGGCGAGGGGTTCGGTGGACTCCGAGCGATCACGAACGGCAGTAGGGGAGGCTCTTACTTCGACATTGAGGTGATGGGAAGAGCCGCGCACGGCTCCAAACCGGAAGACGGAATCAATGCAATTTCCGATGCGGCCAAGATTGTTTGCGCACTAGACAAGATGAAGATGAGGTCTGCGTGCGGTCTGGTTGCGGACGACTTCCTGCCGCTGAAGGAGAGCCAGACAGTACTTAAGATCTCCGGAGGCTCGAAGACGCTCACTGTTCCCGAAAAATGCTTCCTTAAAGTGATCAGGTGTACAGTCCCCGGGAAAGGGAATGTCGAAGCGGAACTCAGACGGACTATCAGGACCCTCAAGCTAGAGAGCAAAATCACAATGAAGCTCGAGACCACGCCGGGAGACTTTTTCCAACCATACATTACACCTCCGAATACAGACCTTGTCAGAGTCGCGGCCAGAAACATCAAAGCTCTCACCGGAAGGAAGCCGCAGCTCGTGGTCGGGCGCTCGGAGGCGGATGACAACACCATCGCACAGGATATTGGCGTTCCCGTCGTCTGCTTCGGACCGGGAGAGTCAGGCGAACTCGCAAAGTACCACCAGCCAGAAGAGGCTGTGAGCATTCCGCAGCTCGTGCTCGCCTCGAGAGCCTATTTCATGACGGCCCTCGAAATGGCTCGGCGCGATTGACCATTCCAAGGAAATCTAAGGAAATACCTTATGAATACAACCGCGATTCGGGACAGTGAGGGAGCAGCCGGCCAATCTGCGCGACTCCCGGCTTGCGCACAGGATTTGAGAACCGGCAAATTGAAGGATCACTCGGAGCGCAGGGAATCATGCAGGACTCAGTGAACATCGACCCCGTGAAGAGGAAGCTGAAGTTCGACTACATGAAGATAAGGAATGACCCGGCCTCGAGAACAGCGGATGTCTTTTCGTCGCTCCTGGCCCACTTCCAGAGACCGCAGATTGTTGTCCGTGACTTGATACAGGAGGCGGCGAACCTCATCCAGAAACAGTTCAGGTTGAGATGGACCATGATCGGTCTGAGAAGCCAGTCTGACGGGCTCTACAGATACGAGGTCCAGATCGGCATGCGCGCGGAGGCCTGGGCCCACCAGAAGTCGAGGGTGTACAAGGAATCGGATTTCGACATGAAAGGGGCATACAAAGCTGCCGAAATCAGCAAGCTGTCCAGATTCTATGCAGAGGAGGATAATCCGCTCTTCAAAGAGGACGAGCAGGTTGTCAACCGGCCCGTGCTGTTGAGAGCAAAACGAAAGGATGAGGACGAAGTGCTCGAAGCAGACTTCATCGACTCACTGATCCTCGGCCCCGGGGACGACCTGCTGGGCTGGATAGAGTACGGGGGCACCGTCGCAGGGAAGCTCCCTGAGCCGACGACCATCAGGAACATCGAGGTCATAGCAGCGATACTCGGAGCCGCGATTACCATGCAGTCTCGCCGCCTGCAGTAATAGGCGCAGCTCCGGAAAGCCGATGGAGGAGCGGACCTATTTTCCATGGTTGGCAAGCTAACAGTAAGAAGATACAGGAAATCCGACAGGGAGAGCTGTCGCCGCCTCTGGAGGGAGCTGACCGAATGGCATCGCCAGATTTACAAGGATCCCACGATTGGCGCGCCGAATCCGGAGAACTGGTTCGACGAGCATCTGAAGAAGGTCGGAGCGAGAAACATCTGGGTTGCCGTCCTTGACAGAAGGGTCATCGGGCTCCTGGGGATGATCTTTGAAAGGACGGAGGCGGAGATGGAACCAGTGATCGTCGACCCCTCCTACCGTGGGAAAGGTGTGGGGGGCGCTCTTGTGAAAACGGCCATCCAGGAGGCCAGGCGACTCGGCGTGAAGTACCTCAACGTCAGACCAGTTGCACGAAACGCAGAGGCAATCAGGTTCTTCAAGGAGATGGGGTTTGAGAACATCGGCCGTGTGGAACTCTTCATGGACTTCTCAGGCAAGAAGTGGAGAAAAGGAATTGAGCTTCACGACGTACCCTTCAAATATTGATTAGGTGTGATTGCGGCCGCCAGTCCGCTCAAGAGAAGTCCACCTTCCATATTCCGAATCAGAACGGCAACTCAAGAATGACTGCAGACCGCGCTGCTCACGCAGCTGGTTTCACGTTCTTGAAGGTACGATAGAACAGGATGATCGATACGACGTAGAACCCTGTGGCCAGGAGGAACGGAGCTTCGAAATTGCCGGAGGAGAGCAGGATTCCACCAACAATCGTGCTGGCGCTGTTCGGCAAGCGCCAGAAGATAGCGTTTATTGCGCTTGCGAGTCCGCGCTCCTCCTTCGTTATGATGCCCATCAAGAAGGAATCCAGGAGGGGCACGCCCATGTTCATAAGCGCGGCTCGGATCAAGTAGAAGCCCGCTGCGAGTGCCGCATTGGGTATGAACGCCAGGCTGAACATGAACACGGTGGAGAGACCCTGCACGAGCACGATCGCCCTGATCATTCCATACCTGTGGGCGAGCCCCGAACTGACGATCGCAGCCAGGCCCATGAGAACGCTCGACGCGGCAAGGAGGGGCCCGCTGACGGAGTCCTCGATTCCGAACCTGAGCAACAGCCAGGTCGGGATGAGGGGGATTATGAAGCCCGCCCCCAGGCCTATGAGGCTGTTTATGCCAGAGAATTTGAGGAGAATCCCAGTGCTCTTTCCCTTCAAGGAGAGCTTCTCCGGAGGGTGCATGTCCTCCTTGTAGTCCTTCAGCAAGAGCCAAAGCAGGACCGGAGATACGAAGGCCAAAAGACCGAGTGTCAGCATGACTTTCGTGTGGATTTCCTGCGAACTCACCCCAAGCCACTCCTCGATCGTGGGGAAGGCGAATGGGAGCGCCATTCCAGAGGCAAAGGATGCAGTGCCGACGATGAACGAAAGCGAGAACGCTGCGTTCCTGTTGCTCAGATCTGTCTGGTCTGCAATCAGAGCGTTCCAGGCGGCGGAAAACGCGCCCTCCGCGAAACCAGCGACAACGCTCGCAATCAAAAGGTACAGCAAGTCAGTGGTGAAGGCGTAGACTATCAGGGCTGGAGGGACTAATGCCAACCCGAAGATGATGATCCATTTCCTGCCCTTTCTGTCCGCGAGCAGACCGATCGGAACGGCGGTGGCCACTGTTGTGATGCCATTCAGGCCCAGAATCAGCCCGACATCCTTCTTAAGGCCGATCTCGGGCAGGGCAAGATAGGCCGTGATCAAGATCATCAGATAGCCGTAGCCGACTCCGTTGAACGACGATAGGTAGATGAGTCCCTTGACGCGAGAAGGCACGGCCTGGTACATCGTCCGCCAGCTCCGCTTCGGCGCATGCTGGTCCTCCATCGGCTTCCGTCCTCTCTCGACCGCGAATAGGGGAACACGCCTTTTAAGAAGTGTTTGGGGGTCGGTTGA
>JBASRQ010000167.1:0-12896 GCA_049273895.1 Thermoplasmata archaeon
CCATCTGGATGTATGTCGAGGTCCTGAAGGTCCGTCGCTGAGAACAGTGTCGCGACATCGATTTCTCTCAAGTGATCACCTCGTCTACCCCATGTCCTCGGGCGACTTTACTCTTTTGACCGGTGGCCTGCGAAACGGATCCCTCGTTCACTAGAGGAGCTGCAAATAGTGGATATCCGCCTTGTGCATCTCCTCCATTACGAGTACGCCCTTGTCCATAATGAGACGAGTCAGGGGGCCTTCACCCCGGCACCGAACTGCTGGTTATTGGCGTCGCCTTAATATACGGGTCACTTGTATAGCAGGTTTACCATTCGGCTCCGCAAGGGGTAGAGTGAGATTTGGAAGGAGGTAGTCCTCATTAACGACAGACCACGCAGAGACGATCGCGGTTTCGGCTCCCGCCCAAGGGAGATGCACACCGTGAAATGTTCTGACTGCGGAGCTGAGGCACAGGTCCCGTTCAAGCCGACGGAGGGAAGGCCTGTGTACTGCAAGGATTGTTATCAGAAGCACAGGCCGCCACGAAGGTTCTAAGTGCTTCTAGCCGGTACATCTGGTATCAGTTTCTTAAGCGCAAATCCTTTTGCTTTTATCGCATTTTTCATTCTTCGCATTCGAGCCATGGCCATCGTCAGTCGATCACAAAAGGCATCAGAGTGGGCCCGATCGGATTTGAACCGATGACCAACTGGTTATGAGCCAATCGCTCCGCCGGACTAAGCTACGGGCCCGCGCATCCCGTCATAGTGCCCTTCATGTAATTAGCGTTTCTGCTAAGAGCTCAGCCCTGCTTGAGCATGCGCCCCACGAGTTCGCGATAGAACTTCGCCGCGACCATCGCGGTCATGCCCGAGGGGTCCCGAGTTGGGTTGAGCTCGACAATGTCCGCACCCACCAACGAGTTTGGCAGCCCGTGGATAATCTGAATGACATCGCGTGTGGACATGCCTCCGGGCTCGTGATGGGATACCCCGGGCGCAAATCCTGGGTCCAGAACGTCGAGGTCGAGTGAGAGGTATATCGGTCCGTTCAGCTTGGGCATCTTGCTATAAGTCCAGTCCTTCATCTCGATCATTGTTATCCCGAACCGTCTAGCTTGGTCCCTCTGGTGGGAGTTTGCTGTCCGTATTCCGACCTGGACAAGCTTCAAAGCCGGGCGTTCCTCCATTATGCGCGCGAACGGACATGCGTGCGAGTGGCGGCTCCCCCCATACTCGTCGTAAGTGTCTGGGTGCGCATCAATATGCAGAACTGTCAGATCGTCATAGGCCTTGGTATATGCTCTGAGCACTGGGTAGCTTATCGAGTGGTCTCCCCCTAGCGCGAGCACACGCGCGCCTGCTGACAGAATGGAAGCAACTGTTCTCTCAACTTGAGCCAGCAAGTCCTCTCCGGTCGTCAGCTGCAGGTCCCCGAGATCAATCCAGCCTTCTGCAGAATCAAGGTCGATTCCGAGCTCAGTGGACATGTTGGCAGAGCCTGATCGAAGGGCTGCGCGCATGCTCTCAGGACCCAGTGCCGCGCCCCTAAGGAATGACGAATTCTCGTCCAGCGGCACCCCGACGACTGCAACCGTTCCGCGCTGGAGCTTTCTCACCCGCTCCTCGATGTCCGTCATGGGAAGCTCCTTCTGCCTAGTACTTGTAGGTCCTGGCCTCGCCCTCTTCGAGCTCTACGCCGAGTCCGAGGGCGATCCTATTCGAGAAGTTGAAGTAGCCTGCGATGAGGTTTGCCCGGAGGATCTCCTCATCTGTGAGACCCGCATCCCTCATGTCCTTGATGTCGTCCTTCGTGATGCTTCTGGGATCCAACGTCAGCTTCGCCGCGTATGCCAGAAGCGCTTTTGATCGCGGGCTCTCGTGCTTCGAGGTGAACTCCTTCATCAGGTTGTATAGCGCCTTCGGATCCTTCTCGACCGTCTCGAGCGCTTCCGAATGGTGGATTGCGCCATATGCCGATCGGTTCGCCGCAGAGACCACGACCGCGATCATCTCTCGCTCCTCTCGGGATAGAGGTCCAGGGCCGATCATCAGATGGACGTAGAGGTCCAAATGGTCTTCGAGCACTTCCGGTTCGAGACCCTGAGCGATGAAGATGTTTGCCAGATGCCCTCGCTCTTTCAGAATCCTGTCGTAGACCTTCTTCGTCTTGCCCGTTGCGCTGTCCCGGGGCATCGTCTTAGTCCAAGCCATATGCGGTCATCCTCTGGGAGCACATCATGTGCTGGTGTCCGGCCGGATACTAGCTCAGGGTGTCTTATAAACCTTGTGCGCCAGCTCTGAGTCGTCACTTGAGCTTCTTGAGCACCTCTAGTGCCTCATCTATGTTGGGTTGGGTCCCGGGCTCGTACCCCCTTTTGTACGCGACCCTGCCGGTTTTGTCCACGATGAATACCGTCCTTTTCGCGAATCCCTTGTCCTCATAGAGCGCTCCGTAGAGGGGGACAACCTGCTTTCTGAAGTCGCCGAGAATCGGGAACTTCACTCCCAGCTCCTTCGCGAATGCCTTCTCAGACCATGTGCTGTCCACGCTTGATGCAAGGATCTGCGTGTCGAGTTTGAGGATGGTGCTCTCCTTCTCCTTCAGCTCGCCCAGCTCGTTCGTACACACTGGGCTGAACGCGAATGGGAAGAACGCAAGTAGCACGTTCTTCTTCCCTCTGTACTGGGTGAGCCTCACCTTCTTGCCGTTCTGATCCTCAAGCTCGAAATCGGGTGCGATGTCGCCGACTCTGATATCTGTCAAACCAACGCCTCCATGTTCTATTGGCTTTTGAAACGAAGGAACGGTATTTGTTGATGTTGCCTTACGCGCCCGTTTTCGCTGAATATCTAAGCTGATAGTGGCGTGGGCGTATTCATATAAGGACCATGAGGATTTTCTCCTGAATGACAGAGAGAGGCAAGGCTCTTTGGATACTGGCGTTTCTTTCCCCGATAATCGCGGAGATGCTTTCAGGCTCCTCTCCTCCGTTCGAGTTCTTCTTCCCATTATCCCTTGCCCTCTTGGTCGGCCTCTACGGCGCGGGCGCGCTAATCATCAGAGAACTGGCGGTTATATGGAACAGAGGCTGGGTCAGTGTAATCGTCATGGGCGCTGCGTACGGCATCCTGGAGGAAGGCGTAGCAGTGAAGAGCTTCTTCGATCCCAACTGGATGGATCTGGGCGGTCTCGGAGTCTACGGCCGATACCTCGGCACGAACTGGGTCTGGGCCGTCTGGTTGACGATATTCCATTCCGCAGTCAGCATCACGCTCGCGATATTCATCCTCCACCTGATCTATCCGCATCTCAAAGATGTACGATTTCTTACCCGGAAGCGGTTCGAGCTGGTGTTCGCGATTCTATTTCTGGACGTTTTGGCGTGCACAGCCCTGTTGAATCCGTATGTGCCCTTGATGCCGATGTACATCCTGGCGATATTCGCGGTCTTCGCTCTGACTTTCTATGCGAGACATGTCCCCAAGGGCTTCATGATGCCACCCAATCCATTGCCGACTTGGTCCCCAAGACGGTTTGCCGTTCTTGGTTTCGTTTTCCTGTTCTTCAGCTTCTTTTTCTCAGGCCTGTTTGTGAAAACGACGGTGCCCTTCCTCGTCCCGATTGTGTTGCTTCTGATGATTTCCGGAGCGACTTTGCTGTTCATCAAAGAGAAGATGGGCGCCTCCGGGAACCTGCCACAGAAGGCGTATTTCGTTGCTGGCATTCTTTGCTTCTTCATCTTCCTGGGCTTCGTTGTGGCCTTGGGCGGTGTCGTCGACATGTACATATCAGTGGTCCTGGCGACCCTGTTTGTGCTGGATCTCACCAGATGGTCCAAGGGAAAGAAGGTCCTCGTCTTCAGAGTCGGGCGCTTCATCTACGGAGACGCGAAGCCGAGGCCGACCGCCGCAGCCGCTGCGGCAAAATGATGGCGCCGTCGAACGGGTTCGAACCGTTGACCTTCCGCTTAACAGGCGGACGCTCTACCAGGCTGAGCTACGACGGCATGTGTGGCTTCGCAAACGCAGTTAAAGTGACCATTTAGATAAGCCTTTTGTAACGGCGATGCCAGGCTTCCGGATAAAACGATTGGGGCGGGAGCTCGAATCTACTCTATCGACTCCCGCAGCTCATTGACAGTATTGCTCATCGTCTCGAGGATGTCCTTCAGATGGTCCAGGAAGTCTTGGATCTTCTCCGTGGTCACCGCTCCGTCGGGAGAGGGCTCAATCAGTCCCTCCTGCTCGAGGATTCTCAGAGAGTATCTGACCTTGTGCTGCGGGTACTTCAGCATCTCCGACAGCCTGATGATGCCGATCGGCTCGCTGTCCATGATCGCTTTCAACATCGCGACGTGTCTCTGAAGTAGGTCGATCTCGGTTTCGATCTTGCTAGTCAGGACAGACCTGCCTGTCTTTCCCTTCATCTAGATACCTTCTATGACATTGTTTTTGGCCGGGGATATCGTGCTACATGATAGCACTTGGACGTATTTGAACGGCGACGAGGGAACAAGTGCGTTGGTAGATGGCGTTGTCAACCAAGTTTGATATAACTTCTGACGAATAGCGTGGCTCGCAATGTCAGTGATCGAGGGTCGGAGCATCGTCAAGGAGTATGGAGTCATGAAGGCCCTCGACAACGTGAACATATCAGTTGACGAGGGCGATTTCTTCGGATTCTTCGGTCCCAATGGCGCGGGCAAGACGACTCTCATCAGGATACTCACAGGGCAGCTCGAACCAACGGCAGGGTCGGTCAACGTGCTGGGCGTCGATGTGGTCCGCGAGCCACTCCAAGTGAAGAAGCTCATCGGAATCGTTCCTGAGGTGGAGAGCCCTCCCACCTATCTCACCGCCTACGAATACCTCTACTTCGTGGGCAAGATCAGAGGCCTGGACGACCTCGAGGACAGAATCGACAAGTGGCTCTCGTTCTTCGACCTCGAGGAGAAGAAGGGCACGATATGCAAGGATATGTCCAAGGGGATGAGGCAGAAGCTGATGCTCGCGTCTGCATTCATCCACGAGCCGAAGCTTCTGTTCCTCGACGAGCCGTTCATCAACCTGGACCCAATCTACCAGCGCCTCCTGAGAGAGTATCTCGAGGACTACATCTCGAAGCGAGGGACGGTATTCATGGCCTCTCACATACTCGAGATCTCTGAGAGACTGTGCAACAAGCTCGCCATCGTCAACCTCGGAAGGATTGTCGCGCAGGGCAGGATTAACGATTTGGTGAGGAAGGGCGAGAACCTGGAGAAGCTGTTCCTTCGATCGGTGGGCGTGCGAAGCGAGGGAGGTGGCAACCAACGAGGGACCTCCTGAAGCTCATGCTGAAAGAGGAGTTCAGGACGCACACGAGCTATTCTGGGAGGAGCAGATTTCTGACATTCCCTCTGTTCGTATTCGTGCTGGCTCTTGGAAGCGGTCTCACTGTCGACAAGATGATGGTGACCGTCCCGCTCAAGCAGATGGGCACGTTCGTCAATCTGTCGGCCTTCCTCTACGGACTGAGTGTCGGGGCCTTCGGCCTTATGGGCCGGGAGTATCTGGAAAGAAGATACGGCACGAGCAACTACCTCGTTGCGATGCCATACCTGTTGCCGATCTCATTCAGGACCACTTTTCTCGGCATATATCTCCGCGACGCGATGTTCTACGTTCTTCTGCTCGTCCTTCCTGCGACTCTGGGCCTTGTCGCGGCCGCGCCATTCATGGGCTTCCACCTGACGAGCATCGCTTTGCTGCTCGTGGCGATGCTGCTGGCGTTCATGTTCGGGATGTCGCTGAGTTTCATGGCCTCCGTGATCTACATCAGGAATGTCAGAGCGTTCACGATCCTCACGGCCGCCATCGCCGCGCTCTTCGTCTCCCACGGTGTGCTTGGCGCGCCCTCCCTCGCCGCGATCATTCCATCGCTCGGCTTCCAGATGAATGTGATGCCTTTCGGCTCTCACGCCTATGAGGCTCTGCTGTATGCCGCCATTACTGCTGCGGCCACGCTTGCATTCACCGTTCTCGCGTATCTGCTGGTCCAGATCCGGATCAACATAGCTTCTCAATCGCACGAGGATCGTCTGCCTTCCTACTACAAGCGCGTGCGCGTGTTGGAGGGGATAAACAGGCCTCTGATGGCGAAGGAGCTTCTTGATCTTCGCAGGAGCGGCATCGTCGCGAAAATGTTCTTTGCGTTCGTCCTCCCGCTGCTCTTCCTCTCGTTCACAACCTGGTACGTCAACTACGGCCTCTCGATCCCCGTCGGGTTCAACGCGGTCTTCTACGCGGCCATGGTCGGCTTCATCGGCGTCATGATGTACAACTGGCTCAACAATGTGGATCTCGCGGAGTATTACTCCCTGGTGCCCGTGACGGTCCCTCAGCTTATCAGGGTCAGGATACTCGTGTTCCTTCTTCTCACGCTCGGCATTTCGGCGTTCTTCGTCGTGGCGATTTCCATTTTGAACGGCGAGACCAATCTGCTTTGGCTCGCGCTGGTAGTGATGTTCGTCACCTCTCTCTACATGGTCGTCATGACGGCGTATCTGACCGGCCTGAAGACAAACTCCTTCCTGTTCGACACGAGCGTTCTTGTCAAGTTCAGCATTCTCTCGTTCTTCCCCGATCTGTGCCTGACCATACTGTCGTTCAGCCTCTTGGCCGACTGGACTATTGCCCTTGCAGGTATCCTGCTTGTGCTAGCCTCGATGGGTATCATCACGAGGATACTGTACAAGGGAATAGAGGGAAAATGGGGCAGGACCTCGTTCGCCGCCTGAGGCAAGCGTTATCTTCTGCCTAGATGGTTCGGTCATCCGGAGGCCAGGTTCAGGCAATGGACAACGAGACCGTTCTTAGGAGGGTCGTGCATCTGCTGATCGCCCTAGCGCCTCTGTACTATCTTCTCCCGGTCAATTTGCCGCTTGTAGGGATCCACAGATGGACCGTTGTCGTCGTTTTCTTCGTGGCGATACTGGTGTTCGAGGGGTATCGACTTTGGAAAGGCATAACATTCCTTGGCCTCCGGCCGCACGAGAAGAACCAGATTGCATCCTTCGCATGGGCAGCCGCTGGAATCACCGCGGTCCTTTGGCTTTCTCCTCACGATATTGCCTCGGCCGCTCTGGTCGGCATGGCTCTCGTGGACCCGCTCGCGGGCGAGCTACGGTCCGCGGGCGTGCATTTTCGACAAAGGACAGCCGCGTCTCTCATGGCCTACTTCGCGATATGCCTCGGCATCCTGCTTGCCTGGGATGTGCGACCCGCGATCGAATCGCTCTTTCTGTCCTCTGTCGCGACGGTTCTCGCAATCGCCTCTGAGGGAGTCAAGATCCGATACGTCGACGACGACTTCCTGATGTCCGTTGTCCCAGCCGTCGCAATGTCGGGGCTCGCGCTCCTCATGTGAAGGGATCCTAGGAAACGCCGAAGCGCAACGAATCAGAGCACTTCGAGCTTGCCGTACTTGCCGGCGCTGACCTGCAGCTTGTTCTTGTAGGAGGAGGCCCAGCCATTGGTAATGCGTATCTTCGAGTTGACCTCGACCTTCTCAATGTCGTCGTTCCAAATGGTCAAGGCCACCGAGTCGCCGTTCTCATCCTGACCGACCGCGTCGCAGACCCTGCCCGACGAGCCGCTCCACTTAGATTGAAACTCTCTCGGCTCCTTCTTCTCGACAATAGTGAGGACAAGTTCATCGACTTTCGATTTGTCCTTCAAGTCCTTGGCCATCATTGCTGCACGCTCTGTTTTTCGCGATGGAGTGTTTCGTACTTAAAGCTCTCTCCCTCGAAAAAGGTATGTTTCCGATGGAGTTTCGCAGCTGGAAAGCACGGAATTCCGAGCAAGCCAGTAGGTCAAAAATGTGCATCGGAGATTCCAATTAGGCTTATATGCCCACAAAAGGATAGGGTCAGTCTATGAGTAGGATCAAGGTCATCACCGAGCCGGCTGAACTTGTTCCGATGTTCCGGGCGGTCGATACCAAGGTCAAGAGAGAGGTTTTGAAGTTAGTCACCCTCGAGTGGCACACCGTTCGCGATGTCGAGAAGCAGTTCGGGCCCGCAGGCAAGGAAGCCCTCCTGTTCTTCGAGAAGATGAAGCTCGTCGAAACCCGATGGCAGACCTCTTCCGAGCAGCAGCCGGAGAAGGCGTACCACACGTACTACACCTCCTTCCACATCAACGCCTCTTGGCCCGTGTACGAGATCAGCGATGTCCTGGCGGCGGCGGTGATGGAAGAGAAGGAGTTTCAGAGGATCGAGAAGCAGATCTACGAGATGGTGGGCGCACAGGGCAAGTTCGCCGGTGATGTCGCTGAAGTGCTGGGGGTCACTTTCACAATGCTCAAGAGCCTCGTAAAAAGGAGCACGAAGCTCGACTACAGGGGTCACAGGATCGAGCGGGTGAAGGAGTAGGCGTCTCCCATGAGAGGAGTCAGATGATAGTCGTTCTAAGGCTAGGCCATCGCCCTGCGAGGGATCAGCGTGTCACGACGCACGTAGCACTGACTGCCCGCGCTTTGGGTGCGGATGCGGTCTGGGTGTCGACGGAAGACGAATCCCTCGAGCAGACGGTGAATGGGGTGGTCGAGCGGTTCGGAGGGAAGTTCAAGATCAGGACCGGGGTTGATTGGCGTAGGGCGATCAAGGCATGGAAGGGCGAGGTCGTCCACCTCACGATGTACGGAGAGAGCCTTTCCAAGGCTGTGCCGACGATCAAGGCGAAGGACCTCATGATAATCGTCGGTGCTGAGAAGGTGCCGAGGGAAGTCTACGACCTCGCCGACAGGAACATCTCTGTCGGGAACCAGCCGCATTCAGAAGTCGCCGCCCTCGCCATATTCCTAGACAGGTACATGGGCGGCAAGTCCCTAGAGAAGCGCCTTCGGGGAAGGCTCACGATCGTTCCGAATCCCAGGGGGAAAACAGTACTTGACAGCGGGAAAGGCAAAGCCAGGAGATCTTCCAAGCAGAGATGAGTGCCTCCGACTTCTGCGAGAGCACGGGTGCGACGTGGAAGTCGTCGGGCACTGCGAAGCCGTCTCCGCCTTGGCGGTCAAGATCGCGAAGAAGTGCAGGGCGAATGTTCAGTTGGTCGAGATCGGTGGCCTGCTTCACGATATCGGACGATGCAGGAGCCACACGATGACACACGCTGTTGAGGGGGCGAAGCTGGCTTCAGAGCTGAAGCTTCCAGACAGCATCGTCAAGATAATCGAGAGGCACATCGGAGCTGGCATTACCCCGAGGGAGGCTGAGAAGCTCGGGCTCCCGAAAAAGGATTTCACGCCCAGAACACTCGAGGAGAAGATTGTCGCGCACGCCGACAACCTGATTTCGGGCTCGAGACGAACTGGGATAGAGGAGGCCGTGGCCCACATCGCCCGAAAGGGGGAGCACGAGGCGGCTCTGAAGGTCCTCAGGCTCCACGAGGAGCTCTCGAAGGCCTGCGGGACCAATATCGACAACATCGCGTAGGAGTCTACCACTTTCCGTAGTGCACAATATCCTTGAGATCTTTCCTGTTCCCAAAACCTGCCACTTTCTTGACCAGTCTGTTCCCGATGCTCTCCTTCTCAGCGGGATAGCCTATCGGGATGAGCGCAACCACTTTGATGTTGTCCGGAATGCTGAGCGCCTTCCGGATTTTCTCTTCCCTGAAACCTCCCACCCACACGGTCCCGAGGCCCTGTTCCAGCGCTGCCAGGACGATGTGCTCCACTGCGATGGCAACGTCCACCATGTAGTACGGCTTCCCGTCGATGTTGCGGCTCTTCTCAGGGTCGGCGCAGGCGACAATCAGGGCGGGGGCGTTCTTGATGTTCACGGGCACGATTCCCAAATCGTCAACTGGTTGCCTGCCTTTCACGACGACGAACTGCCAGCACTGCTTGTTCGCCCATGAAGGTGCCAGCCTGGCTGCCTCCAAACACCGGATCAACTTCTCGTCCTCGACCGGCATGTCGGTGAATGATCTCACGCTCTTTCTAGCCGCAATCGTCTCCCAAACGGTACTGCCTCGCTCTTCGGTCACGGGGCTGAGAAATGCGAAGTGACTATTGAACTCTTCCCCGTTGGAGAGCTCATTTTCTGTACC
The DNA here is from genome assembly GCA_049273895.1 of Thermoplasmata archaeon. GTDB lineage: Archaea > Thermoplasmatota > Thermoplasmata > UBA10834 > UBA10834 > COMBO-56-21. The sequence continues at coordinate 10,083 of JBASRQ010000167.1, forward strand.
TGGCGAATTCTCCCCGCTTATGGGCGTCGCGGAGCTTGTGATACTCCTCAGCGTTCTTCTTCGCAGCAGCCATGAGCGTCGGATCGCCCTGTCTCACAATCTTGGCGGGGACTCCCACGACCAGACTTCCCTCCGGGACCTTCATGCCCTCCCTGACGAGCGCATTGGCGCCGACTATCGACCCGCTCCCGATCTCTGCGCCGTCGAGGATGGTCGAGTTCATGCCGACGATGACATAGTCGCCTACTTTGGCCGCATGTATGATTGCTCCGTGGCCTACTGAGACATTCTTGCCGATGATTATCGGCCTTCCCGGATTGCCGTGGATCTGACAGTGCTCTTGGATGCTGGAGCCCTCTCCGATCCTCACCTCGGAGAAGTCAGCTCTTATCACAGCGTATGGCCAGATGCTACACCCTTTCTCGATCACAACATCCCCAAGGATGATCGCCTCGGGGGCAACGTAACAAGAAGGATCAACCTTTGGTTCGGGCACGATCGCGAGAGCGCGTGAGAACGATAAATGCTTTATTCCTCAACTGGTTGCTTCTCGGCTTTCGGCTTCGAGCCTCTCTTCAGGGCCACTCTCTTCGGGAAATACTTCAGTATCACGATGTCCCCGATGGACGAGATCCACCTGTAGGGCACATTAACGGCCTTTGAGCCCTCGACAAGGAGAGGATTCGTGTTGTTGACAAACAATCCCTGGACCTTGTTCTCGTCGACCTCGACCACGAGGTTGCCGACGGTCCCGAGGAACATTCCTTGGCTGGTGTAGACCTGCAATCCAATCAGTTCAGAAGCTTCTTCGAGCATCCCTAATCCCTGCGACGGTATCGTTCTCTGCTCCTTAAAAAGTTTGTCTCATCCAGCAAATCGAGTCCCAAGACTATGTCTTGAGCACCAGGGCACGTGCTGTTTCGCCTCAATCCTTAACTAGTCCGGCTATGTACGGTCGTGCAACATGCGCGCACAGGCGTGCACGAACGGTGGACAAGATGTCATCGGAGATCGAGGAAATCAAACGGCGAAAGATGGCAGAGATGATGAAACAGGCGAATGCCGGCAGTGCGGGCGACAACGGATGGCCGGACGCACCTGTGGATGTCGCAGACTCCGATTTTGAAGAGTTTGTCAAGAGGTACCCGAAGGTCGTGGTTGACTGCTGGGCGCCATGGTGCGGACCCTGCAGGATGCTATCCCCGACAATCGACGCCATCGCGAAGGACCTCAAGGGCAAGGTGGTCTTCGCGAAGCTCAACACGGACGACAACTTCCGCATCGCGGGCAAGTTCAAAATCGTGAGCATTCCCACGCTTCTGTTCTTCAAGAACGGTCAGCTGGTCGACAGAATGATCGGAGCTGCTCCGAGGGCGGTAGTCGAGCAGAGCATCAGCAAGGCTCTCGCGTGACCTCAGGATAGCCCGCTCGGTTAGCGATCTCCTCTTTCTGGTCTTCTGGATGGCGATAGCTGCGCAATGTGCGCTACAAAGTTTAAATCGAGATAGGTCCGTGGCCTCCTCGAAGAGAGATGAACTTCGAAACGACTGTGGTCTGGAACGAGAAGTTTCCGGGAAGACTCCATTGTCAGAACGGACTGACTGTCGATTACTCCGCGCCGATCGAGCTCGAGGGCATGCAGGGGCCGCTCACGCCTGAAGACGCCTTTGTTGGTGCCGCCAACATGTGCTACCAGATCGTGTTTGAGAGCGTTTCCAGGGATTTCGGGATGAAGTTGGTCGAGTACAGATGCAAAGCGGTCGGCGATCTCGAAATCGTGGAAGGAGCCAAGAAGTTCGTGAAGATCACGCTGTACCCAGAGATGCGCTTTGAACATGGCTCGAAGCTCTCCAATCTCGACAAGGCCATCTCCGTCACCAAGCGCAAGTGCCTCGTGACCAATTCCATGGATCTTGAGGTCGAGGTCGTCCCGAAGGTGCTTTGATGTGTCGCATGGTTGGTGTGGTTTTCAAAGACAGGTTTCCTCTGGGGACTCTGATCGACCTGAGGCATGTAGCTGAAGTCGGGGAGATTCCGGGAGAAAAGGAGGTCGGCCACCGAGACGGATGGGGCATCGTGTCCTTCAGGAACGGGTCGCCCAGATACATCGGACGAAGCCCTCGCCCTGCGTTCCTTGATCCTTCCTTCGATTCGGCACTGGAAGACATACAGGAACTGGATTCGCCGAACATCCTGATCGCTCATGCAAGGGCTGCCTCAGCCGGGGGGGCGTCCCTTCCGAACATACATCCGTTCGTAGTGGACGGGATCGTTCTCGGCCACAACGGCACGATCAAGGACTTCAATCCTCTCACGAAGTTGAGGCCGAAGGGCGATACGGACAGTGAGCGACTGTTGCTCGTGCTGGCCGAGAAGATGGAAGAGGTGGGAGATCTCAGGACTGCCCTGACGTCGCTGATATTAGATAATATCCTGACGCACAAGTTCTCCGCTGCGATACTTCTAGTATCAGACGGGAAGACCCTCTTCGGTTATCGGGACTACTCCGATTCCCGCAAGGCTTTCTACTACGATCTCAGGATTGCCAAGTGCCAGGATTACGTTGCGTTGTTTCAGGAAACGTATCTTGGCTACGATGCGAGAGTCTCTCGTGTCAGGAAGGGCGAGCTCGTATCCGTGGGCCTGGACCTGAAGCTAAAGAGAGAAATGCTCCGCTAAGCCTTCGACTTCCTCGCGGCCAGCTTGATCGCCTCTGTCACGCTGTCCTTCGGAACGATCGTCGCGATCGGTATGTCGAGTATCTTCTCGATGGTCGGGCTGACGATTGGCGCGCACACGACTGCAACAGCTCCG
>JBASRQ010000220.1:0-4465 GCA_049273895.1 Thermoplasmata archaeon
ATCTCCGAATGGGTTAGGCCCGGGTCATAGGCTATCAGCAGAACGACATCCCGGAAACGCCTCTGGCGGAGCAGCGGTGCCATGCTCTTGTCCAGGGCGTCCAGTCTGCCTGCGGCGAAGTAGACCACAGTGTTATTCTCCTTCCTGCTCTCGATCAGTTCTCTCTTCTCGAGGTAGTCGATGTGATATCTGAGCGTGCTCAGGTGCATGTTCAGGTCCCTCGAGATCCCTCGCAGGTGTGAACCCGGGGTGTTGACTATGTGGCTGTAGACTAACCTCGAATTCTCGAAGAGCTCGCTTGCCTCGCTCATTCCGTCACTTCTTCTTGAGCAAGGCGATGGTGATCAATCCGATAATCGATATGTCCAGTATCGCCACGACGGACCACCAGAACTCGTCACTGTAGGTCTGGATGAACAGCTTCATCGACAGTATCAGGGACTTGACCAGGAAGACGAAGAAGGCGAGCGTGGTGACGAGAAGCTTCGTGCTCCTGACTCTGAGGTAGCTCACGAGAAACATTATGAAGGGGACGAATGAGACCGCCGCTGCGATGAGCCAGAGTGTCGCGTTGATTCCTTCGGATGGTTCGAGCATAGTATCGGCCTGCCACTACATCTCCTCCCCTCCTTATGGATTCTAACACGAAATGTGAACGATTCGCGGGTTCAAGAGGCCGTGTTCATACTTGAAAGTCTGTCTTGAAAGTCTGTCTATCTTTCAATCAAAGGATTATTGCACCGAGCTAAGCTCCTTTCTTATTCCATCCTCTGTGATCTTTCCCTCATTGCCATTATGGACGGTGCTCGCCGACAGTCAACTCAATACCGCATTGCGATCAGTCAATGGCAGAAGCTCATTTTCATTGTTCAACCGTAAGCTTTGATCAGTTTCTTCATGTAGGCCTCGCCCTCGTTCAGGATATGCTTCTCCAATGGTTCGACCTCGTGCTCCTTCAGCACCTGCCGGGCCTTCTTGGTTGCCACATCCACTATGTCCCTGCCTCCTGCAGCCTCCCAAGCGTCCCTGGCGTGCCTATCCATGAGCTCGGGGATGAAGTGCTCTTGCCTGAACTTCTTCATCGTGAACATCGTTCCCATGTAGCTGGGGTTCGAACCAGCCTTGCATATCTCGTCAACAGCAAGCGTCTCATCGGTGACCTCTATCCCCTTCAGCATCCTCGAGACCATGCCGCAGATCTCGTTGTCCAGGACGATCTTGGCATAGGAAGTGGCGATGCTTCCGTCGAGAGAGCCTGCGGAGTCGTAGATGAAGTTGATGCCCGCGAGGCCAGCCGCGTATATGCCGAGAGCGGACTCTATGCCGGCCTGAGCGTCCACCAGTTTTGAGTCCGTGTTCCCTCCCGTTCCCCTGGATGGCAATCTGTAGTGCCTGGCTATCTGCGCCGTCGTCAGATTGAGCAGGCCGACCTCTGGACCACCAAGTGCGGGAATGCCGGTCTTCATGTCGAGCACAGCGGACACGGTCCCGTAGAGAACTGGGGCTCCGGGGTTCGCGAGCTGTGCAAGCATGATGCCCGAGAGGACCTCGGCGTTCTGCTGCACGAGAAGACCAGCCAACGTCGCTGGCGCAGTCACACCAGAGAGGGCCTCGGGCGCGTAAAGAGCAGGCTGATTCATCCTAGCCCAGAGGATCGCTCCTTCCGAGAGCTCCTTGGACAGCTGCAACGGGCTGAGCGGGTTGACGAACCCGAGCATCAAGGGCTTCTTCATCAGCTCCTCCATTCCACCCCGGATGATTGCGGCCAGCCCGATATCCTCCTCAGACCACCGTTTCGTCCAGGCGTAACCGTCTGTTGTCTTTCTAGAGTTCTTCAGGTTCGCCCAGAGCAAGTATATGTGGAACGCATCCTGTCTGACCTCGCAAGGAGTTGTCATCATGGACGTGTGATGGATGTTCTTGCACCAATCCGAGAGCCTGGCCATCTGCTCAACGTCCTTCAGCGTCCCGAGCCTGACCTTCCCGTCCAAGTCCTGGACCTTGACCCCTTGGCCGCAGAGCGAGAAGTGGACGTGGTTGCCACCCATGTGCAGCTTGTATGAAGGATCCCGTCCGTACAGGTAAAACTCACTCGGAGCCTTCCTCAGAATGTCCTTCACGAAGCTCTCGCTCGGACGTATGATCATGTTCTTCTCATCGACTCTCGCGCCCGCGTCACGAAACAGCTTGAAGGCGTCGGATGACCATATCTTGATCCCGACCTTGTCATAGACCTTCATCGTGGCCGCGTGGACCCTGTCTATGTCGTTTTTGGAAAGTATTTCCAATTGCCCTCCAACGGGCTCGTTCAACTGCATGCGTGTCCCCTCGACGATTCCGAAGAATCGTCGCCGGGGTCAATGGTCGATGTTGGCTTGAATGTGCTGTCCGTAGCTAGAAAAAAGAGACAGCGACTCATTTGGTCTCAGACCTTCACGGACAACCCATCATCTCAGTTCCCTGGTCGCCCAATTCTCAATCTCCTCAAGCTTCCTTTCCACACTCTTCTCCAGAGCCACCGGCTTGTGGTCAGCCAGGATCCTCTTCACTTCCGCTTGCACGGTCGAGACCATGTCTCTCTTTCCTCCGGATTCCCAAGCCGCGTAGCTGGACCTATCGCTGTACCTGGACATGTGCAGCCTCCGGTAGTTCGCGAGAGTGTGTGGATGAGCAAGGTACTGCCCCCTTGGTCCCACGCTCTCGATCACGTTCATGGCAATCTCCTCATCGTTCACGTCGATGCCTTGCCAGACCCTCTTGATATCTTCCCAGATCTGGGAATCGATCAAGAGCTGCTCCATCGACATGTAGCCCGCATCGTTCAGGCCCCCTCCGCCGGTCAGCAGGTCGCACCCCGCAAGTGCCACTGGAAGAGACGAATTCGCCTTTTCGAAACCAGCTTGGACGCTCGGAGACTTCGCCGAAGTGCCCATTCCTCCCATCATTGAAGGTATCCGGTAGTGTCTCGCCATCTCCGCTCCCGCGATGCTGAGAACCGCATATTCTGGAGACCCGCTGGCGAATGCGCCAGACCTCATGTCGAGAGGAGCACAAACAAATGAGTAGAACACTGGTGCGCCCTTCTTTGCCAATTGCGATATTGCCAACGATCCAAGGACCTCCGCATTTCCCAGAGCAACGCTGCCCGCCAGAGTCGTCGGGCCGGTGATGCCCGGAGAGACCATCGTCATCGCAACGACAGGTATGCCAGCGCGGGCGAATTCAATCACTGCATCAGTCGATCCCTCGTCATAGTGCAGAGGAGCGACTATGCACTGAATCGATGAGAAGTGGGGCCGTTTCCTGTTCTCCTCCTCGCTGCCCGCGACAGCGCACGCCATCTCGATCTCGAGTCTCGCGTCGCGTTCATTGTACGCCTGGTATTGCACGTGCTTGTCCGTGTGCTCGTAACAAGTCCTCAGGCCGCCCACAAGCTGAACATGAGGCGGTAGGTCGGTCGCTGCAACCGTTGGCCAAAGGAAGTCCACGGCATCAAGAGCGTCTGCAAGAGTGACCCATTTCCTAAGGTCGTTCCTGGTGGATGGCCTCTTCTCGAGAGTCTCGCTATCCCTTATTTGGACTGCGAACCCGTCGGTGCTGATGAACGGAAAGCCTTCGTTCGGCATAGTCAGGTCCTTTCTCGGGTTTCTAGCTCCCAGTTTGAAGCTCTTTGCGGCGGACTTGACAGAATCCTTGACTAGTCTCTCAGAGAAGAAGACCCGCATATCCTTCTCGATGACCCTGGCTCCTGCCCTTCTCAACAGCTCACGAGCTTTGGCGCTGCGCACTATTGCTCCAGTCCTTTCCAGTATTCTGAGCGAGGCATCATGGATTTTCTCGATTTCTTTGTTCGACACCATGTGCAATATGCTTCTTGCCACGTGACTCCTCCTACCATTCCTCGACTACGAACGTCTTTGGCGATATTTCTGCTTTAGGTCATGCCGACAGCTGGGTCGCATGGCGCCTGTATCGTATCGGCTCACTTGACATTCGGATGTCGACGGGCTGGCAGTTTCTTGCCCGGGTCGAATCCTGTAGGCCTCTCTTGCGCAGAGCGACAGGCTCACTGTCTTCTAGAGCACCTTCTGCTCGCCCATCGAGGCGATCAGCTTCCTCCTGACTTTCTCACGCAGAGCGGAATCCGTCATGCCCACGACCAGTTTCCCTGACTATCAGATCCTACCTTCGGCTTCCTTCAGGATTCCATCGATCTTGTGCTGAACATCAGAAGCTAACGGCTCTGGATGATAAGACGAGAGGATGCGTTCCGCCTCCTCGTGAGCCCGGTCGAAGATGGTCTTGCTCCCCCTCGCGGCCCACGAGGCGTATGGAGTTACATCGGTCAGCAATGGTCTCCAGGACTTCTTCAACGTGTCCATGGTGTACTTCTCGCCCAAGAAGTGCCCTTCGTGACCGACCTTTCGCAGCAATGGCAGAGCGAATGATTCTTCATCGACTGGGA
>JBASRQ010000221.1:0-3671 GCA_049273895.1 Thermoplasmata archaeon
CGGAGCGGACTTCAGCGACTGCAAGACGATCCGCTCGTCCAAGCGGACCAGCCCTCTCTCCTTGTCGGTCTTTGCTCCGGCCTTCCGAAGAAGCTCGACTACTGACGGACTGTCGATCTTGACGCCGACTTCGGAGAGTATCCTCAACGAGCTCTGGTGAAGGAGCCCAATCTCATCTTTTGACAACACCTTCATCATGGCTTTGGTCATGGTCTATCCTCCGAAACGGACGGGCAGTTCCTCAGGGCTGGATGGCAAAGTAATAGATTAGCCTATTGTCCCTGTTTGCCATCCCACATATTAGCTTGCCTGTGGGAAAAGTATTAATCCGAAACCTCGGTCTCACACTCCCAAGAAAAAGGTGAACAGATGGGCCTCAACATGGCTATTACCGAATTGGAATCAGACAAGGCGCTGTGCAAGGGAAAGAAGCTCTCGACGGTCAAGGTCTTCCTGGATGACCCAGGCAGGTGGGAGGAATACGTCGAGGTCGACAGGATCGTCGATCTCAGGAAGGCCGCGGAGAAGCTCGGCAAGGACAAGATAGACGCGTTCGTCAAGAAATCCAAGCTGAAGATCGAAGGCGATGATCTCTATCTTGAGAAGATCAGGGACGACGCCGACAGAAAGATGTTCGAGCCTTTCGTCAAAGAGGCCAAGACGAAGTGGATTCTCCTTGAGAAGGTTCCATCGGATAAGCGGAAGGACGCCGCGGCAGCGGCGAAGAAGGAGAACACAGTGACCGAGTGGGACATGCTCGAGTTCGACGAGATGTACGCCACATGCGCCAAGTGCGGCATGTCCTGGGACAACAAGAAGGGATGCGTGGGCAACTTCGGGCCCTCTGGCTCCCCGGTCCCCGAGCTGGCAAAGAAGCACGGCCTGAACATTCTGTCCAGGGCCAACGAGCTGGCCGAGTCCAGGAAAATCCTCTCGTCCAAGGACGCTGACGAGCTGCTCAAAGAGGTCAAGATACTCAGGGAGAAGGCGCCTGCCGAGGGCAAGATGATCGTTCGGCGTATCGAGGGCACGCTGAACAGGCTCGAGTCGATGGCCAAATGCGCCAAGGACTACAACGTCGGGTTTTACTTCTTCTGATGGGTGCGGCGATTCCCCTTGGGCGTTGATTCCGGTGGACTGCGGGACGAAAAAGAAGATGTCATAATCCTGAAGGGCGACGAGGGAGCGCTGTCTCTCGAGTTCATAGAGCTGGGGGCAGGCGTCGCGCGCGCCTTTCCAAGATGGTCTCCGCGCAACCTGAGGCTCTCGGGATCCTTCGCGAAGCGATTGAGCGACGAACTATCTTCTAGGCGATACTCGCAGATACCTGTGCAGGACAGCAAAAAGGGCTTGCTGAAGAGAGCTTTGGGTCCGATGGGTTGGTCCATTGGCAGAGCAATCGAGCCGAAGCTGCGCCACAAATGCTCCGCTGTCACAACTTACGATATCCCTCCGGACGAGACGCTCCAGGACACGAACGGTGGGAAGCCGGATATCTCCAACACGAGCAACTTGAGCGGCGTAAGCGTGGAGATCGGCGACAGAAATGCGTGGGCTTTCTTCACGGACGATGGCGACACCGCAAGAGTGGTCTCGGAAGGCGAGAGGAAGCAGGGGATGCTTGTCGCGAGCTCCCACGAGGACCTCATGGAAGCGGCAGATTGCCTGGTTCATTACCTCGCGACAATGAAGAAGTCCTGGGCGGTGTTCTCAACCGATCTGGGCAGGTTCATTCGCAAGTTCGACCCAATGACTATGTGGCGGCTCGTGCTGGACCGGCCAACTGGGTATGAGCACAGTGCTCAGCCTGTCTCCAGCAAGAACAAGAACGCGCTTATCAAGCTCTTTTCGGAGTACTACGACGAGCCCACGGTGCAGTCCATTTTCAGACTCAGGAGGTTCAGGACCGACAAGAATTACGCGGTCTACTACCTCGAGGGCGGGTTCGTGATTACTCGTCTGGATGGCGACACCGGCCTCATATATGACATCTATGTGACGCCCTCCCGTCAGGGCGAGGGGATTGGAGCCGAGCTGATGCGTTGTGGGATCACGGACCTCTCGGGCAAGGTCTCCTCATGCTATCTGCACACGAGCTATCCGCGAGCGAAGCGCCTGTACGAGAAGTTCGGTTTCAAGACGGTGTACTCTCAACTCGGCATCCGCTTGGACGAAATCGTGCTCCGGCCTCCGAGCGCAAGGTAATATATCCTGAATTCAATCACTCGCACGAGCCCACGAAATGAAGCTCTTGAGGGGGGTTGCGCTTTGATCAGCAGAGAGAGGATTTTCGAGGTCGTCGACGGCTACGATCTGAATAACGCCAAGGTCGGCATGGTCGCATCGCACTCCGCGCTCGATGTGTGTGACGGTGCTGTCGAGGAGGGTTTCAGGACCGTCGGGATATGCCAGGAAGGAAGAGAGAAGACTTACTCAAAGTACTTCAAGTGCCAAAGGGGCGCGGACGGTAGGGTCATCCGAGGCGTGGTCGACGAGTGCTGGACCCTCAAGAAGTTCAAGGAGATGATGGATCCCAAGTATCAGCAGCGACTGGCGAAGGAGAATGTGCTGTTCGTCCCAAACCGGTCCTTCACATCTTATGTGGACCTGAAGGACATCGAGGACGACTTCGCCGTCCCCATTGTGGGCTCAAGAGGTCTGCTGAGGAGCGAGGAGAGGGGCGAGGAGAGAGACTACTATTGGTTGCTCGAGAAGGCCGGACTTCCGTTCCCGAAGAAAATCACGGATCCCAAGGACATAGACAGGCTCGTCATGGTCAAGCTGCACCACAAGGTCAAGAAGCTGGAGCGAGGGTTCTTCAGTGCCGCATCGTATCAAGAGTTTCGAGAGAAGTCCAGGTCATTGGTGTTCCACAATGTGATCACCGAAGAAGACCTCGCTAATGCCAGGATAGAGGAGTACGTGATAGGGCCTGTTCTTAATCTCGACTTCTTCTATTCCCCGCTCGAGAGCAAGATGGAGAGAATCGAGCTCATAGGGGTCGACTGGAGGTTCGAGACCTCGCTCGACGGCCATGTGAGGTTGCCCGCGCCGCAGCAGATGACTCTTATGGGCGCGCAGGCGACGCCCGAGTACACGGTCTGCGGCCACAACTCGGCGACGATGAGGGAGTCGCTCCTGGAGGGGGCGTTCGATCTTGCGGAGAAGTATGTAAAGGCCACTCAAGAGCACTTCCCTCCCGGAATAATCGGCCCGTTCTGTCTTCAGACATGCGTCGACAAGGACCTCAAGTTCCACATCTACGACGTCGCGCCAAGGGTCGGCGGTGGGACGAACGTGCACATGTGGGTCGGGCATCCGTACGGCAACACGACTTGGCGTACAAACATGAGCACGGGGAGAAGGCTGGCGGTCGAGATGCGAAGGGCGATTGAGACCGACCAGATCAAGAAGATAGTGACTTAGTCGTACCGTGTCTCTGCGCTTTCACGCAACTACTGGCTATCTGGCATGTCATCGCCTCTCATAGCTAAAGCTTATAAAGGGGCAATCTATTCGCCGGAATACCTTTTTCCAAAGGGGGATCTTTGTGTTGATTCCCAGGAGAGAGAGGGGTATTTCAATGAATAGCGACCCAATGAGAAAGCTATCGGCGGCGCTGTTGGTGCTCATGATGACACTGACGGCTTTAGTCGTCCTGCCCGGACCGA
>JBASRQ010000223.1:0-4242 GCA_049273895.1 Thermoplasmata archaeon
CAGTTGTACAAAGCCAGTGAATAATGTACAAAAAGCTATATATATACTACCTCATTAATGGAACAGGATGGGATAGCGTATGAAAAATAGGATTCTAAGTATAGCGCTGGCGCTTAGCCTGCTCGCAATGGTTTTTGCGGCGCTCCCTACGAGCGCACAAGTGAGCTATACGGGCAGTGTAGAAACGACAGACGACACGGGCAACCTTGTGGATACCTACGTCCAAGGTCTGCCAGTTTACGTAATCGTGGAAGTGAAGTACCAAGGAGTTTGGGCTGACGTCCCAATAACAGTGCGGTTGGAGACCTCTGCAGGCACTCCAGTAGGAGGGGCCGGAGCCTCCTTCAACACCAACTCCAACGACCCCGCTGTGGGCTGGTACAACAGTACGACGGCTGCAGGTCATTTGACTCTTAGCACGGCAGGAGCCGTGATTGCCAACGACCTCACTTCTCTGTACGTCGTGGTTTACCACTACGGTCAGGAGATCTCGAGAACCACGATAATCGTGAAGAAGGAAGCCCTCACACTCGATCCGCCAAATGCGATGTCACCCTACTACCCCGGCCAGACCGTGACAGCGAAGCTCGTCACGACATATACCACTTACATGTTCTACGTGGAGACGGTCAACGAAACTGACGTCACGATGCCAAACATGAACTGGACGGCACTCATCGCTCCAGACGGCTGGTGGGAGCATTCGTTCACACTCGCATCTAGCTTCCCTGACGGCACATACAGAATGCGGGTGAGGGATTCGACTACGAACGACATCTGGTACCAGCAGACATTCAATGTCCAGAAGTACGTTTTCGATGTGTCCACAAGCAGATACGTCTACCTGCCCGGAGAGACCGCCATGATACAGTACATGACAATGAACGTGGCGACCTTCACGGAAGAGACGGGAGTGACAATAACCTACAGTGCGATGTGGTACAACTCGTCTGGGAACGCGACATGGCAGAACGCGACGCTCGCAGGAGCCTCTGGCACTCAGCAATTCCTGATACCAACGGACGTTGCGATGTGGCAGAATGTCGAGATCAGCTACTGGGCCAACGAAAGCGGAAGGAGCGCATCCGCTGGCATCACGCTGTACTTCGCGATGATTGACGGGCAAGTGGCAGTCGCGCTCACATCCTACGTACCCGGTGACACGGTCGTTGTGACGGTGTCCGCCAACCTAGACATGGATGTGTTGCCAGGCGCTGCAGTTGACATCTCGGTCCTAGTGAACGGAACGGCGATCGAGGCCTACGGTTCGACGAACCTGACAACCAATCTGCAAGGCGAAGTAACGCACACATTCAAGCTCGTTGACGCAGCCGCGAAGGGGACCTACGTTGTGAGCGCGGAGATCAGCAAGGTGGGCTTCTCGACAACTGTGATCGGCATGTTCAGTGTCACAGTAGGCGGCTCGATCTCGGTCTTGCTGGACAAAGGCTACTACTACGGCGGTGACACCATGACGGCGACGATCACGCCGATCTGGGACGGGAAGGTCGTTAGTGTGGACAATCTAGGTTACAGCTTCACGCTGGACACTGGCTTGCTGGCCTGGGGCAACACATCTCAGACCACAGTAACCGCTGTGTTACCCACGGACTACAGCGGGAACGTTCTTCTCGGCGTGCAGGCTTTCTACAACGGACACATGATATCCGGCCTCGACACTGCGACTGTGCACTTGGCGGACATCGCCCTGACGGTGCAGAACGACCGATACAGACCGGGAGAGACGGTGGTCTTCGACTGGAAGATCACGACTGGATTGGCGACTGGCAGCCTGCAGTACGAGATAGTCGACAGCAACGGAGTGAAGGTGAAGAGTGAGGCGCCGACATACTCGACAACTGGCACGTTCTCGCAAGATGTGCCATTGGTCAACCCGCCATCGTCTTACACCGCTCATATGTGGATGACGACCGAGACAGGCGGTTTCGCACAGGCTTCACTAACCGTCAGCATGATGGCCAACCACGAGCTGAAGATCTGGGTCGACAAGTCGAAGTATTCCAATGGGATGTACAAGCCAGGCGAGACGGTCAAGTTGCACTACTCCATAGGAGAGTACACGATGGCGCCGCTGGAGACCTACAGACTGTATGTCTATAGCAGTTACAACGCGGTCGGAACGTACTACATAGTGACTGACACGACTGGATACATCGAGTTCGCGATACCCAGCGACGCACCATCTGCTCCGTTTGGAATCTACGCCTACTTGTATGATCCGGCGACCCCGGGCCCGGCGCTGTCAAGCGACAGCACCGCCATAACGGTGAGCACCCAGCTGACTGGTTGGGACAGGAGCGTAGCGGGCATGAGCGCGATCAACTTCACAATACTGGTGTTGTTGATCATCATGATCCTGCTGCTCATCGTCATGCCCTTCCTGAAGGGCAGGATGGGCGCTCCCAAGACCCCGGAGCCCGTGAAGGTAGAGCCTCCGCCACCCACGCCATAGAGCGGCACTCAGAACGGACGAAACCCTTTCCCACAATTTCCTTTTTCATTGTTTTTCCAGTCGTGGCAAAGCCTTATACTCTTCACATCCAATCGGCGGTCGATGGCTCAGGAAAAGGCCGCTGTCATAGGCCTTGGATATGTCGGCATACCGCTCTCAGCCCTTCTTGCCAGCAAGGGCTACGACGTGGTTGGCATAGACCTTCTGGAGGACAGGGTCGCTGAGATAAACCGCGGCAAGCTGCCGCTCAAGGGCGATGAGCCTGGCCTCGGTGAGATGCTGTCGAAGGTCGTCAAGAGGGGCAAGCTCAGAGCGACGACGTCTTACACGTCCTGCAGGGACAGGACGGTCATATTCGTCTGCGTTGACACGCCAATAGATGCCGAAAAGAGACCCGACCATGCCAGGCTCAGGGAGGCATTGAGAGGCATCGGCAAAAACATGAGGAAGGGAGCGATGGTGATCGTGGAATCGACCCTTGCGCCTGGCACGATGCGCAGTGTCGTCGCGAAGACCCTCGAGGAAGAGAGCGGGCTGAGGCTCGGCAAGGATTTCAAGCTCGCCCACTGCCCAGAGCGGGTGATGCCTGGCAGGCTGCTCCACAACATCACCGCATACGACAGAGTCATAGGAGTCCTGGACAGGCAAACTGCGTCGAGGGCGGAGGCAATCTACTCGAAGCTCACCAAGGGGAAGCTCCACGTCACTGACCTGACAACTGCCGAGATCGTCAAGACGGCGGAGAACGCCTACAGGGATGTCCAGATAGCGTTCGCAAACGAGGTCGCCCTGATCTCCGAGAAGCTGGGTGCGGACGCCTACGAGGTCAGAAGGCTGGTCAACACATGTCCTTTCAGGGACATGCATGTGCCTGGAGCGGGCGTGGGGGGCCATTGCCTTCCCAAGGATCCGTGGCTGCTCGTGCAGAGCGGAAAGGAGTCCAACCCGAGGCTCATCCCGATCGCCAGAGCGGTCAATGACTCGATGCCGTTCCACATGCTCGATCTGGCAGTCGATGCGCTGTGTGTCGCGGGCAAGAGCGTCGAGGACTCGGTCATAGCGGTCATGGGCGCATCCTTCCTGCAGGACACTGGCGACCCTCGTAACTCGCCATCCATACCCGTCGTGGAATCACTCAAGTGCGCCCAGGAACTGAGGGTCCACGACCCCTATCTCGAGGAGATCGCAGGCGTGAGGACTCTGAAGGATGTGAAGAAAGTGCTCGCAGGTTCCGACCTCGCCATATTCATGGTCGCCCACAAGAGCTACAAGAGCATGACGCCAGGGACTCTTAAGAAACTCATGCGGTCGCCGATCGTCGTTGATGGCAGGAACCTGTTCGACGCTGGGAAGATGCGCAGAGCCGGCGTGATCTACAGAGCCGTCGGCAAGAAGCTCATCTGAACAGTTCTGCGAGACCGTCGTCGAGCGAGATTTTCGGCCTGAACCCAAGAAGCTTCCAGGCCTTCGTGTTGTCCGAGAGGCTGTCTCTGATGTCCCCCACCCTTGGCGATGTGAACTCGGGTTTGAGCCTGTGGCCAGATACCGCGATGGCCCTGTTCGCTAGCTCCAGTATGCTTGTCGAGACGCCACTCCCGCAGTTGAAGACCTCGCCGTTCACACCCTTCTTGTTGAGGACCAGGACCAGCATTTCCACGACGTCGCGCGCGTGTATGAAATCCCTTGTCTGCTTGCCGTCCCCCTCGATGACTGGCGGCCTCCCAGCCTTCAACCGGCTGACGAACTTCGTTATCACGCCGGAGTAGGGG
>JBASRQ010000002.1:0-25406 GCA_049273895.1 Thermoplasmata archaeon
GCCGAGGACGTCTCACCGCCCGAGATACTCATGCACATGCCCTCTCTGTGTGAAGAGCGGAACGTGCCGTACGCCTATGTCCCTAGCAAGGCCGAGCTCGGTAACGCCTGTGGGCTCGAGAAGCCGACCGCTGCGGTCGCCATACTCGATGCGGCGAAGGGCAAGCCGGCTCTCGATGAGCTAGCCGACAAGCTGAAGGCGCTTAAGAAGTAGGTGGCCTAGATGCCAGAAGATGAGAGCATACCATCAACCGTCGTCGAGGTCATCGGCAGGACCGGCATGACCGGAGAGGCGACCCAGGTGAAGGTGAGGGTCATGGACGGCCGGGACAAGGGCCGAATCATCACCCGCAACGTCATGGGTCCCATCAGGGTCGGAGACGTTCTGATGCTAAAAGAGACTTCAAGAGAGGCTAGAAAGCTCAGCGTCCGCTGAGCCCCCTGCATCAGAGGTGATGTTAAATGGTTGAGCGAAGAGTGTGCACGTTCTGCGGTGACGAGATCGAGCCGGGGACGGGCCGGATGTATATCAAGAAGGACGGGGTCGTCTACAACTTCTGCACGTCCAAGTGCTTCAAGAACATGATCGTGCTCGGGCGCGTCCCGAGGAGGACTACCTGGACTCAGTACTATGCGCGCGAGAAGCAAATCAGGATGAGGGGGGCGCCAGAGGTCGCGCCTGAGCCTCCAAAGGCTCGCAAGGTCAGGAAAGAAGAGGCGATGGTGGAGAAGAAGGGACAGGCAAAGAAGGAGGAAGTCAAGCAAGCTCCCAAGGAGGGTAGGCCGGAGGCAGAGGTGAAGAAGCCGGTTCCGAAGGAGCTTGCCAAGAAGATCCCTGCGAAGAAGGCCGAACAGGCAAAGAAGATCGAGGAAGCCAAGGCAGAGAAGTCGAAGCCAAAGACCGAACGCAAGGAAAGGCAGTCGGATGGGGGCAAATCATGATCGAGAAAACCTTCGCCATGGTGAAGCCCGATGGAGTCCAGAGGGGGCTCGTCGGCAGGGTCGTCCAGAGGTTCGAGGACAGAGGCCTCAAGGTCTGCGCGATGAAGATGATGAAGATACCGAGGGAGCTAGCAGAAAGGCACTATGAGGAGCACAAGGGCAAGGAGTTCTACGACCCACTGCTGACCTACATAACCTCTGGGCCTGTCGTGTGCATGGTGCTCGAGGGCGAAAACGCCATCGCTGCCGTGAGGGTGATGATGGGCAAGACAAACCCTCAGGATGCCGCTCCGGGGACCATCAGGGGCGATTTCTCCCAGGTCACGGGCAGGAACATCGTGCACGGGTCCGACTCCTCCGAGAGCGCCAAGCGCGAGATCAGGTTGTTCTTCAACGACTACGAGATTCAGAAGTACGAGAAGACAGACGAGGCCTCTCTCTTCGAAAAGTGATCTCCACGAAACCCATTCATCCCTCTTCTCACGTCCAGGGGGTTTCGTGACGGTTTGCCCGTCGCCCGATAAGAGAACGAACTCTGCATGGAAAGGCCGTCATCCTCCGCTTCGGGGCAAGGTGTCGCCTGCGCTGGAAGCGGTTGTGAACGAAGGCCCAATCCGGTCCTGGTGAGTTCGTTCATCGCAAAGACCATGTGTCTGTCCATGCCAGTTAACTTGATATAAAGCGTGTCCGTTGGTGATTTCCATGGCCATCCGGCACCCTATAGTCTCGGTCATGGGGCACGTCGACCACGGGAAGTCGACTATTCTAGACATGATCAGGGGCACGGAGGTCGTCAGCCGGGAGGCGGGAGGAATCACTCAGCACATCGGCGCGACCGATGTGCCGATCGAGACGATATACAAGCTATGCGGGCCCCTGATAGGCGACCGCAAGTTCTCCGTTCCGGGGCTGCTCTTCATAGATACGCCGGGGCATTATTCGTTCGTCACTCTGAGGACCAGAGGCGGCGCTCTTGCGGACCTCGCGGTACTAGTCATTGACATAAACGAGGGTTTGAAGCCGCAGACCATCGAGTCGATAAACATTCTGAAGAAGTTCCGCACGCCCTTCTTGATCGCGGCCAACAAGATAGATCTCATACCTGGGTGGAGGCGCGAAGAATGGAAGACCTTCGGCCAGGCGATTGCTGCACAGGACCCGCGGGTCGCTGCGGAGCTGGAGGAGAAGATATACAGTCTCTCGGGCAAGATATTCGACAAGAGCGGTCTTAGCGCTGACCGCTTTGACAAGATCACCGACTTCACAAAAACGGTCGCTATCGTTCCGACAAGCGGGAAGTACGGCGAGGGCCTGCCAGACTTGCTCCTGATGCTCGTCGGGTTGGCACAGAGATTTCTTGGAGAAGAACTCCGGATGGAAGAAGGGCCGGGCGAGGGCACGGTCCTGGAAGTGAAGGAAGAGAGGGGGATAGGCACTGCAATCGACTCGATCATCTACCGCGGAACTGTGAAGGTAGGAGACCAGATAGTGGTCTCATCGGTCAAGGACGAACCGATTGTGACGAAGATAAAGGGACTGCAGAGGCCGAGGCCCTTGGATGAGATTCGCGATCCAACACTGCGGTTCGATCGGGTCAAGGAGGCCTCTGCGGCCGCCGGGATCCGGATAGTCGCTCAGAACCTCGAGAACGCCATGGCCGGGGGCACCATCAGGGTGGTAAGTGGAGATCTCGACGAGCTGAAAGATGAGGTTCGCAAGGAGAGCCAGATCAAGGCCGAGCTTGCCGAGGAAGGAATCATTGTCCGAGGAGACGCGATTGGGTCATTGGAGGCGTTCGCCTTCGAGGCCAAGCAGATTGATCTTCCCATCAGGAAGATAGACATCGGCAACGTGACCCGTAAGGACATCGTCGAGGCGTCTCATTTCGAGGATCCGTTGCACAGGGCCATCTTCGCGTTCAATGTCGGGATAAACGAAGACGCGAAGTCCGAGGCCCTCTCATCTGGCATCAAGATCTTCGAGAACGACGTCATGTATCGGTTGCTCGAAGACTATCGGACCTGGTGCGAGGAGCGCAAAAAAGAGGTCGAGGTGGAGCAGAGGCTGGAGATAGTCTTCCCCGGCAAGATCATCATAATGAGAGACCATGTCTTCCGTGTAAGCAAACCGGCCATTGTGGGTGTCAGAGTCCTGGCCGGCAGGATCCGCCCTGGCCAAGGTCTGGTCAGAGAAGACGGTAAGGAAGTCGGCAGGATCAAAAGCATACGCAGTGGGGAGGAGTCACTCAAGGAGGCCATCGCAGGAGCCGAGGTTGCGATTTCAATCGATGATGCGACAGTGGGAAGGCAGATCGATGTGGAGGACGTGCTGCTGGTCGACATTCCCGAAAGCCATGCGCACGAGCTTGCGAGCCACACTTTGAAACAGGATGAGATCGAGGCCTTTGAGCAGCTCGCAGCGATCAAGCGAAAGGAGAAGCCGTTCTGGGGAAGATGAGTTACTTCTCGGTCGGGTACCCTTTGCCTTTCCAGTCTGCCAGACCGCCTTTGAACTCGAGAATATTCCTGAACCCGTACTTCTCGAGTTTCTCAGCCGCTATCGTGCTTGCGGTACATTCAAAGCTGGAACAGTATGTGACGATAGTTCTGTCCTTCTTGTAGTTCTTGAGCAGATGTTCCCCCAGATGATCCGACGGGATTGACACCGCTCCGGGCAAGTGCTCCTTGTCAAAGGCCTCATGCCCGCGCGCATCTATGAGGACGAAATCGACGTTGGTGTCCATCATGTTCTTCAGTACTTCTCTCGTGATCTTCTTCATCTTTGACCTCAGGTCATTCGTAATGACTTGGCCGGCAATATTCATGTCGACGTACGCTATTCGCGCCCCTCCAAAACGGTATACCAGCATTCCCATTCCAGGTCCGAAACCTATATAACTCCTTTCGCATTAGGGCGTGCCACACATCGGAGTGGATTGTTTGGCAGAGTTCAGGGCCGTGATAGGTGATCCAAAAGATGGGAAGTCGTATCAGACGCCAGTCTCAGGTCATCATGCCAACTCGCTCATCGGCAAGAAGATAGGCGATGTCGTGGACGGCATATTCGTTGGCCTGCCTGGTTTCAAACTGGAAATCACTGGTGGGAGCGACAAGGACGGGTTCCCCATGAGGAAGGATTTGCCCGGCCCGAGAAGGAAGAAGCTTCTGATCTCCAAGAGCATCGGCTTCAACTCCAAGAAGAGCGGGCTGAGGCGAAGGAAGAACGTCAGGGGCAACACTATCGCGCCCGACACACTGCAGATCAACATGAAGATCACGCAGCACGGCATGAAGCCGGCTTCCGAGCTTTTGAAGAAAGAGGAGAAGAAGCAGTAATGAAGGTTCCGAGCCAGCCAGAGACAAACATCGGTATGATCGGCCACGTGGACCATGGCAAGACCATGCTGACGAAAGCTCTGACGGGCGAATGGACCGACAGGCACTCTGAGGAAGTCAAGAGAGGCATCTCGATCCGCCTCGGGTACGCGGATGTTGCCTTTTACAAGTGCAAGAATTGTGAAGGACCGCAATGCTACTCCAACCAGCCGATATGCCCCAACTGCAAGGGAGAATGCGAGCTTCTGAGGTCAGTCTCGTTCGTCGATGCTCCAGGCCACGAAACGTTGATGGCCACGATGCTCTCGGGCGCAGCGATCATGAACGGCGCTCTCCTGCTCGTTGCTGCGAACGAGAAATGTCCGCAGCCGCAGACCAGGGAGCATTTGATGGCCTTGTCCATCATAGGTGTGGACAAGATAATAGTCGTTCAGAATAAGATCGATATCGTCACCAAGGAGGAGGCCAGGGAGAACTACACCGAGATCCTGGACTTCGTCAAGGGGACGATCGCAGAGAAGGCCCCGATCATACCAATATCGGCCCACCACGATGTCAACATTGACATGCTCATCGAGGCCATCGAGAAGAAGATTCCGACACCAAAGTGGGACAGGTCGAAGCCAGCGAGGATGTACATCGCGAGGTCTTTCGATGTCAATGTCCCTGGCACGAAGCTCGAGAATCTCAAAGGCGGGGTCATTGGAGGCTCGATGACCCAGGGGAAGCTTGATATCGGTGACGAGGTGGAGATCCTGCCCGGCATGAAAGTCGAGGTCGGAAGCAAGACGAGCTGGGAGAGCATCGTGACCAAGGTGAGGTCGCTCTACGCTGGCGGACTCTCGCTCGAAGTCGCTGGTCCAGGCGGATTGATTGCCATCGGAACCGGCCTTGACCCGTCATTCACCAAGTCGGATTCACTGGTCGGCAGGATAGCCGGAGTTCCTGGGACTCTTCCACCCGTGCTCAGCGAGCTGACTTTCAAGACCGAACTCATGAAACGAGTCGTCGGGGTCTCATCTGAGCTGGCTGTGGACAACCTCAAGACGAATGAGCCATTAATGCTGAGCGTTGGCACAGCAACCACCGTTGGGGTGGTCACGAGCGGGCGATCGGATTCTGCGGAGGTCGACCTAAAGATACCAGTCTGTGTGGAGAAGAGCCAGAGGATAGCCATATCGAGACGCATAGCAGGCAAATGGCGCCTGATCGGCTACGGCGTCGTTCAGTAGGCGCGTGATGCCTTGCCTCTGGCAATCGTGCTCGATGCGAACGCTCTTCTGATGCCCTTTCAATTCAAGCTCAATCTGGACCATGAGCTCAGACGCCTGTTTGGCGACATTCCGGTCTTCGTGCCTAGCTCTGTCCTAGGCGAGCTGGCGAACACGACCGACAAGAGCGGAAGAGCCGCTCTCGCATTGGCGCGCAAGTATCACATAGTGGAGACCGAACTCGTTGGCGATGACGCCGTTATCGATTTAGCCGTGCAAAGGTCTGCGGCCGTCGTGACCAACGACAAAGAGTTGATAGGCAGACTCAAGGAAAGGCGAGTTCCAGTTGTTAGGTTGCGTGCCGAGCGTTATCTAGTGGCCGACGATTACGAGTAATCTCCACGACGAAAAGCTATTATGATGGCTAGCTCATCCGAGCCGTACCATGCATGAGAAGCAAATCGCGACACTCAAGCACATAGCGCTTATGGGTGGAGTGCACGACTACATCGCGATTTCCTCGAGGGAGCTCGGAAACGTCCTCGAGATCAGCCAACAGTCCGCCTCCAAGAAGATACTGGAGCTTCTCGGCGATGCTCTGATCGAGCGGGATTTGGGTGCCAGGAGGCAGCGGATCAAGCTGACCGACAAAGGGTTTGACCTGCTCAGAAAGGAGTACTCGGACTACCAGCGCATATTCGAGATGAAGGACCACCTCGTCATCATAGGCACAGTCGCATCTGGTCTCGGAGAAGGTCAGTACTATGTCAACCAGGAGGCCTACGCTGATCAATTCCAGAAGAAGCTGTGGTTCAAGCCTTTCGAGGGGACATTGAACCTTAGGCTCGCTGACCCTGAGTTGCCCAAGCTCGACATCCTGAGAAAATCCGAGGGCATTCTGATCAAGGGTTTCGAGAAAGAGGGCAGGACCTTCGGGGATGTGAAGTGCTTTCTCGCGACGATCCACAACATGGAGTGCGCGGTCGTTCTTCCTGTGCGGTCTCACCACACGGACATCATCGAAGTCATCTGCAAGTATCACCTGAGACGCTCGCTCGGGTTGAAGGACGGAGACCAGGTGGAGCTCATAGTCTCCCTCTGACAATCACTTTGCATATGATTCTTGCGCGCTACTGATGGCCTTTGTTCATCCGAAGGGGGCTTCCGCAATCCCGCTCACATCTTCCTCGTCACGTAGCGCAGGACGGATTCGAATACAGCCCTTCCGTCCCCCGGGCCATCGGGTTCTCTAGTCCAGTCAGGATGGGTGAACTTGAAGAACACCCTCTCGGGGTGGGGCATGAGGCCGAAGACGTTGCCTTCTCTGTTGCAGATGCCCGCTATGTTCTCTACAGCACCGTTCGGGCACCATGGGTACCCTGCCAGGTTGCCTTCGGGATCGACATACTTGAACACGATCTGGTCGTTCTCCTCGAGCTCCTTGATGATCTCTTTTGTCCTTTCCAGCGGGAACATCAGCTTGCCCTCTGCATGGGCGGATGGAATCAGGGAGATCTTGTCAGGGGAGATCATCGAGGTGAATGCGCAGCTTCCCCTGTTGACCTTCTTCAGGAGCGTAGGCCTGCACTCGAACCTGGCCGAGTCGTTCGTGCCGAGGACCGCCTCAGGGAACTCCGACATGACGCCAGACATTGCAGGGAGCAGGCCAGCTTCTACGAGTATTTGGAACCCGTTGCACACCCCCAGCACGGGCTTGCCTGCCTTGATGAAATCCACTAGGTCCTTCGAGAGCCTGCTCTTCATCCTTGCGGCGAATATGGCGCCCGCACGGACGTAGTCCCCAGCTGAGAAGCCTCCGGGGAGCGCGAGTATATGGTAGTCCGAGAGGGACCTCTTCTCCTCGTGCGAGACGTCAGTCCCCGTGAGCTGCTTGAGGTGGACCTTCTCCGGCCTCGCCCCCAGGCGCTGGAACGAGAGATACATCTCCTCCTCACAGTTGGTGCCCTCTATCCTGAGCACACACACTCTGACCTGGCTCGCCTTCATCCTACCAGCCTCCAGAGGGTCGAGTTGAAGCTTTGTGAGAGTCTGGGAACATCGAGATCAAGCAGTGTCCTGCCAGATGATATCATGAGGGAGTCGCCTCCGACCGTTCCGAGCCTAGCCACCTTCGTCTTCCTGTCTTTTGGCAGCTGCTTCTCCTTTCCTTTTCTGACTTCCACGACCCATCTGCTGTTGCTCTCGGAGAACAGGCGGACGTCAGATCGCAGCCTCTCCATCTTGGTCAGGTCGATCTCGGCCCCGACGTCCCCACCTATGCACATCTCCGAAAGTGCTACTGCCAGTCCTCCGTCTGATATGTCGTGGCACGCGACAATGGCCGCTCGTTCGATTCCCCCGATGACGACCTCCATTCCTGCTCGGAGCGCCTGAATGTCCACATCAGGGACCTTTCTGGAGCGTCCCTTCTTCAACCTGTAGTACTCAGATGCGCCCATCTCTGGCCTGGTCGCGCCAATGATAGCCAGCGTGTTCCCCTCTCTCTTCAGGTCAGACGTTACGCACTTCCTGATGTCCCGGACTATGCCACAGCCGAGCAGCGTGGGCGTTGGCAGAACGGCACCAGATGGCGCCTCGTTGTAGAAGCTCACGTTACCAGACGGTGTGGGGACGTTCAGCGCCTTCGCCACCTCCCCCATTCCTCTAACAGCCTCCCTGAAAAGCCACAGCCTGTCAGGCTTCTCCGGGTTGCCGAAGTTGAGGCAGTTCGTGAACGAGTGCGGCCTTGCCCCGACTGCAACGAGGTTCCTGCACATTTCGTCGACGCAAGTCTTGCCCCCGCGATACGGGTCGATTCCGACCGCAAACGGGTTCGATGCAGTCGCTATCGCGAGGCCTTTGAACGAATCCTCGACCGGTTTCAGCACTGCCGCGTCGCCGTGGCTCCAATGACCGAGCTTCCCATGAAGCGGCTTGATGACCGTGTTGCCTCTCACTTCATGATCGTACTGCCTGATCACCCACTCCTTGTTGCATATGTTCGGTGATGACAGCAATCTGAGCAGCTCCTTGTCGTATCTGTCCTTCACACTCGGGGTCCTTTCCATCCTGCTGCCCTTCGATCTCCTCACATTGCACGGTCTGCAGTAGACGGGTCCTGCGGTGAGGAACTCGAGCTCCAGGTCGAAGACCTTCTCGCCTTGGAAGTACAGTCGAACGGACTTCTCAGGGATGACCTTGCCAATTGGCGTCGCCGGCACGTCCCAGAGCTTGAATATGTGCAATACCTCGTCAACGTTCTTTGCCGATACTGAGAGCATCATCCGCTCTTGTGATTCGGAAACCCATATCTCCCAGGGAGCCAGCCCTTCCTCCTTGAGCGGCACCTTAGTCAGGTCTACGTCCGCTCCGCATCCTCCCGCAAGAGCGATCTCTCCCACGACGCACGAGAGCCCACCTCCGCCGAGGTCCTTCATGCCGTTCACAAGGCCTCTGTAGTCGGCCTCGAGCAATGCGTGGATGACAGGCTCTTTCATGATGGGGTCTCCGAGCTGGACAGCCCCTCTTGACTCGGTCTCACTCTTCTTCGTGAGCACTGCAGACGCGAACGTGACCCCGTGAATGCCGTCTCTTCCAGTGCGCCCCCCCACGAGCACCAGCACGTCGCCGGGTCCCTTTACCGCGTTTCTCCTCAGCTGCTTCTTCTCGGCGATGCCTACGCAGCCTACGTTGACAAGGCAATTGCCGACATAGCTCTCATCGAACCAGACCCCGCCTGAGACGGTTGGCAGTCCGACCCTGTTGCCGTAGTCGCGTATGCCAGCCACTATCCCTCCAAACAGGTATTTCGGGTGCTTGATCCCCGCAGGGAGTTTCTTGAACGGGTAGTCCAGAGGACCGAAGAAAAGCGGGTCGACAAGCGCGATCGGCTGAGCGCCCATGCAAAGAACATCCCTGATTATGCCACCGATTCCGGTCGCTGCTCCGCCGTAAGGCTCGACAGCGCTCGGGTGGTTGTGACTCTCGATTCTGAGTGCGTATGCATGATCCTTGTCGAACTCCATGACACCCGCGTCGCCCCTGTCGATCACCTGTGGTGTGTTGATTCCGAAAACGTACTGCTTCAGAAAAATCTTCGAGCTCTTGTAGCAGCAGTGCTCGCTCCAGGCCTGGCCGAGCGACTGGAACTCGACATCAGTCGGCCGTCTGCCCTTCGCTGCGAAGAAATCGCGAATGCGATGCATCTCCTCGAGCGACAATACTGTGCCGCTTTCACTGCTCAGCTCCTTGAGCTGCTCGTCGCTCGCGGATTCAAGGTCAATCTCGGCAAGCTCGAAAGGAACCTCCCGCCGAATGTACAACTTGTCGGTCGACATCCGGGTCCCTCACTTGATCTTGATCGAATAGTTGTGTATCACGGGGTTGGCGAGAAGCCTCCTGCACATCTCGTCGATCTTCTTCTCCACGTCTCCCCCGTTTCCTTCCAGGTAGATATCGAAGACCTTCACGGTCTTCACATCCTTCAGCCCCTCGAACCCCAGTAGTTCGAGCGCCTTCAGCGTGTTCTTGCCCTCAGGGTCAGCCACCCCCTTCTTCAGCTCTACCCTGACCTCTGCGATAGCCATCCCTTGGTCACCTGTTTGGGAGATTGCGCAAGCGCATACTTAGCTTTTGAGGGATTGCGGGTTTCAGCTCCGCATCTTCCTTCCGAAGGCCAAGTATCCGGTGTGGCCGAGCATGTCGAAGCTAGGCCTAACGCCCCCCTCGTGCACGATCATCTCTCTCTGCAGGGTCTCGAATGCCACGATCTCATCGAGCCTCACCGCTCGCATTTTCTTGACAGCGTCTTCGAGCTGGTTGGCGTTAGGAACGTAGCAACAGAAGTGTCCGCCCGCCTTCAGTGCTCTTGCAACGTTCTCAACCGCATCCCATGGGTTAGGGATGTCGATTACGGCCGCATCGACGTTGTGCTCCAACTCCTCTCTGCAGACGTCGCCGATTCTGAGTTCCCAGTTCGCCTCGTGCTCTGAGAGGGCGATGTTGCGGCGAGCGAGCTCCGCGTAGTCCGCCCTCGTCTCGTACGAATAGACCCTTCCCGAAGGAGCGACAGCCTTCAGAAGCACCATCGTGAGGGCGCCCGATCCCACGCCGCCTTCTATCACGCGGCTGCCGCAACTCAGGTCCAGGTGAAGAGGAATCAAGAAGCTGTCCTTTGGAATCATGACCTGCGCTCTGCGTTCGATGATGCTCAGCAGGTCCTTTACGCTCGGTTTCAGGAGGACGAATTCGCGTCTCCCGATCTTGAGCTTGTCCCCGAAGTCGGAGTCGTGAAGCCTGACCCCGTCAACTACTCCGAGTCCCCCGACTTCGATCATCTGCATCCCTGCTTTGACCACGAACTTCCTGCCGCTTGAGTCGACCAAGAGCACTCTCGCGCCGTCGGGGATCATCGAGGCCAAATAGCAGTCATTGTCTCTATAACTATCTTCCTGATTCAGCACCTGACCGCAGTGAAGGCGGCGTGCCTATGATTGCCGTCCGGAGCAGATTCAAAACGAAAGTGGTTGACATCCTCATACCGTCCTCCGGCGATAATTAATAATCTTGAGTATATCTAAATGGCCTCTCCGAATCGGGCCATCGATATGCTCGAAAGGGCCTATCGATAGCCGCCTCTGGCTCAATTTCCGTTAGGAATCCTGCAGTCTGGCTGCACACGCAGCAGCCGACAAGAACTAAATACGCCGTCCGCAATCAAGCTATCCGTCCCGTGGGGGCTTGGTAGAGGGGATTGCGTCTCGCCTTTTGGACCATAGACTGAACCGGTCCTCATCGTGCCGTGCCGAATCAATGGATGATCATCTGTCAGGGAGGGAACATAATTGAGCAAGGGTCTGAAAGTGGATAAGGAGAAGTGCATCGGCTGTCAGATATGCATGCTTGTCTGTTCGGGAAGCCACGTCGGGAAGTTCAACCCAAGCGAGTCCCGGATCAACGTAGAGGATGTGTATCCAGAGCCAGGTGAGTACAGGTTCAACTATTGCAACCAATGCGACGAGCACCCGTGCGTCGAGTCGTGCCCCGCTGATGCGATCAAGCTGAACGAGGGCCTTGGGATCTACTATGTCGACAAGGAGCTGTGCACTGCATGTGGTGCCTGCGTCGAGGCCTGTCCCTACAACGGATGCTGGATGGACCCTTCCGGGAGCTACTCGATCAAGTGCGACCTGTGCGGGGGGTCACCTCAGTGCGCTGAGGCGTGCCCTAGAAACGTTATCAAGAGGTGAGCAAGATGGCGGACGGTTACACAGGCAACGTATTGAGAGTCGACCTGACGAGCGAGAAGATAGTCACTGAGCCACTGAACAGGGAATGGGCCGGGCTGCACATTGGTGGGAAAGGTCTCGGGGCGAGGTATCTCTTCGAAGAGCTGAAGCCCGGCGTGGACCCGCTGTCGCCTGACAACATACTCATGATCTGGACGGGGCCTTTCGTGGGAACCATGGTCCCAGTCACCAGCAGGTATGTCGTCATTACGAAGTCGCCGCTGACGGGAACGTTCCTGGACAGCTATGCGGGAGGCTACTTCGGCCCCGAACTCAAGTACGCGGGTTTCGATGGCATCATCATCAAAGGCAAGGCGAAGAAGCCGGTCTATCTTTGGATCAAAGATGGCAAGACGGAGATCCGGGACGCGAAGAACATCTGGGGCAAGGACACGTACGAAACGGAAGCGCTGATCCGGAAGGAGACAGGCGAGAAGTATGCAAGGGTTGCATGCATCGGCCCCGCGGGTGAGAGGCGGTCCTTCATTGCGTGCGTGACGAGCGACCTAACCAGGAACGCGGGTAGAGGCGGGGGCGGTGCGGTCTTCGGCTCTAAGAACCTGAAAGCGATCGCTGTCAGAGGAACGATGGGCCTCGAAGTGCCTGACATAGAGAGATTCATACCAATGGCCAAGGAGATGCTCCTGAAGGATGTGGTCGAGAACCCGGATCATGCCGGGTCCATCACTGATGGAACACCAATCCTCGTCGACATGAGCCAGAATGCCGCGATACTGCCTACGAGGAACTGGAGCTCGGGGGAGTTCGAGGGCTCGGCGGGAATCAACTCCGACGCCCTGAAGAGCAGAGTCCTCGTTCGGAGGAAGGCCTGTTTCGACTGCGGCATCGCGTGCGGCAGCTGGACGAGGGTGTCGAAGGGAGCGTTGAAGGGAGCCGCGACAGAAGGACCTGAATACGAGACCATCGGCATCTGCGGTTCGAACTGCGGCATCAAGAACATCGAAGCGATCGTGAAGTTCGCCGAGGAATGTGACAGGGTCGGGCTGGACACGATCTCCGCCGGCAGCGTCGTCGCCCTGGCGATGGACCTTTTCGAGAAGGGTATCCTGACCAAGAAGGACACTGGCGGTCTCGACCTGAAGTTCGGCAACGAGGATGCGTACGTGAAGATGCCTGCGATGATCGCCCACAGACAGCACATCGGCAACGTGCTCGCGGACGGCTCCAAGCGGGCGGCGAAGAAGATAGGCAAGGGAGCGGAGAAGCTCGTGGTCGAATCCAAGGGTTCGGAGTATCCGGCCTACGATCCACGCGGCTCGATTGGAATGGCCCTTGCCTATGCCACATCTGACCGCGGTGCCGACCATAACAGGGCTTGGCCAGTGGCTAGCGACGCGTATGGTAGCGGCGATCCCTGGAGCACTGATGGCAAGGCCGCGATATGCGTCGAGGACCAGACGAGGACAAGTGTGAAGTGGAGCTTCATCTTCTGCGACTTCTACGCGGTCAACTTCACGAACATGGCAAAGTACTACACAGCCGTCACGGGCGTCAAAGCAGATGAGCAGTACCTCCGCATGATCGGCAGACGCAACTGGAATCTCGTGAAGGCATTCAATGCCAGGGAAGGCTTCTCGAGAAAGGACGACAATCTCCCCGAGCGCATGGAGAAGGACCCATTGCCCAGTGGCAAAACCAAGGGCAAAGCGGTTCCGCGTGCAGAATTCGAGAAGATGCTCAGCGAGTACTACAAGCTCTGGGGCTGGGACGATCAGGGGAGGCCCACGAAGAAAGCGCTCGAAGACGTCGGGTTGGGAGATATCGCCAAGAAGCTGCCGCACCTGAAATGAGGTGTGCCGATGGCCAGATGTGGCTAGCGATGTACAAGCCGCCCGGTCAGTGACATCGCCGAGGCATGCCCGGTGTCGAGACCCAAAGGAGAATGCGACGGTTCTCGATAATATCGGATTCCGGCCATAAAAAACCCCTTTTTCGAGCCCTTTTCATTACTGTTTTTGTTGCCTTCGAATGTTTGACGATTGGCTCAGGTTATTTGAGAAGTTTTCAACTTTATGCCACGTTCTTATGAAAGATGTTCGGAAACTTCGACTGGAAATTGCACAATGCCAACCTAGAAATACTCCAGCTGGCGAGGGTATAAATGGAATGAGCATCTTACTGTTGAATTGCCGGAGTGAGTCGGCCTGACTCATGCACACCGTATCTATTTGCGCGGGATGGCGCAGGCGTGCGAACTCAGGAGGATGCACTGATGAGCTCTGCCAAGAAAAAGTTCGGGTTGGTCTTCCACCCGGACAAGTGTAATGGTTGCCTGGAGTGCGAGAAAGCCTGCATCAAGGCGCACCCCTCCAGTGTGGCCGCTGGAAGGACGCGGATCAAAGTCGCGAAGGATGGGAGCGAGCACAAGGCCGTAATGTGTCTTCATTGCGAAACCTGTCCCCCGAGTGAGTTGTGCCCATCCGCGCTGCTCGAGTTCCACAATGAGGGAAAGTACTGGACCCTTGACGAGCACAGGTGCTTCGCTTGCATGGCATGCATTCCGAGGTGCCCGTACGACGGGGTTTTTTTCGAAGGTGCCTTCGGAGTTGAGACTGCATATACGTGCGACCTCTGTGCGGGTGATCCCTCCTGCATCAAGGTCTGCAAGCCTGGCGCGTTGACTCTCGACAAGTCTCGGGAGGAGTAAGGGATGGGTGAGATGACAGAGAACGAGTCGGTCTCGGAGCCAGTGAAGCAGACGAAACCGACCGAAGAGCCGACCAAGGTCAGCTCGACACATGAAGAGTTTCCGCTGCCCGACTGGATCCCGCAGTGGGCCAGAGAAGCCCCCAAGATCGTCGTGAGGGCCCCGGGGCCGAAAAGCAAGGAAATCATCAAGATCGACAGAGACTACGTCTCGTACGCATACGATAGATGCTTCACATTCACAATCGAGAAGGCCGCTGGCGCCGCTGTCATGGACGCGGACGGCAACGTCCTGCTCGACTTCTCGTCTGGCATCGCGGTTCAGAACGCGGGCTGGACGCACTACAAGGTCACCAGGGCGATTCAGGAGCAGGCTGCGAAGCTAATACACAGCATGGCGAATGACGCCTACTTCGACAAGGAAGCGTACTTCGCGAAACTGCTGTCGGAGATTTCCCCTGGCAAGGCTTTGAGAGGGACCTTCTTCTCCAACAGCGGCGCAGAGGCGGTTGAGGCCGCGCTCAAGTTGTCGAGATACTACACCAAGAGGAGCGAGCACTTGGCATTCTTCGGGTCCTACCATGGCAGGATCGGAGCGGGCTTAGCCCTGACCAGCAAACTGAAGCTCAGGTACAGCTACGGCCCGATGTCGCCAGGTATCATATTCACACCGTTCGCGTACTGTTACAGGTGCTCGTTCAAGCAGACGTACCCTGAGTGCGGCCTGTGGTGTGTGGACTACATCGAGAAGCAGGTCTTGTCGATGGGAGGCACGACCGGGCAGATCGCATCCATGTTTGTCGAGCCGATCCAGGGAGAAGGCGGCTACGTCGTTCCTCCCAAGGAGTATCTGCCCAGGTTGCGGAAGATATGCGACGACCAGGGCGCATTGCTGGTCTTCGACGAGGTCCAAACTGGCTTCGCGAGGACGGGCAAGATGTTCGCATGTGAGCATTTCGATACCATACCCGACATCCTCGTCATGGGCAAAGCTCTGGGTGGCGGTGTTCCACTGGGCGCGATCATCGCGAAGCACGACATCATGAGGAAGTGGAGGCCGGGTTCGCACTCGTCCACATTCGGCGGGAATGCGATAACCATGGCTGCAGGACTCGCTCACGTGCAGGCAATCATTGACGAGAACCTGGCGGACAGGGCGGCGAAGCTCGGTGACTACGCCGTCAAGCTGCTCAAGGAGATGCAGCAGCGCAGAGAGATCATAGGCGATGTCCGTGGCAGAGGTCTGATGATTGGCGTCGAGCTCGTCAAGAACCAGTACACCCGGGAGCCTCATGAGGCGACCAACATCCAGGGCAAGTGCTGGCGAGCTGGTCTCATGACGATCACGTCTGGCTTCTTCGGGAACGTCTTCAGGATCGCCCCTCCGCTGTGCATATCCAAGGAGTTGCTCGAGAAGGGCATGGAGATATTCGAGCAGGCCCTGAAGGACGAGGAGGAGTTCCTGAAGCTCGGGACCTCGGCTCCGCCTGGACAGCTGGGCGGTCATGCGTGACCTTTGAAACCCTCGTTCTCGAATCACTTCGATGAAAAGCACGCGCTCTATCTTCTGCGCAGCTTCGGGTTGAGGATCTCATCCAGCGCATCGCCTATCAGATAGAATGACATTATCAGGATGACGATGCAAGCCCCTGGCGCAAGGATGTTCCACCACGCATAGCTGCTGAATGCCCCCTTGTCGTATGCGTTCTCGAGCATCGTGCCCCAGCTGATGATGTTCGGGTCACCGAGCCCAAAGAAGTCCAGGAACGATTCGGAGAAGATCGAGTTCGCGATCAGCAATATCGTGTTCGCGAAGATGAGGGGGAACACGTTTGGAAGGATGTGCCTCGATATTATGTGGCTGCCCCCCGAACCGATCGCTCTCGCCCGCTCGATGAACGCCTTCTCCTTCACTGACAACACCTGTGCCCTGACGATTCTTGCTGTGGAAGGCCAAGATGTTACGCCTATGACTATGATTACGTTCGTGAAGGACTTTCCTAGGAGCATGGCAACGACGATCATCAGGGGAAACCACGGGATGACCAGGAAGAAATCTGTGAACCGCATCAGGATCTCGTCGGAGATCTTGCCGTAGTAACCCGAGAATAGCCCAATCACGGATCCGAGCACTATTGAAATCACCGAGGCCGCAAGGCCGACTATCAGGCTTGCGCGCGTGCCGTATATCGTCAGGCTGTAGACGTCCTTTCCGTAGTAGTCGGCTCCGAATAAGAACTCCCAGGATGGCGGATGATACCTGTTCACGTCCTTGGCCCATCTGAGTGAGGAGTTCGGGTCCTGGTGAGTCACCAGGACGGGGGCGAGGACTGCGATCGCCACGAAGAAGGTGAGAACGGAGAGACCGACCATTCCAGCGACGTTGTGAGAGTACTGCCTTGTGATCCTCCTCAGCCGTTTAGCCAGGAGCGCCATTTTCTCCTGGCGGCTTTCGGATAGGAGCGAAAACCTCTGTGCATCCTCTCCGGTTGACGTGTCTCTGGGGTCGTTCAAATCTTCACCCTCGGGTCCAGTTTGAACAAGGCCATGTCTGCTATGAAGTTGGCAACTATGACCGCAACGGCTTCGAGCATGAAGACCGCCTGAAGGACTGGGTAGT
Organism: Thermoplasmata archaeon; assembly: GCA_049273895.1. Classification (GTDB taxonomy): domain Archaea; phylum Thermoplasmatota; class Thermoplasmata; order UBA10834; family UBA10834; genus COMBO-56-21. The sequence continues at coordinate 17,062 of JBASRQ010000002.1, forward strand.
CATAGCCTCTTACAGCTTTCCAAGTCATGTACCCCAGCCCTTGATAGCCGAAGATGACCTCGATCATGATCGAGCCGCTCATGATCCAGCCAACATTCATAGCGACCACGGTCACCACTGGAAGCATCGCATTCGGCATCGCATGCTTGTGGAGCACGTCCTTGCTTCTGTTCCCCTTTGCGATCGCGGTCACCATGTACTCCTCGGTCATGACATCTATCAGCGAGCTCCTCGTGATTATGGAGAACGTGGCAATCGTCTCGACGACAAGCGCTGCGAGCGGTAAGAGAGTATGGAGAGCCCTGTCTCCGATCTTGCCCAAGATGTCGTAGGATGCGTAGTCGTAGCTGTAGGCTCCGCTTATGGGCCACTCGGGAACGTATCTCCCCACAACCGTGACCATGACAAGGGCGAAAAGAAAGGTCGGCATGCAGTAGAACACAAGGAAGAAGGCGCTGCCAATCCGGTCCGCTGCCTTCCCCCGCTTCCATGCGGTCAGCCTCCCGAGCACTATGCCCACATATACGGATATCACCGTCCCGATGCCGACCAGGATCAATGTGTTCAGCAGGAACGGGCCCAGGATGGAGATCACATCCACTCCTCTTCGGAAATCGATGCTCTGCCCGAGCTGACCTTTGAAGAGGTGCTCGAGGTATATCACGTACTGCTCTAGCCTCGGCTTGTCCAGACCGTAGTACTCCCGCAGGAGAGCTCGGGTCTCGGGCAACGCCCCCCTGGGTATGAGTATGCGGTCCACGTCGCCAGGCATGGCCCTGAACAGAAGGAAATTGAAGGTCAGTATCAGGAAGACTGTGAGGACTGCATATACAACCTTGATGAGGAAGTACCTCCGGAAGCCCTGTGCCATTTCTCCCCACCCTGCGCCCTGAGTCTATTGGATTCTCTGGTCAGACTGTGCCTAGGTGATTCCCTCGTCTAGGGCAGTTTCACTTCCTCATCCTTCTCTCCGCGCCTCCGCATCATCAGCACGACGATGACGGCAACTGCAACAACGACGCCTAGTCCTATCAACACGTAGTTCATGCTGATCCCCCCTCCTTGCCGCTCCAATGGCACGAGGTCGAAGTAGAGGTCATTCGCAGACCAGTAGCTCGACAGACTCCTTGCAGGATGAGCTCCCCAGTCACCCCATCCGCTGAAGGTGTCGTTCCTCCAGGCATAGCAACCGTATCCGTAGACGGTCGTGATGAACGCGGCATCCTGGTACATTATCTTAGAGCAGTTGAATACGTAGCCTGTCCTTTCGGCGTGGTCTATAGCCTGCTCGGAGGCTGAGAAATTCGCGTCATAGTCAGGGCTGGAGTACCAGTTCTCTGACCATCCGCCGATTGCCCATCCGGATTGGATGAAAAGCAGGTAGTTCGGGTCATAATCCCCGCTCCAATATGTGGTGGCCAGGTCGTACACACCACCATAGACGACGGTGTTCCACTGTGCTGTGTTGACGAAGTCCGGGACGATCTCTATTCCTATCTTCGCCCACTCCTCCGTTAGGTAGTTGACGGTATCCCTGTCCTCGACAAGTTCCTGTTCGGCTGTGAACTTGAACCTCAGCTGCATGCCCTCCCCGCCATACGCGTTTCCGGGTCCAGAATACCTTTTGGTGTGGTCCCCGTTCCAGACGTATCCGGCTGCATCAAGAATCTGATTGGCCTTGGCGATGTTGTAGTCATATATCTCACTTGGACCAGGTTGCCAGTAGTAGTCACCATAGGTCGGTGCAATTATCGTCGAGCCGATATCGGCGTAGCCCGCGAATATGCTATCCTTGATGAATTCCTTGTTGATCGCGTGAGCCATGGCCTGCCTGACCGCAGGATCAAACCTCAGAGAGTTGGTATCGCCGAGGGTCTCGTTGTACATGGAGACAAGTAGGTCGTTCGAATAGGCCGTCGTGCTCAGGCCAGCGTAGTGCCCAATGCTGTCTGTCGGGTTCTTCTCGAGCCAGTCCATCAGGTTCCGGTAGTTCGGGGCGTTGAAGGCGGCAAGGTCGATGCTTCCCTTCTCCATGTCGATGAGCATCGCCGCGGGCTCCAGATAGGTCTTGATGATTAGCCTGTCGAATTGGACCTTCTTGCCGTAGTCTGCCTCTCCGTGATAGTTCGGATTCCGCAGGAGTATTAGGTGGTCGCCGGCGATGAACTCGCCCTCCGTCTTCTTGGTGCACATGAACGGGCCAGTGCCTATCGGGAAGTAGTTTTCGTATGAGGTCCCAGCATCTTCAGGAGAGATGTCGGTCCATACGTGCTCCGGAACAATCGGCATCATAAGTGCGTTGCCGAACGGGCAGGGTGCAGGGTTATCTTCCAAGTCCTTGAAGTGTATCCTCACAGTATACTGGTCGATCTTCTCAACACTGTCGATGAACCTTGTGTACGGCTGATAGGCCCACATGCTGTCGTAGTTCTCCCCTAATTGGTAGTTGATTGTGAAAACGACGTCGTCCGCGTCGAACAGCACACCATCGTGCCAAGTCGCGTTCCGGGTCAAGTTGTACTGCCAGACAGAACCGTAGGGTAGCTGATCAGGCACGATGTACCAGCTCGTCGCCAGATTGGGCTTGATGTTCTTGTCCTGGTCGACGGACATCAGATAGTCGTAGACGAGGCCGTAGAAAATGTACGCATTGTCGTTCACGCCTAGGAACGGGTTGAGGCTGTCGATTGGTTCGATAATCCCTATTACGAGCGTCGTCTTGCCGGCCGCCTCAGCGTGTCCAATAGCAGAGGCGGGCAGGCCGGTGAAGAGCAACAAGGAAGTCAACATCATGGCGATGAGACCTCTGCCGTGCCGGCGTAGAAGATTAAGCTCAAACATTCTCTTGCAAGCTCGTGGTTCTTCAGAGTGCCCTTTTTGGTGCAGTCTCCCACTTTCCCCCGAGGTAGGTTTATATTGCTGGTTGTCTCCTAAGCTGGAGCGGTAATAGTCGCCGCCCGAGATAACTCTTTTCTCTGTGCCCTTGAGAAACCCATTTATATGGCCAATTCATTGGCCGCGATGATGGCTGACGCTGAGAGACCTGAGGTCCAGAGGAAGATCACACTCGCATTCTACAGCCTATTGCTGGTTGCTGGCGTGCTCATCTACTGGGTCTGGGGTCTCATCTACGGCACGTGGTACCCTTTCACGAGAGGAAACATCGGGATATATGCAATATACGTCCCCTTGATAGCCTTCGGCCTAATCGGGATACTCCTCTACAGGAAGAAGCCAGTCGGTGCCTGATATCGCTCACATCGCCCTTGCCAGGTAGACCGGCGTCTTCGTCGCCTTGCCGCAGATGACACATTGGCCTGAGTACGCCTCACTATTGACCGGTACGCCGAGGATGTTCCTGCCGGACTTCGTCTCGATGTAATGACCGCAGGCCTCGTCTCCGCACCAACCAGCGCGGATCATCTTCTCGGGCAGGTTGTCCAGTGACTTGACGGTGACGATTCCGCTCTCCATCTCCTTTGTCGCTCTCGCGAGCATGTCCTTGGCGATCAGAGCGAGCATGTCCCTGGCCTCCTTCACGACATGCTTCCGGTCACGGAGGGACTTCTCACCCGTATCCCTCCTGACGAAGGTCACCTTGGTCTTCTCGATGTCCCTCTTGCCCAGCTCGAGCCTCAGCGGAACGCCCTTCAACTCCCAGTCATAGTATTTCACGCCAGGTCTGACATCCCTTTCATCGATGCGCACCCTGATGCCGCCTGCCCTAAGCTCCTCGTACAGGTTTTTTGCTTCCTTAGATATCTTCTCCGTCTCGCCCTTCGCAAGGACCGGCACGACGACCACCTGGTTCGTCGCGATGTCCGGCGGGAGCACGAGGCCCTTGTCGTCCCCGTGGACCGCAACGACGGCCCCCACCAGCCTCTCGCTCATGCCGAAAGTCGTCTGGTGGACGTACTTGTGCTCGCCATTCTCGTCCTCGTACTTGATGTCGTAAGGCTTCGAGAAGTTCTCCATGTACTGGTGGATGGAGCCCAGCTGTAGGCTTCTGCCGGAAGGGAGCAAGGTATCTATCCCGACAGTGTAGGAAGCTCCCGGGAACTTGTCCCAGTCGGTTCTCTTCAGGAGCTTGAACGGCAGACACCACCTCTTCGCAAGGACCGACAGAATTTCGAAATCCTCCTTCACCTGTCTCTCGGCGTCCTGGAAATCTGCGTGGCACGTGTGTGACTCGAAGAAGTGTATCTCCCTGACCCTGATGAACGCCCTGGTTTGTTTCGTCTCGTATCTGAAGGTGTTAACTATCTGATACGTCTTGAGGGGGAGGTCCGCATGTGACCTCACCCATAGGGAGAAGATCGGGTACATCGCAGTCTCACTCGTCGGTCTGAGCAGTAGCCTGACGTCCAACAAGTTTAGGCCGGCGTGCGTGACCCAGAAGACTTCCTCATCGAAGCCCTTGATGTGCTCCTTCTCCTTTGCGAACTGGTCCTCTGGAATGAGTAGTGGGAAGCAAACCTCCTGATGGTTTGTTGCGTCGAACTCTTGCCTGATGTGCGTGTCGATGGCCTGCATGATCTTCCAGCCGTACGGCGTCCAGACGTTCATCCCTTTGACAGGATAACGCTTGTCCGTCAGGTTCGCTTTCTCGACTATCTCGTTGTACCACTCGCTGAAGTCCTCTGCCTTCTTCATGTCGTGGTCTGGAAACAGAGCGGGACTTATGTAGCTTTTGGTCGTTCTAGAACTAGTCCTTGGCCATCCTGGCTATCTGCGGACCCACAGTCATGCAGGTCTTCGCGTTCTCGATCGTGTCCGTCGTGTATATGTCATCGCAGACGGCCTCGAGCTTCGGGATCGCGTTGCCCGCGAACACTCCGTGAGTGCAGACAGCGTAAATCTTGGCTGCGTTCTGCTTCCGCAGCTGTTCGGCCGCCTTGATGATCGTGCTGCCAGTGGATATTATGTCGTCAACGACTGCGACCTTCTTCCCCCTGACATCCAGCCTCTTCGGGGTCATCTTGACCGTCTCGTCGTCGAGTCTCTCCTTGACGAGGAAGTCGGCTTCGCAGTTTACGACATCTGCCACTCTCTTGGCGTTGTCCGCTCGTCCCTCGTCGGGTGACAGGATCAGCTCGATCCCCTTGCTCTTGAGGTACTTGCCGATTTCGGGGTAGGCTGCGACGTTCTTCGCCGATATGTTGTGGAACCAATCGATGACTTTCGGGGCGTGGACATCCACCGTAATGAACTCGTCGGTGTTCATTTGAATCAGGCGCGCAAGCGCGCGGGCGCTGATCGGTTCCCCCGGCTTGAACTGCTTGTCCTGGCGAGCGTATCCGAAATATGGCACGACGGTCGTTAGCGAATCGACATCGAATTCCTTGATCGCATCTTGTAGGAGGAATAGCTCCACGATGTTCTTGTCCGGCCACGCGGTCTGTACAAGGAACACCTCCTGGTCGTCAAGATCATCGTCGATCCTGACGTAGCATTCGTCATCCGGAAAGCGCCTAATCTCCACCTTAGCCAGCTTTGCCTTCAGGCATCTCGCCAGCTCCTTGGAAAGAAGCTGAGAAGCCGATCCCCCGACGACGAACATGATATCGTAAGCGGGGAATGGAGTACCTTCTCTTATAATTTGAGCGCGCGCGCATGAAGCCTGGCGAAAGCATTAATAGAATCTATTGTGTTATATTAGACAGTCGGATGGGATGCAGTTGAACGAGAGCATTGACCAGCCGTCCCCCTCTCAGCACGTGCTATCGGCACACCCTGCACAAGCAGGTGTTCACGTTTCTCCGGAGACCAAGCGCCGAGGCCTGATATTGAGGAAGCAACCCGACGGGATGGAGCCAGTTGCAGTCATCTATGGCAACGTCGGGACGCTCAACTTCAACTGCGGCGTGACGAGCCCGCTCCAGAAGATGGAGTACGTGCAGGTCAAGCACGACCTCGATGGCTGGGTTCTTGGCCAGGTATCTGAGGTGGAGAACAAGACCAACCTGACGATTGATGGCGCTGTCGGAATGGGGGAGGGCACATCTGTCCCCATTGAAGAGAAGCAGGCCGCCTCGATCAACGTGATCGGTTACAGAGATGACAGGAACCTCCTGCAGGTTCCCCGCACTCCCCTGAAAGCCGGGTCGATTGTCTACAGGGCCAAGGAGGATCTGATCAAGAGCGTCGTCGGCATAAAGGAGAACAATGAGGCTGGTGCCTACATAGGACTCCTCGCTGGACACGATGTCAGGATCGAGCTCGACATCAATGTGATGGTTCAGAAGCATGTATGCATCCTGAGCAAGACAGGAGGAGGAAAATCCTACTGTTCTGGCGCGATCATTGAGGAGCTGATGAAGCACAATGTGACAGTCTGCGTAGTCGACCCTCATGGCGAGTACTCGAGCATGAAGCACAGGGGGACGATCAAGAAGACAACCAGGGATTTCGGAGTGACACCGAAGGGCTACGATGACAAGATACTCGAGTTCGCCACTGACCCCGGAATCAACAGAGGCGCGAAGTCTCTCAAGTTCACTCTTCACAACCTGGACGCGAGGGAGATCCTTGGGCTCACCAACATCAAGAACGTGCGCAACTTCCTGACGATGTTGCGAAAGGCCATTGACATTCTGAAGGAGACGAAGGGGAGCTACACGATAAACGACATTATCGCGGTGCTCGAGCAAGGAGGAGAGGCTTCGAGCGGCGCGCTCATCAGCGAACTTGAATACCTCAACGAAATCGATATCTTCGCTGAGCAGGGCACTAAGATCGACGAGCTGCTTCAGAAGGGAAAGTGCACGATAATCAACTTGAGGGGCACTCCTCCGGACATCCAACAGCTGATCGTGAACAGAATCGGCAACGCCTTGTTCGAGCTAAGAAAGGCGGAGAAGATACCGCCGATGATGCTCGTGGTCGAGGAGGCCCACAACTTCTGCCCACAGCAAGGCCAAGTTGCGTGTTCCAAGGTGTTCAGGACCATCGCCTCCGAAGGGAGGAAGTTCGGGCTGGGTCTCATGGTCATCACGCAAAGGGCCGCCAAGATCGACAAGAACGTCCTGAGCCAGTGCAACACCGAGATCATACTCAAAGTGACAAACCCGAACGACCTGACCGCGATAGCCGCATCGATCGAAGGTCTCACGGAAGGCATGGAGGACGAGATCCAGAGACTTCCCATCGGAAGTGCCATAATCACTGGCGGGGGCGTTTCCATGCCGCTGTTGGTGGAGATAAGGCCGAGAGAGTCGAAGCACGGCGGAGAGAGCGTCGAGGTCATTCCGTCGAAAGGGTAAGATGATGCCAGCCAAAATGGCAACGATAACCGAAGAGAGGGTTGAGCGCTACATACAGCTGACCTCAAAGGCTCTGGACAAGGCAAAGATAGCTGCTCCCGAAAGCTCCTTCAACCGAAAGCTGGCCGACGACTTCATGAGGATGGCAAGATCGTATTTCCAGGATGCCAGGGACTTCGCAGCGAAGGGCGATCTTGTGAACGCCTTCGCGTGCATCAACTATGCTCATGGATGGCTGGACAGCGGAGCAAGGATTGGCCTTTTCGATGTGGGCGGCGACAACAGGCTCTTCACGCTTTTTGAGTGACCGTTCAAAGGTTCTACAGCAGCAGGTTCGAGGCGGCGAACACAGCCCCCGCGACCCACACGATCACGAAGCCGTACATTGCCAGCATCAATGCCTGCGACGCTGGAAATCCCGGGAGCCCTTTATCCTCCCAGACGGAGTACTCCGCCGGAACGCCCAATTCCTTTTCGATGGCTTTGGCCTTCTCAAGCCACCTGCTTTTGTACACTCTCGCGCGCGAGACGAGCAAAACCATCACGATTGCGATCACGAGACCAATCACGGAAATGCAGAACCTAGCAAGATAGTGGCTCTCCTGCCTGAAGAACTCTGCCACGAGGACCGCATTCGCGGCAACAAGAATTGCGCTCGATAGCCAGTAGTTCGAATCCTGGCTGCGTTCCATGGCGTTCAACTCTCTGAGCTGCTTCCAGCCATCTACTTTGGGATCCCAAATACCCGACGCCCCCGCTTCCTCCATCGATCCACCCTCTTTAGTTCAAATCACGAACACTCTACGTATATATGACCCTTTGTCGATAATTGTTTTTCAAAGCACTTTCGGGCCATCGGGAGAGACTCTGCAGGTCCAGACATCGCCGAATTCTCTGAGAGTTTCAGACTGGCCTCTTGTGTCTCCCACTGCGAAGACAGAGTTGCCCAGCATCGCCATGCTAGCCAGTCCCAACTTCTGTGCGGCAACCATCGCCTGCACGATCGTTTCGGATGCGAGACCTGATTCGACTGCAAAAGAGGATGAAAGCTTCATCAGTCTATCCAGCGTTGCGTCTCTCAGC
>JBASRQ010000017.1:0-3954 GCA_049273895.1 Thermoplasmata archaeon
CCTCGAGGAACGAGTGGTCGGGCGGACTGTTCGGCGGAGCCCTCACGTATGGGGGGTAATCGTCGCAGACCATGACGTAAATGGTCACTGAATCGGTCAATGCGCCATCGCTCACAGTTATCATTACAGGGATCCTGGAACCGTTCATGGATTGGGGATAGAACAGCGATATCGTCGCGCCCATTACTGCGATGTGCGTGTCATTAGTGGTTATCGAGAGCGTGTCGATCGGGTTGTCTGGGTCCGAGACATACGGCGAGAGGTCGAAATCGTACCTCGCCTCGAATCTCACCCTCAGGTCGGGCACGCCGGAGATCGTCGGGGGCTGGTTGACATGCAGGACGGTCACGCTCATTGCCTCTTCGGCCCTCGCTCCGAGCGGGTCCGTCGCTATGAATATCACGTACTCCTGTCCCCACCAGTTCAGCGGGGCGTAGAAATCGACCGTGTGGTCGGATTGGATTACGACGCTCACATGCTGATTGCCGGTCGCATAGTAGAGCACGTCCCCGTCCTTGTCTGTGAAGTAGTTGTCCAGATCGAAATAGCCGAGCCTGGACTCGCCCTGGTTCAAGGTGAGGTCCGGGAGCCTCTGCGATTCGGGCACGTTGTCGTCAGTGACAGTCACTATGACGACCGTCGAGGCCGAGAGCTCTCCGTCACTAACGGTCACAATGACATATTGGGTCGTGCCGTTCAGTGCGAGCGGGTAGTTGAAAACGATTGTGAGCCATCTTACGGAGGTGTATGACGCGCTCGCCTCATCGACCCGGAGGCTCAGATTCTCATAGGGCGTGTCGACATCGTGCACATAGTACCTGAAGTCATAGGCCAGGTCAACATCGTGTTTCACAACGAGCGGCGAGATGCGGTCTATCGTCGGGGCGTCGTTGATCGGGTTGACGATGATAGTTATCGTGGTGGAGGCTCTCATTCCATCGGAGTCGACGACGACAAGCTGGAGGACATCAGTTCCCCACAGGTCCTTTTTCGTTGCGAAATCGATCTCCATGTTGCCGGTCCTGTTCTCGCCCACGACGCTGATCAGGGACTCGTTCGTGGTATACCATCTCATCTCTGTCCAGTCGTCCTCGACATCCGAGACGAAGGTCGAGATGTTGAGAGTCCATGTCCCGAAGTCCTCGTCCTTGACCTGGTTTGGGATGCTGTTTGTGAACACAGGCGGGTACATCGGCGGGACAACACTGATCAAGAGCATACCAGTTATCGAGCTGTTCGTCGCAGTCAGGAGACCCTCGTGTCTGCCGGCCCCAGTGGCTAGATTGACATAAGTGCCCGTGGTGGTGTTGAGAGTGCCTATGTCGGGGCTTGCTGTCCAATCACAGATCAGGTCCGGGATCGGGTTCCAGTAGACGTCGTAACCCATCGCCATGTAATGCTGGTTTGAGAACTCCGGAACTGTCGTCACAGAAGGCATGATGTTGACCGCGGCCAGAGCAGCCGAAAGGACCACTATCGGCTCGCTCAAACCGTAGGCGCCGTCCGCGCTGGCCATGATCCGAATCGTCTCTGCCACCGTGTAGATCTCGTTCGTCACTATGACGCTGCCCATGAGGCTGATCCATGCGGACTTGATGGCGAGATCGGAAGTCGCTGGGCTCGCACCCGACTCGTCCATCGCGCGCAGGTCGACGTTGCCCGTCCAGTGCTGGATGGTGTTGTTCGACTCGTCCTTCGATTCGAGCGTGAAACTGAATTGCTCACCAGCAACAACGGAAGCAGGAGTGACCATGTAGAAGGAGCTCGGGGCGACGGCGTATTGCGCCACGATCCTGTCGACCTTGGGGGTCGAGAGCGTGTCAGGCGTGTGAATCGCTGCCCTGACCATCATGAATGGCGCTGCGTCGGTTATGCTGTTCGAGCCAGGAAGAATAGGAGTCCAGGTTACGCCATGATCGACCGAGTACGAGTAGCTGATGGTCCCGCCAAGAAGCTGCTCGGTCGTTGTTATCGTAAGCCATCTCTTCAGGTGAGATACGGCCTGGTCCTGCGTGAAGATCGCGCCGTCACCGGAGTATCTTTCGTAGTGGCACTGGAAACCCGAGAACTGAGGCGAGACCCAGTCCACAACGGTCAACAGGGCAACTCTGTACTGGATGTACATGGCGGTACTCCCGAGCACTGAGCTCATGTTCGATGGGAGGGGTGCGCCCCAGGCCTCCCAGGAAGGGTCCGTGAGAGACGTCGAGTTGCCCAGCCTTGCCGAGACCTGCATGCTCACAGGGTTTCCAACCGGCATGACACGGAAGAAGTCGAAATCCGCCACGGGATTGGCCGAGCTAGTGCCAGAATAAACGCACACACCTAGCATCATCCTCTTGCTGAACGGAAGTGTCGGTGTGTACGAGGTCAAGAGGTTCCATGTGACGCCGTCGTTGCTGTAGTTGAACCAGATCGTGCTGTTCACTCTGTCGAGGCCAAGATGAACATCTGTGTCATTGGACCACGCGAGCGAGGCTATCGTAGTTGTGACGCCAAACTCTGTCACCCGTACGATGAGCGTTGCGTTCGCTCCTGTCCCATTCAGGCAGAAGCTGGCCCAGTTCATGTTGTCGTCGACAAGCAAGATCCCCGCGCCCATCGTGTTGGCAGAGAATGATGTGTTGACCATCGTCCGCGACCGGAACGAGCCAGTCACATTCCTGTAAAGGTAGTTCGCACCGATATTCGTCGAACTGAGGTTCCGATTGCCCTCACCCTTGATATGGAGCCAGCCGGAATGGGTCACGCCAACGTCGTAGCCGGCTCCGCCCGCGACCGGCTTGTTGTTCCAAGACCAATTCGGCAAAAGCGAGCTGGCTTTGAATTCATCTGTTAGGCTGGAGTAGGTGGTGTTCCACCAGCTGGCAAGCGTGAAAAGCGAGTTTGTGCCAGGGCCGATCGCTCTCGATTCATACGTACCCGCGAGGCTCGGGCGAGTGTAGTTGACGACCAACTTAGGCCTCTCTGTTACAGAAAATAGCTCGTCTGAGCTGACAAGATTTTTCAAGCAGTTCGTGCTGTCGCCGTTGTCAGGGACGAGTATCATGCCGTAATTTTGCAGGCTCCCGCCCAGCCACAGGTCCACCAGCCTGGTTATATCGAAGGAGTGCCAACCTATGCTATTATCCATCACGCCCCGGTAGAAGCTGAAGGAGTTGTAACTCCCGCCCAGAGTCCACGGGTTTCCAGTTGATGCGACTGACCATGTCGCCTGAGTCTCGACCCACGAAGTGTTTAGCGCGTAGATGTTGAACTGGAAATTGTTGCCCCTGCTGTTCGTCAGCGATAGGAAGAGTGTGGCATTCCTGACTACTGCGTCCGCCGGTATCGTGGACAGATCGAACTCGAGAATGGGTCTCTGCTGCCTGGTGTTCCGGCAGTCAAAATTGATTGTATTCGAATTTCCGTAGTTGGTGTTTGCCTGGTCCTGTCGCAGGTAAGTGTCCATGCCAGTGCTAAACCCAGGCTGAATCGTGACTGAATACACCGTCCGGTTGCTCTGGTTGAGAATCACAGAATCTCGGACCGTGCTTATGTCGACATTGTCCCGTCTCACCCCCTGTGCGTAAGCCGCCTGAGTGTTCTCCAGAACGGTCTCGTTATTGTACTGGAGCTTTCCGCACCCGCCAGAAACGAGAGCGTTGCTTGTCAAGTAGTTGGCAGGGTTGCTGAAGTTCCAACTGAGCGTCCTTGTCATGTCGGGGTTGGTACCGGGAAAGGGATCTGCAATCGCGGTTGGGATGAGGGCGACGAGGGGGGAGGAAACGAGAAAGACGCACGCTGTCGCAGCAAGCAACCTTTTGAGCGTGACAGCGGATGCTGGAGGCCGATCTAACACTTGCGCATGATCGAGAGGCATGAGGTTGATACCTTCTTCTGAGACGCGCTGGAAGAAACTACGTTTCCCCTGAGTATAAATAGCCAGAAGACTTCGTTCTCGAATTTGAGAAT
>JBASRQ010000018.1:0-8504 GCA_049273895.1 Thermoplasmata archaeon
GAGGATAACATCGAGATGAAGCTCGACACGAGTCTGTTCACAGAGAGGACAGAGGTGCTGTGCAGCAAATGCGGAGGCCATCTGGGGCACGTGTTTGACGACGGCCCTGCACCGACTGGCCAAAGGTACTGCATCAATTCTGCAGCGCTTCAGTTCGAGAAGAAGAAGGAAAAGTGATCCCTGAGATGTGCGGCAGGTTCGCCCTCGCATACGTAAAAGGTTTCTTCACGAGGTTCGAGATAATCGACCAACAGGCGAGCATCGAACCGCGGTTCAATATAGCGCCCACACAGACCGTGCCGATCGTCACGAAAGACAGCCCGAATCATGTCGCAATGATGAGATGGGGGCTTGTTCCGTTCTGGGCCAAGGAGCCGAAGATTGGCAACAAGCTCATCAACGCGCGAGCCGAGGGCATAACCAAGAGGCCGGCGTTCAGAGCGTCGGTCAAGCGAAGGCGGTGTCTGGTCCCGGCGACTGGATTCTACGAGTGGAAGAAGGCGAACGGCGGCAAGATCCCCCACTACGTCCGCATGAAAGACGACTCCTTTTTTGGCTTCGCGGGACTGTACGACCGATGGCACGACCCAGCCGGGTCGGATCTCCTCTCATTCACAATCATTACCACCACTCCGAACGCGATGATGAAGAATATACACAACAGGATGCCAGTGATCCTCAAACAAGAGGACGAAGAGGTGTGGTTGGGCAAGGAGCCTCTTTCAGAAGAAACGCTGACCCGGATCCTGCAGCCGTTTTCCTCGAGACCCATGGTCGCCTATCCTGTGTCCCGAGCGGTGAATAATCCGAGCAACGAATCCGAGGATCTTATCGTACCATCACCAAGATAAGGCCGGGCTCAGCTCATGTGCGCTTCGTCCGGCGGCCTAATCTTCCTGAAATTGAAATACACCGCGATGTCGTAGACAATCTTCAGCGATCCACCGATGAAGAAAGGCGAGGACATAGAGACGAACTGCATGGCATATCCGGAGAGGGAGGGGCTTGTCGCCTGAGCGACATTCCTCGCGATGCCAGCTGTGCCCGCAGCGACGATCCTCTCCTCCGGTGCCACGACTGCGACCGTATATGACTGTCTGGTCGGGACATCCATCTGTGATATCGCCTGCCTTGCCAGGAAGAAAGCCATCGCCAAGAGAAAGGTCGGGGCTATCGGCACCATAATGAGCAGGACATTCGAGGGGATATGGGTGAAGACCATGGTTCTGATGAGGCCTATTCTCTTCGCGAGTTCCACGGCAGCATAGAACGAGACGGTCGAGAGGACATTCGCCACGAAGAAGATGACCGCGAGCTGCTCCTGAGGAACATTGTAGGTCGTGAAGAACCAATACGATATGATAGTCTGCAACACGAAACCGCCCGCGAACGCGTCCACGCCGAATAGAATAGAGAGCCTCGCAACAATCGTCCTGGACTCCGGAGAAAGACGCTTCTTTTGTCCTGGCGACGGAGTTCTTGCAAGCTCCGCCTTGCTGGACATCAACAGATACAGGGAAGCGGCAGTGAGCGCGAGGAACGAGTAGATGAGGAACATAGTCCTGTACGATTCGAGTTCTCCCAGCCCGAAGCCAGACTCAAAGACAGCGATCATGCCGCTGAACAGCGCTCCCGCAGCTGCCGACAGAGTGCCGACCATGTTGTACGCGGCGAACGCGGAATTGCGTTTCCCCTCCGAGCAGGTCTGAGGCAGTATGGTCTGCTCCATCGGAAGGAACGAGCCAACCTCACCACCGGTAGGGCTGAGCGTTCCGATGACAGCCGCGATCAATATGATGGCGCGATTCTCCGTTAGAAAAAAAAGCACTCCCGAGGAGGCCATCAGAAACGAGAGGAATATCAGCATTTTGCGGCGGCCAATCCTGTCAGCATATAGGCTGCAGAATATGGTGAAAGAAGCGCCCCCAAGGAGCGTTGTACTCAAAACAACGCCTATCAAAACATTGTCGAAGTTGAGGAGCTTGAGGTAGATCGCCAGTATGACGCTCAGGAAACCATAGCCGAAACTCCTGACGGCCCTGGTCGTAAGGAGCAGTTTTCCATCCCTAGCCAGCCAATCGAGCAAACTGCACCATCCTTAGGAGCGCTGTATCACTCAGGTCTCTTGCCCTGTTCGAGCTTCCATTTGCAGAGCGCGTAGAGTGCATCGTACATCGGCCACTGCTTTGCCATGTTGTCGAAATCATCCTTCGATGTCAACTGGAAACCTGTCGCAATCGAATCGAGTCCCGCACACTCAGAAGCGAGGTCAGGGAGATCCGTGTCTGCTCCTCGGACAACCTTAGCGAGCTCAAACAGAGCAGGGTCGTTCAATCCGTACTTCTTGATTATCGCGTCGAAGCTGCAGAACTCACCGTGATGGCCGAGCTCAACACCTTTCGCATCAAAGGGGATGGCATTCTGCTCTTTCGCTACCTGGAGCACACGATCTGCAGGAGCGAATATGAAATCGGCATCGGGATCGACGAATCGCTTGATCAGCCAGGGACATGCAATCCTGTCTACATGCGCCTTCTCACGGGTGACCCACTTCAGATAAATCACGCGCCTCGACCCTCAGGAATGTCTTGCTGGAATTAAAGACTAAGCAGGAGGCGCGCCCTTCGGCTTTCCTCTCACCTTTCCCCTCGCTAACGAAGCGAAGACGCCTACCAAGCACATCGCCGCAAACGTGTCGAAAGCCAACTTGTAGCTCTTGAGGAACTCTGGGGCGAGCTGGTGACTTAGGTCGGTATTGCCAACGTAAAGCGCGATGAACAGAGTGGCCACTCCCAGGCTGAGCACTTGGCCCACGAGGCGCATCGTGCCCACAGATGCGGACGCGACGCCATAGTATCTCTTCTGCACGGAACTCATTATGGCGTTCGTGTTCGGAGACGAGAACAGAGCGAAGCCAAATCCGAGGAAGGCAAGCGAGCCCACAACAAGCCAGACATTCGTCCCCTCGTCCATCAATGATAGAAAGACCAGGCCGACAGTGGATATCGCCATACCGATGGACGACAGGATCCGCGGCTCAATAGCGTCGGAAAGCCTCCCCGCGACTGGCGAGAAGGCAGCCATGACGATTGGCTGGGAGACGAGTATGATCCCGACCTTGTCGAGCGAGAATTCCTTCACGTAATAGAGATACAGGGACATGAGAAATGTCACCGCGAAAGTGGCACTGTAGTTTATGAGCGCTGCGAGATTCGAGAAGGCGAACGCCCTGTTGTCCCTGAACAACTTCATGTCAAGAACGGGGTGAACCTGTCTCAACTCCCACATGGCAAAGATCGCGATTCCAGCGAGACCCGTGAGAGAGACGATGACTCCTATCACATGAGGAAGCAGGGAGAACCCCAGGATGATAGCGGTCAGCGAGGAGGCGTAGATAGTCGATCCCACAACATCGAACCTCTCACCTCTCGCACCTGCCCACTCTCCTTCGAGCCTCCGGTAGCCCAGCCAGAGAATGACGGCACAAAGGGGAATCGGCACGACGAACAGGCTTCTCCATCCAAGAAACTCGGTGAGTACGCCCCCGAGGAAAGGTCCTGTAGAGAGGCCCACGTAGACCACTGCGGTACTGAGACCAAGCACCCTACCCCTGTCTTTCAGAGGATAGACGGATGTCAGAATCGCGATCGAAGTCCCGAACATCATCGCGCTGCCGAATCCCTGGACAAATCTGAACGCGATCAGCAGGGTTGATGATGGCGCTAGGGCACAGATCGTCGAGCCAGCACTGAAGACCCACATGCCGTACAGGAACACCTTCTTTCGGCCGTGAATATCAGCAAGCCTCCCGAAGGGCACGAGGAAGATCGCTGCCGCCAGAAGATACGACGTCGCGACCCAGCTGAGAAGGACTGCACTTATCGAAAGCTCGTCGGAGACCGACGGCAGAGCCACGTTGATAGACGATGCCATGAAAGGAGTCAGAAAAGAGCTAAGCATGGCAAGGAGTAGTGCGGACCGCTTCTCGCTTTCCTCATCCAAGTGATTCACCGATCAAGAATGACGGCGGCCAATTATCCAATCCGGATATCAATGTTTACCCCCGAACTGCAGAACGATCATGCGTTCCGAACGCTTCGACAAAGCAGTCCTTTGACAACAGATGAACGCAGGAGGTACTTGCATGGATTGCTCATGTGGAAAGGTCGCCGCGTTCTGGTGACCAGGAGCATAACGACGTGGCGCAGACGAGCACAGACTTCACGTGTTCGAACACAGGCATGTGTCTGCACAAGGACTGGAATTCTCATCGTCTGGGCTTCACGGCCGGCGCTTGATCAACGCTGTTGTCCGCAATCGTGGACTTCGGGTGGTTGGGCATGGTGAAACAGAAGACGAAGACGCTCGAGAAGAATAGGAAGAAAAGAGTCCTCCAGCGGTTCCTTTATTATCGGCTCGAACATCACCCTTGTTAATGAATGGAGAGGAACTCCAACTCCCGCCTGTCGCTAGAAAAGCGCCCAAGGAGCTCGTGGCGCACGGGGACATGCGTCTGGACGACTACTTCTGGATGAGGGACAAGGCAAATCCTGGGGTCATCGAATACATCGAGGCTGAGAACCGTTACGCCGATGAGGTGATGAAGCACACAGGGATGCTTCAGAAGAAACTCTTCGAGGAACTGAAGAGCAGGATGGTCGAAACCGACGTTTCAGTCCCTGAGAGAAACGATGACTTCTACTATTACACGCGCACGGAATCGGGCAAGCAGTACCCAGTCCATTGCAGGAAGAAGGGCTCTCTCGAGGCCAAAGAAGAGGTGATCCTCGACGAGAATGAGGTCGCAGAGGGGAATATCTTCTTCAGCATCGGGATGCAGAAAGTGAGTCCGAACCATGACCTGCTCGTGTATCTTGCGGACACCGACGGCTCTGAGAGGCACACGCTGCATGTCAAAGACCTGCGAACAGGGAGGCTGCTCGACGAGCGCATCCCGAACACATCTAACGCAGAGTGGGCAAATGACAACAAGACCATATTCTACTCGATCATGGACAAGGAGGCGAGGCCACACAAGGTCCTGAGACACGAGCTAGGAACCGACATAAGAACGGATGTCGAGGTCTTCCATGAAAAGGACCCTGGCTTCTACTACCTGGCGCTTGCAAAGACGAAGACGAGAAAGTTCATCCTCGTCACCGTGGAGAGCGCGACCACCTCCGAGGTGCATTACATCCGTGCGGACCGCCCGAAGGATGAGTTCAAGGTGATCAGGCCGAGGAAGCACAGATTGCTCTACTTTGTCATTCACCAGGACAACAGGTTCTTCATCGTAACCAACGAGAACGCAATAAACTTCAAGATAATGGAAGCCCCGGAATCCGAGCCCTCCGCCGAGAACTGGAAGGAGATAATCCCGCACAGGGAGAATGTCGTCATTGATGTCAGCGATCCGCATCCGTTCGTCGAGGCTTTCCAGAACCATCTCGTGATCTTCGAGCGCGAGAACGGCCAAGGAAGGATAAGGGTTCTGGACCTGAAAGACATGAGATCGCACTTCATCGAGTTCCCCGACCGGATATTCATGGCCTATCCGATGGAGAACCCCGACCCTGCGTCGCAGAAAGTCCGGATCAGGTACTTTTCGATGATCACGCCGACAACGATCTATGAGTACGACCTCTTAACGCGGGTCTTGGAGTTGAAGAAGCAAGACAGGTTCCCTGGGTATGAACCGTCGCAATACCTCGAGGAACGGATCTTCGCCAAGGCAAAGGATGGCAAGAGAGTGCCGATAACATTGGCTCACAAGAAAGGCGTCAGAAAGGACGGCAGGAATCCTGGCTACTTGTACGGATACGGCGCCTACGGGACGTTCGAATGGGCGGAGTACGGATTCAACAACAAGCTGATCCCGCTGCTCGACCGAGGCTTCGTGTGTGCGTACGCGCACATACGCGGTGGCGGCGAACTCGGAAGGAAGTGGCATGAGGAAGGCCGAGTGCTGAACAAGATGAACTCATTCACTGATTTCATAGCTTGCACTGAGCACTTGATCGCCGAGAGATATACATCGAGCGGCAGGCTGGCCATCAGAGGAAGGAGCGCAGGGGGCCTTCTGATGGGAACAGTCGTCAACATGCGCCCTGAGCTTTTCAAGGTCGTGGTCGCCGAGGTGCCCTTCGTGGACGGCGTCACCACAATGCTCGACCCATCGATACCCATGACCGTCGGCGAGTTCGAGGAGTGGGGAAATCCCGCGATCAGACATGAATACGATTACATCAAGACGTATTCGCCATATGACAACATTGGACGCAAGGCGTACCCGAACATGCTGATCACATCGAGCCTGAACGACTCCCGGGTACCCTACTGGGAGCCCGTCAAGTGGGCGGCGAAGCTCAGGGCGATGAAGACGGACGACAACATCCTTCTCCTCAAGACGGGCATGGTCGAGGGCCACGCGGGAGCCTCTGGGAGATATGACAATCTCAGATACTTCGCCTACATGTACGCGTTCATCCTCGACCGATTCGGCATGCAAGAATAGGTTCTGCAACTGAGCGTGCGTTTTATCGGAACAATAGGCTGTAGATCATCTCCGCCGCTGCAAGGTACACGCCGCCAGTGAAGATCGTCTTCACGACAGGCGTTTTCAACCTCTGCAGTCCCCAAGTCGAGCCGAGGATGGCCATGACGAAGACGATGGGGGTGAGCACGAGCGCCACCTGATAGTGGAACACGACGCCCTCTTCTGCTGTAAGCACGTACGCGAGGACTGCGGCCGGCGTGAGAATGGACCCGAGCAGGGCGGATGTCCCTATCGCCTTTCTCGGCTCGAACCTGAAAACGTAGATAATCAATGGGACGCTCACGACACCCCCGCCTATTCCGAAGCTTCCGACGAGGAAACCCGTCAGAATGCTCACGCCCATGCCCGCGATGCGCCTTCTCACGCTGAATTCTGTAGGGCTAGTGGCGTTGTCCTTCTTCGCTCTGTAGATGTCGTGGATCATCTTCGTGGCGACGACCACCAATAGCGTCGCGAAGCCCATCTTGACTATCCTCTCGTCGACGGTAGATGTGAAAAGAACCCCGCCCGCAACACCTATGAGGCCCGCGGCTGCCAGCTGCAGCCCGAGCCTGAAGTCGACCAGGTGCTTCTTGCTGTGAGCGTAGGTCGAGCTGATCATCGTGACGAAGGCAAAGACCAACGACAGAGGGATGATGTCCCTGATTACCAGCCCCACGAAGAACAGGTCCATGATTGGAACATACAGCTGGCCTCCTCCGAGGCCCAGATTAGAGTATAATAAAGCGACGACAGCAACGAGTATGGCGACGATCAAAAGCGAAGAGACTTCGACGCCGTCGAAGACCATGTGCTTGTCAACAAATCCTGCGTATTAAATGTGTACGATTGTACAGTCGTTCGAACAATCGCCCCTTTTCACGCAATATTTGCGAAGAATCAGATGAGAAAATCAAGATGCCCCAAATGCTTTTATATCCAGTAGCAATTCGTTCGGCGGCCAACGATAGGGGCTTGAATTCGTGAGGGTATTGAGAGCCGATCTCACTACTGGGAAGTTCGCAGACTGGGAAGTGCCGAAGGAGGACCAGGCCAAGTTCTTGGGGGGCAGAGGGCTCGCCGCCAAGATCCTCTACGAGGAGAACAAGCCAAAGATCGACCCCTTCGACCCCGAGAACCGGCTCATATTCATGGCAGGTCCGTACACGGGCACTCAGGGCTCATTCACGGCGTTCTACAACGTGACCACGAAATCCCCGCTCACGGGAGCCATCCTCTCGGCTCATTCGGGCGGCCATTGGGGCCCGATGTTCAGAAAGACCGGCTATGATGGAATCATATTCAACGGCAGATCGCCCGAGCCAGTGTACTTGCTGATCACGGACAAGGGGCCTGAGCTGAAGGACGCCTCTGACCTGTGGGGGAAAGACGTCTTCAAGACGGTGGAGGCGCTGGAGAAGAGGCACGAGAAGGCCAAGGCAGCGGTCATCGGCCCTGCAGGGGAGAAGCTAGTCAGATACGCGGCAATCATGAATGACTTTCACAGGGCTGCGGGAAGAGGAGGCGTCGGCGCGGTCATGGGTTCGAAGAACCTCAAGGCAGTCGTCGTGCACGGGACCAAGGAAGTACCCCAGGCCGACCCGGAGAAGCTGAAGGAGACGTTCAAGACCGCAACTGCAACGGTCAAGGAGAAGTCCCAGGCGTTCGCCAAGTACGGCACTTCCATGGTCGTCGGAATAACGGGTAAGGCGGGGACGATCCCGACACGTAACTTCCAGTCCGGCTACTTCCCTGAGTACGAGAAGATCGGCGGCGAAACACTGGTGACCGGCTACAAGACGAAGGACACCGCCTGCGCGAGATGCCCCCTGCACTGCGGCAACATGACCAAGGCGCAGAAGGAATACACTGTCGAGACTGAGGGGCCCGAATACGAGACCCTCGCGATGTTCGGCTCGAACCTCGGAAATTCGAACATCGAATCGATCATGATGGCCAACAGCATCTG
>JBASRQ010000028.1:0-10722 GCA_049273895.1 Thermoplasmata archaeon
GGTATGCATTCCCTGCCACGAGTCTAGAGGGATCAAGAAGGAGGATTTTGTCGAGGGTGCTGAGCTGATCAATCTCGTGGACTTTGCCGCTGAGACAGTCGATGCCGACAAGGTCTTCACCTGCTGAAGTGAGGTACGAGTCGTTCATGGTGGCCAGCTCTAACAAAGCCCAAGGATGCAATCAGGAAGGGACGGAGTCAAACGAGGCCGGGCCTTCCGCTACGGACAATCTAGCCAAAGTGAAGCACAAGATTGTCGTGATGAGCGGAAAGGGCGGAGTGGGGAAGTCCACTGTGGCAGTCAACCTCGCGTTCACAATCGCAAAGAAGGGGCTCGATGTTGGCCTACTGGACGCGGATATTCACGGGCCCAGTGTGCCCAAGCTCCTAGGTCTTCCCAACCTGCCATTGGCGATGTCTAGCGGCAGCCGGATTGCGCCAGCTTCCGTCCCCCCACACATGAAGGTGATATCGATGGCCTTCCTGCTGAGGGACAGGTACTCGCCTGTGATATGGCGCGGGCCGCTCAAGATGGGTGTCATCAAGCAGTTCCTCGAGGAGGTAGACTGGGGAGACCTCGACTACCTGATAGTGGACCTGCCGCCAGGGACAGGCGATGAGCCGCTCAGCATCGCCCAGCTGCTGCCTTCGCCGGATGGTGTCGTCATCGTGACGACTCCTCAGGACGTTGCTCTCCTGAGCGTCAGGAAATCGATCAACTTCGCGAAGGCCGTCGGGCTGCCGTTGATCGGCCTAATCGAGAACATGGACGGGTTCAAGTGCCCGCATTGTGGGGAGGACATCGAAGTCTTCGGAAAGGGCGCGGCGGAGAAGGCGGCAAAGGAGATGAATGTCCCCTTCCTCGGATCACTTCCCCTGAGCCCTGCGGTAGCGAGAAGTGGCGATAGGGGCAAGCCCTTCGTGATGTCGGAGGGGGATGGTGTCGCCAAGACCTTCGAGGGAATTGCCGACAAGATAATCGCTTCAATCATGAAAAACAAGAGGTGAGAGAGATGTCGAGACGATTTGGAAGAGGATGTGGAATGAGGGAGGCTTATGGCAGAAGGTACCAAAGACGCCAGTTGCCTGCTCAGCTTTCCCTGGACCGGCCGACTGTTGAGGAACCGAAGGGGGCAGTCTACATCGGCCCGTGCAAGTGCGGGT
The DNA here is from genome assembly GCA_049273895.1 of Thermoplasmata archaeon. Lineage (GTDB taxonomy): Archaea > Thermoplasmatota > Thermoplasmata > UBA10834 > UBA10834 > COMBO-56-21. The sequence continues at coordinate 1,164 of JBASRQ010000028.1, forward strand.
CAGGCCCAGATGCTCACTACCGCCTTTCAGACGGCCGAATAGTCCACGCTTCGTCAGTGCCGTCCGCGCAGCCAGTCTCCTCTGAGGACGCGACCTCAGAGTTCAGGAGAATCAAGAGCGAGAATGAAGAGCTCAGGAAAAGGATGAAGGAACTAGAGCAGAGACTCGGGAAGCAGTGAGGACAGAGGGGTCGAATTGGAGCAGTTTGTGGAGAGTCTTGAGTTCGGGTCTTCGACTTGTGTCTGCCCGATGTGCGGAAAGGAGATGAAACACGCAGCGCGTGGAGTTCCGTGCACCGAGGCGAAATGCCCGGTTTGTGGAACAAGAATGAAGGGCAAGAAGTGCGGCGAGGGATCTGATGCGTGATCGCCGTCCTGAAGGGGAAGACACTGTTGTCCTCCGCAAACATAAGAAAGTTGACATCGTCGGAACGAAAAGGAGGCATCTCAGGTTCAGATGCACTGGCTGCGACCTGCAGATGATGCTGTCTGAGCGACCTGAGAAGTGCTTCTGCTGCGGGTCGACGGCAATAGTAAGAGAGGGCTGGAAGCAACGGTTTTCAAGATCACTTCAGAGCAAGGAATATCGAACAAGGAGTGCGAACAAATGAGGATATGCATACCCACCAGCGGAACCGGCGGCCTGGACGACAAGGTAAGCGAGCATTTCGGCCGCGCCCCCACCTTCACGGTGGTCGACACGGAGTCGGAAAAGGTGACTGTGATCGAGAACAGAAGCGACCACATGGGAGGGACAGGAAAACCTCCCGAGCAGATTAAGAACACCGGATGCAGTGTCGTGTTGGGCTGCGGTCTTGGCCCGAATGCGGTCTCGATGCTCAGGTCGTATGGAATCCAAACCTATGTTGGCGCTAGAGGCAGTGCGAAAGAAGCTATCGACCAGTTCAATCGCGGCGAACTCAGGATCGCGACCGAGGAGTCGGCCTGTAAGGAACACAAACACTGAATCGGAATCTAAGGACGAATAAACCCCTGGCCGAGGGACGGCGACAAGGCGCCGGCTTCCTGAATCTGTAAACGGTGTTTTGTCACGGTCTCTCGCCCGCTTTCGCTGCAAGCACGCGCCTAATCCTTGAATAGTAAGTAATTAACTCCCGTTTCCGTGGTCTGATGCTGCTGATCGAAGCGCTCGGCGCTGTTCTTCTCGGCCTGGCAGCATCATTGTTGGGTTCGATGCTCGGTATAGGCGGCGGCATCATCATCGTCCCGGTACTCACCGTCTTCTTCGGGACGCCTATACATACTGCGATAGGCGCAGGCCTCGTGACGGTTATAACGACGTCCACCGTCACTGGCTCGACGGAGGCACGCGCAGAACTCACACACATCCGCCTCGCAATGCTTCTCGAAATTGCCACAACCATAGGTGCCGTCATGGGCGCTCTACTGTCGCTCATGCTCGGGCTGAAGGTTCTTGCCGCGGTGATGTCCACTGTCCTCGTCTGGTCAGCCCTGCGCATGATGCGCCAAGACCCGGGTTCATCAGGCCACTCGCGGAGCGCCCAAGCCTCTCTCGCTTCGGCAGACCATCTTCCTGAGAGCGGACTGGCAAAGCGCCTAAGGCTGGCCGGAAGCTACTTTGACGAATCGCAGGGCAGGACCATGAGCTATCAGGTCTCGAGAACCCCTATTGGTCTTGGCCTCAGTGGATTCGCCGGAGCAGTCTCTGGCCTGCTGGGGGTTGGGGGCGGCGTGATAAAGGTCCCGGCCATGGCCACGGTGATGGGAGTGCCAATCAAAGTCGCGGCGGCGACGAGCAACCTTATGATAGGCGTGACGGCCTGCGCATCGGCTTCCGTGTTCTACATGCACGGCACGATAGACCCCCTCCTGGCATCCCTGCTCATGCTGGGAGTCGTTCCTGGGTCCTCGATCGGCATGCTTCTAGCCAGTAAGGCTCCCAGGATGTTCCTTAGAGCGCTGTTTGCCGTCCTATTGCTCGGCGCTGCTCTTCTCATGCTCTTGAAAGCCTTCGGGGTGATTGCGTGAACGCCGAAAACAGCGAGTCTATGCTTGAGCTCAGCAGACGAGTCGCAAAGGTGCTCTGGATAGGGGCAGCGGCTAGTATGGTATTGATTCTGATTGGGATTATCGCGCTCCTTGGAAACGCCTCGGCCAATGTACGGGTCACGCTTCCGCTCGACAAGCTACCCTCTGGTCTGGCGGAAGTTGAGCCAGCCGCATTCATCACGCTGGGCATACTGGTGATGATAGTCACTCCGATAGCGCGCGTGTTCATTCTTGTGGAGGGTTTCATTGCTCGCAAGGAAGGGACATACGTGCTCATCGGGTCAGTAGTGCTCGCAGTACTCCTGATAAGCATCATGATCGGTGGCTTATGAGATAATCGTGGTCTAAGTCCGTTCAAAGGGTTTGTGAGCAAGACAAGCAAAAAAGGCGAAAGGGTTTGTGGGGAAGACGGTGGGAGATGCTTCAACTGCTGGCTGAGATTTACCTGCGTTTGAAACCGTGGCAAATACCTTTTCCAGCTATCCGATAAGTCACGCTCCTTTCAGGTGTTGACCAACAAAGCTGTACCTTCCGCCTGGCCTCCTCGTTCGTCATTTTGAAATATCCACATCTGGTTGGTGTCATCGTGGCGAGCAGGACTTTTGCAGAGAAGGTGCTTGGAAGAGCCTCAGGAAATCCGAAGGCCGAAGCAGGAGATGTCGTCGAGGCCTCCCCGGATCTCGTGATGTCGCACGAGAACGCATACCTCGTGAACAAGTCCTTCTCTGAGTTCGGGCTCGACCGTCCATGGGATCCCAGTAGAATCGTTGTTGTCCTCGACCACCGAACACCAGCGAATACGGCTCAGACAGCTTCCGTCCATGCGCAAATCAGACAGCTCGTCAAGAACTACGGCATCAAGAGATTCTTCGACGCGGGCGAAGGGATCTGCCATCAACTGCTGGTCGAGGAGCGGCTGGTCAGGCCAGGGCAGCTGGTGCTCGGCACCGATTCCCATACGACCACCGCCGGAGCCGTGGGGTCCTTCGCTACTGGCATCGGCGCGACGGAAATGGCTGGCGTGTGGGCGACTGGCAGCTTGTGGCTGAAGGTGCCAGAGACCATCAAGGTCGAGCTGTCCGGACACCTCCCGAAAGGGGTATACGCAAAAGATGTGGCTCTTCGGCTAGTCGCCATTGTCGGACCGAGCGGTGCAGACTACAGGTGCATCGAGTTTGGTGGCTCTCTCTTGCAGGATCTGCCGATAGCGGGCAGGATGGTGCTCTGCAACATGAGCATGGAGATGGGCGCGAAGGCTGCGATTGTCGTTCCGGATTCTGTGACCAAGGAATGGTTCAGAGGATACGATCCTCCCGTCACAGCGGTCGTCAGATCCGACCCTGACGCTGACTGCGAGCGGAGGATCGAGGTCGATGTCACGAAGTTGCCTCCGGTTGTGGCCGGCCCTCACAGGGTGGAGGATTCCAAGAGCGTGGACAAGCTCAAGGATGTTCGAATCGACCAGGCGTTCATAGGCACCTGCACGAACGGGCGCCTGGAGGACCTGATCGCCGCCGCCGAGGTGCTCAAGGGTAGAAAGGTGTCGACAGATTGTCGGCTAATTGTGACTCCCGCTTCCAGGAAGGTGTTGGCCGATGCCATCGACATGGGTGTGATCCAGACAATAGTTGCAGCCGGTGGGACGCTGCTTCCGCCGGGCTGCGGACCCTGCCTGGGCTCTCACGCGGGGGTCTTGGGCCCTGGAGAGGTGTGCATCTCTTCCAGTAACAGGAACTTCCAGGGGCGTATGGGTTCCGAGGAGGCAGAGATATACTTGGCAAGCCCGGCGACTGTCGCAGCGAGCGCCGTGGAGGGCCAGATAGCCGATCCAAGGAGGTACCTCGCTTGAGCGGCAAGGCTCGGATCTGGCTGTTCGGAGACGACGTCAATACAGACCTCATAATACCGGGGAGGCACCTGGATAGCTACGATCCAGCTCATCTCGCTGCGCATGCGATGGAGGGCGTCAACAAGGACTTCGCAAAGGAGATCTCAAAGGGTGACATCATCGTTGCTGGAAAGAACTTCGGGTGTGGATCCAGCAGGGAACAGGCGGTTATCGCGCTCAAGCATGCTGGTGTCGAGGCTGTTGTCGCCAGGTCGTTCGCACGGATATTCTACAGAAACGCGATCAATCTGGGTCTTCAAGCCATTGTGTCTAGTACTGCTAGCACGGTGTTCCAGGACGGCGACTCTGCCGTTCTTGACATGGACTCCTCCAGATTGTCGTCCCAGGACGGAGCAAAGGTGGCGGCCGTTGAGAAAATCCCGGCTCATGTCAAGAAGATCGTTGATGCGGGCGGCCTCGTGCCCTACATCAAGAGGAGACTCGGGAAGAGCTGATTCGACCTATGCCTATTCGGAGCGGAGACAGCTCCCAACATTGATATGGCCGGCGCGCGAACATTGACGACCTCGCCAAAGGATATTATAGGCCAGCCCAATCACTACTCTGGGCCCGTGGGGTAGTTCGGATATCCTTTTGGCCTTCGAAGCCGACGACGTGGGTTCAAATCCCACCGGGCCCGCACCTTCGCATAGCCAGTATGATCAGTTTCTCGTTCAATCAGGGGTTTGAGCCTCGCGTCGGAAAGGCCCATAGGGGAGGAAAGGCGATTCTGGCTTTAGGCAACGAAGATGATAATCGGGTATAAGTCTGCAGGCATTCTCCTTATTGTGATCGGCTTTCTGATAGGAATATGGGGCATTCATACTTCACTCTGGGGTCAGGCTCATCTCCTGGGCATTGTTGTTGGCATGCCCTTCTTGACGATTGGATGGGCACTTGCAATCTATGGCTTCTTGATCGATAGACGCAAAGAAAAGGGTTGAGCCTCGCCTCGGAAAAGACCATAGGGGAGGAGTGCATCATAGGAATGGGGGAACATGACGGCCAATCGAGGGAAGCAAGTACTTGTTGCGGTCCTGATGGTCGCGTTTATCGTCAGCCTGTTCATCGTTGTCATCTCACTTGGAACTGGCTTGGAGTATCCACGCTCTTGGCCGTCTTGGTTCGGGCAGCTCATGCTGGATCGATCAAAAGTATGGTTCTTTGCCGTTCTGACGGCATTGCTTATCATAACTGGATTGATTTCCGTCGTGCATCGTTTCCTCCACATCCCCTCCGCACAGCGACCATCTCCTCGATTCGCAGTTTGCCCGCAGTGCGGACAGCGACTCCTTGGCAATCGCTGCCCTTCATGTGAGAGATAGATGGAAAGGGGTTTGTGCCGAACTGTCAATCCCGTCTAATTGAAGCCTCGGAAACAAGACGCTGGCTAGCCACCAGTACACTCTCCTGTTGAGGTAGGCAGAGGAAAGGCCCATGGGAAAACAAGCAGATTCTCTCTCTGGGCAAGTGGCAATCTCATCACATGTAGGTCTTCGTGGATGTCTCCGCATTAGTGACCAAGAGCATGGAGGTTCAGATCCAGCTCGTTGTTTTCTTCCAAAGACATAGGGAATGACGCCAACTGCAACGTTATCAATCGAACTAGTCTTCTACACGGGTCGGCCTAGAATACGACCCTTGTCGCGCCAGCTCTATCTCTTCCTCAGCTTTGGGTTGAAGATTTCGTCGAGGGCGTACCCCACGAAGGTGAATGCGAGGACGACGAACACGATGCACAGGCCGGGTATCACAATCCACAGGTACAGCCCGTTGGTTATCGCGTTCCTCGAATATGCGTCGTAGAGGATGATCCCCCAGGTCACGACCTTGTTCGGCGGCGGGCCCAAGGCGATGAAGCTCAGCGTGCTCTCAGATAGGATAGAAAGGGCGACTGTCAAGATCGAGTCAGCGAACACGAGTGGGAAGACATTGGGGAATATGTGTCTCCAGACAATATGCCAGTCCTCGCCACCGATAGCCTTCGCCCGCTCGATGAACGCCCTTTCCTTGATCGAGAGCACTTGGGCGCGCACGATTCGGGCCGTGCTCGACCACCCAGTTATCCCGATGACGAATATCACCTTCATGATGCTTGGCCCACCAGGAAGTAAGGTTGCGAGTATGATCATGAAAACGAGCCAAGGCAGCACCAGGAACACGTCCGTAATCCTCATCAACACCTCATCTCGCCACCCGCCCCAGTAGCCACTCATGAGCCCGATCACGGTTCCAAACACCATCGAAACCAGGGTTGCGAAGAAGCCGATCTCGAGTGAGATGCGCGATCCATAGATGGTCCTCGCAAATATGTCCCAGCCTCTCTGATCCGTCCCCATCCAGTGTTGCGAAGAGGGCGACAACATCACTCCGTCACCAGGATTGAGAAAGGGCGTGTACGCAAAATGCCAGCCTGCGAGCGCCGCGACGATCTGCATGATTTGGGCGGCAAAAACTGCCATGATGATGAAGAAGACGAGCATCGTGATTCCCGTCATGCCAAGCCAGTTACCTCGGAATATCTTCCAAATCTCTCTGACCTTCTTGTCGGCCAGCATGAGCTTCTCGCGCGTGGGCTCGGGGACAGGGAGAGCCCTCATCATCCTAGTGCTGATCTTATCGCGCTCTGCTGGCTGTGGGGGTGTCGAATCAGAGCTGCCAGGCATGTCCATTTATCACCCCATCTTCACGCGCGGGTCGAGATATATGAGAAGGAGGTCCGCCGTTAGGTTGGCGAATATCACGGCGATTGCGATAATGAGGAACGCCGCCTGAAGAAAAGGATAATCCTTTTGATAAGTTGCCTGTACCGTCGCCCAGCCTATGCCCTTATAGTTGAACACAATCTCGGTCTGGAAAGCCCCACCGACCACGAAGGCCAGGTCCATGGCTATGAGAGTCACCATCGGGAGCATGGCGTTCGGGACAGCGTGGTCCTTCAGCACCTGCCCCTCTCTGAGCCCCTTCGCCCTCGCAGTCGTGATGTACTCCTCCGTCATGACATCGATGAGAGAGCCACGCATGATCACAGAGAATGCTGCGATTGAGCCGATTGTCAAGCTTGCGGCCGGCAGAATGAGGTGATCAAGGAGGTCTTTGAGCTTGTCGAAAGTGAAGGGAGAGATTTTCTCGCCTATGGAAAGCTGGCCGCTCGCAGGGAACCATCCAAGCTGGAGGCAGAAGATGACCACCAGCATCATGCTGAACCAGAATGTTGGCATGGCGTAGAAGAATAGGGAGAACGCGAGCGAACCCGTGTCAAAGGCGCCCCCGTGCTTCCACGCCGCGACGATGCCGATGGCCATGCCGACGACGATCATTAGGATGGACGAGGTGCCCACGAGGATCAGCGTCCACACTAGTTCGTCGCTTATGACCTTCATGACAGGCATCTTGTAGTGGAACGAGTCCCCGAACTGGAGAGTGAAGGTGTCCCAGACATACCTGAAGAACTGGACGTAGAGTGGCTTGTCAAGCCCAAACTTCGCAATCTGCTGGTGGATGTACTCCGGGCTGATGCTCGGGTCCTGAGGCACGAGCATCCTAATCGGGTTCCCTGGCATTACCCGGAACATCAGGAAGTTGAGAACCAGTATGATAAACAGGGTGATGAGGGCGTTGACGAGCCGCCTCCCCATGATGCCCCTGGTACTACGCACTCAGCGCCCCCCTCGTGCACGTTGAGTCATGCACTCGCCGCACCTGTCCCGAAAAGGCCGCACCGCTAGATAAACTGATTCCCTCTGGCTCAGGGGACACACAGCAATAGAGCAAAATGAAAATGTTGGAGCGCCTAGGGCTTAGGCAGCTCCGGCACCTTTGGCGGCTGTCCCTCCGCCGGCTCCTTCTTCCGCCTCATGAGCATGAACACAACCACGGCAACAGCGACTATCACGATGATCGCCGCGATTGCCGCGAGCATCAATGTGCTTACGCCACCGCCGGTCTTCAGAGGCTCGAGACGGGCGTCGAGGATCTTCTCGAGCCCGACCTGGATGACCACGGAAGTCATGTTTGTCTCGTAGCCAGCCTTCGTCACATTGACGCTGTAGGTGCCAGCCTCCAGCATATCAATGTTGTAGGCTCCGGACGCATCAGTCAAGTAGAGCTTGTTGATGTCGCCCTTGCGCACCGAAACCACCACGCCCTCGAGAGGCTTGGTCGTGTCCTTGTAGTAGACATGACCTCTTAGTGATCCCGAGTTGTTCGTGAGCGCGAAGTCCAGAGCCGTCGTCTGGTCGAGGACTACAGTTGTGGTCTCCAACCCTGTCAGGTACCCATTTCTCGACGCAGTCACGTCATACGGGCCGGGAGCGAGGGTCATATTATAGTATCCTGTCAGGTCGGTCGTTGCCGAACTCAGTTCTGCGGTGACGTCGGCCGCCGCTATCGCATGACCCTGAGTGTCTTTGACATACCCTGCGAGCCATCCAGCCTGAGCGAGCTCGACAACGGTCGCGACTATCTGGTCACGGTCGTCAAGCGACGGGTCCCCACTATCCCCAACCGTCAGCGTGATGAGCACCGTTCCCTCGATGTCGAACGTGTAGCTAATGGTCCTACCGGTCAGCTCGTGGAAGACATCGCCGGGCTCCGAGATGTTCCAAGTCCATGTCAGGTTTGCTGGGTCCTCGTCTTCCGCGTAACCGGTGAAGCTCCTCGTCTCGCCGAGCGCCAATACCGTGTCCCGTCCTGCGTCGACGTTCCGTGGTGGCAGGTTGCCAGAGTACGGCAAGATTTCGTAGTACAGCCAGGGGCCGCCAGTGAACCCTGAGAGAGGCGTCATTCCCGGGTGCGCCGTGATGTCCGGCCAGTTAGTGAATCGGTCCTCTCTGTATGCGTACAACCCGTACGCGTTGTAGAGGATAACATATGGCGAGTCTCTGTAGATGATCCGCTGCATCTCATAGAGGATTGCCTGGCGAGCTGCTATGTCGACCGTGTTCTGCTGCTGGACGAACAGGCTGTCGTAATATGGATTCGAGTAGAAGCAATCCGACCACGCTGCGTAGCCGGTCTCCTCAGTCGGGATTTGGCCCGTGGTGAAGACCGAGGCTATGAAGGATGGGTCGGCGTCACCTCCCCAGCCCCAGATGAACATGTCGTAATTCATCCCATACCAATAGTCAGTCAAGGTGGATTCCGAGATGCCTTGGGGGTCCGCCTTTATTCCTATCTGCTCCAACCAACCCTGTATGAGATACGCGTCAGCCTCGTTTTCTGGGCTGTCCACTATGAAGTTGAACTGGAAGTTGAGCGCCACTCCGTTTGTGCTGTTCTCTCTGATCCCATCACTGTTGGAATCGACGTATCCAGCGGCATCTAGAAGAGCATTGGCTGCTGCAATGTCGAATTTGTATTTCTCGGACGTTGTCAGATTATAGTGCCATCTAACGCTCGCCGGTGGGATGAAGACGTCGCCGGGCTCTGCGAGCCCGAAGATAACGTCCCTGACCATCTGGGTCTTGTTGACGGCCATTGCGATCGCCTTTCTGACGGACAGATTCAGCGTCTCATAGTTCGTGCTAGCACCATCAGGCCTCAGCGACGGCGGGCAGGTGTTTATGCCCAGCTCCGTAAGCGCCAGCTCATGCACCGCCTGTCCGCGGATGCCAGGCTTGCTGAGCGTCTTCTCCCAGGA
>JBASRQ010000171.1:0-2381 GCA_049273895.1 Thermoplasmata archaeon
GCGGCAAGAGCCCCTGCCAGAGTGCTGTTCGTGTCTCCGAAGACTATTGCCAGATGCGGCAGCTCGGCAATCAGAACCTTCTCGAGCGATATGAGCATCCGACCCGTCTGCTCGCCATGGTCCGCAGAGCCGATCCCAAGAGAATGGTCCGGCTTGGGGATCTTGAACTCAGAGAAGAAATTACCTGCCATCTCCTGATCGTAATGCTGCCCCGTGTCTATCAGAACCTCTCTGTGCTTTTTTCTCAGCTCCCGCGAAAGCGGAGCGAGTTTGATGAATTGGGGACGCGCACCCACGATCGAGGCTATCTTCATGACATTGACCTCTTGTGGCCATCTGCGGGTAGCAGCCCTAGCGGATATAGCGGTTTCGGGAAAACACTGTTGGATGGCCAGGTAGCAGATGTAGCTTCTTGATTAAACCAGAGGCTTCCACCATGCCTGGTTGGCCAGGTACCAGTCGACGGTCCTCTTGATCCCTTCCTCGAACCTCATCTTGGGCTTCCAGCCCAGCTTCCTTATCCGGTCCCAGTTCAGAGAGTATCTGAAGTCGTGGCCGGGCCTGTCCTGAACGTACTTGATGAGGCTTTCGGGCTTGTTCATGTGCTTCAGCACGAGCTTCGCGACCTCGATGTTCGGGATCTCGTTGCCAGAGCCGATGTTGATGATCTCTCCTGGCTTGGACTTCCGCATCACGAGGTCGATCGCCCAGCAGTTGTCCTCGACGTGGAGCCAGTCCCTCACGTTCGTGCCCTTGCCGTAGATGGGCAGCGGCTGGTCCCTGAGCGCCTTGATGATGAGGACCGGTATGAGCTTCTCGGGGTACTGGAAAGGTCCGTAGTTGTTTGACGAGCGAGTGACGACGACGTCGAGACCGTATGTCCGGACGTATGATCTTGCTAGAAGTTCTCCTCCTGCCTTGCTCGCGGAGTACGGCGATGACGGATCCAAAGTGTCGGCCTCAGAGAACGACCCAGAGGCTGTCGAGCCGTACACCTCATCCGTCGAGATCTGTATGAACTTCTTGATGCTGATCCTGCGCGCCTCCTCGAGAAGAGTGAACACGCCCAGGACATCGGTCCGCACAAAATCCTCTGGAGACGCAATGCTCCTGTCGACATGGCTCTCAGCGGCGAAGTTGACGACGTAGTCGCAGCCCGCCATCGTCTTCTTGACCGCCTCCTTGTCGCAGATGTCGCCTTTGACGAAAGTGATCTTGTCCCTGATCTCTTCGAGGTTCTCGAGCCTGCCGGCGTAGGTGAGCTTGTCCAGAACGACAATCTGGTCGTTCGGGTGCTCCCTGAGCATGTGCCTCACGAAGTTACATCCAATGAATCCGGCGCCGCCTGTCACGAGCGTTCTCAGAATCTACACCTTCCTGCGCCACATGTAACCTATGGAGGGGTCGTCCCATTCGAGCCTGTACTCGTCCGGTTTCTTGTAGTTGTACAGTTCTGTGGGCGTGTTCACGACCCAGATGTCGTTGTCGTCGAGCGGCGTGAAGCCGTGGTAGACATACGGCGGGATCGCAATCAACTTCGGCTCCCTCTCAAAGGCTTCGACCTCCTGAACGATGCCCTTCGTCTTGGACTTCTCTCTGGAATCGTACAGACCGATTAGAGCGTTTCCTTTCAATGGGACGAAATGGTCCCACTGGAGCTTGTGATAATGCCAGCCCTTGACGACTCCGGGTTTGCATGTGGTGATGTAGGTCTGTCCGAACTTCCTGAACTCGGGCCAGTCGCTCCTGAAGATCTCCATCAGCCAGCCCCGGTCGTCCACGATTCTCTTCAGGGGCTTGACCACGACACCCTCGATGGTGCCTAGCTTCGCCGTCATAGTGTCCCCATGAAAAGACTCAGGACATATTAACTTGTCTGGGAGTCCTCATTCTGTTCCTCCCGCTGCGTAGACGGCCTCAGTCCTTCAAGTCCAAATAAGCTAGGCCTGCATCGAAGTGCCACCCAGGCGCCTGTGTCCACGAGGAAGTCGACTCTGTCTTTTGTGCCCTTCCTCAGCCAGTATGCTTGTGCCGTCACGAAGGGGGGCTCCTCCTCGGTGACGCACAAGGGGATTCTCAGCGGCATTCAGCGTGACCTCTAGTAGATCACGACGATGTCTTCCGGGCGCACAAAAAGAACATGGGTGCCAGAGAGTCCGATTCCGCCTGATTCAAGACGCTCAATAAGCTCGTCGTGGTCACTGTCGGAGTCGACGACTTGCTTATTCCTGACTGCCACCCACTTATTGATGTGCGTCCTGCGAAGGTCGTCAAGGTTGTCGTAAAACCAGAGTCGGTCGTTCGCGTAGTCCTCTATGCCTTTCTGGAACTCCTCGAATGTCATTCCCCATTTCTTGTCGTCCCAATTTGAAGAGCTCATC
>JBASRQ010000038.1:0-3980 GCA_049273895.1 Thermoplasmata archaeon
AGGAGAAACAGGTTCAGCAATAGCAACCAAATGGTGAAGAAATCATGGCTCAGAAAATCGAAACAGAGCGCCTGAATGCGTACTTCAGTGCCGTGCACGCGGTGAAAGACGTTGGTCTCAGCATACCAGAGAACAAGATAACGGCCATCATCGGTCCATCTGGATGCGGGAAGTCGACCCTCATACGCTGCTTCAACAGGATGCACGAGATTGTGCGCGGAGCTCGCGTCACAGGGAAGGTCATGCTCGACGGGAAGAACATCTACGATGCCGACATGGATCCCGTCCTGGTCAGAACCAAGGTCGGGATGGTGTTCCAAAAACCCAATCCGTTCCCCACGATGTCGATCTACGACAATGTGGCAGCGGGTCTTCGTCTAAACGGGGTGAAGGACTGGGACAGGCTGGACAAGACTGTTGAAAAGAGCCTGAAGTTGGCAGCCCTGTGGGACGAGGTGAAGCACCAACTCGATGCTTCGGGAGCGAGCATATCTGGAGGGCAGCAACAGAGACTATGCATAGCAAGGGCCCTTGCTGTCGAACCCGAGGTCCTGCTCCTCGACGAGCCCTGCTCTGCATTGGACCCGATAGCCACTGCGAAGATCGAGGACCTGCTGTTCGACCTTAAGAACTCGTACACGATTGTGATCGTGACGCACAATATGCAGCAGGCCGCTAGGATTGCTGACTACACCGCATTCATGTATATGGGAGAGCTCATAGAGTTCGGAGTCACGAAGACGATCTTCGAAGCCCCAGACAAGGAGCTCACAGAAAAGTACATCACAGGGAGGTTCGGGTGATCATGAGTCCGAGAAAGGCGTATGAAAGCGAATTGGCCGAGCTGGACGGACTTGTCGCGGAGATGGCAAGAAAGACCAGCGAGGGAATAGAGATCGCAGTCAAGTCGTTTGAGGAACTGGACCTTGAGCAGGCTGAGAAAGTCAAGCGAATAGACGAGGAGTTGTATTCCCTTAACAATGAGATAGAGAAGCGCTGTCTCGATGTAATTGCACTTCAGTCGCCGGTTGCCAAGGACCTGCGCACAATCGGCACGTACCTGAAGGTGATTACGGACTTCGACAGGATAGGACGTTACGCGAGAGATATAGCTGAAGTGACGATTCACGCGCATGCTATGGCCCACTTCAAGCCCCTGGTCAGCATACCGAGCATGGCGGAAATGGCTGAACGGATGGTCGCATTGTCCGTGAAGGCGTTCTTGGAGAGGGACATAGCGCTCACTAAGGAAGTGTTCGAACTCGAGGACAAGGTCGATTCCCGTTATGATGAGATATTCAGAGAAGTAATCACCTACATGATGGAAGATTCCAGGAAGATCGGACTAGGGATCAACTACACCCTCGTTGCCAGGTATCTGGAGAGGATTGCAGACCACGCATGCAACATCTCCGAACGAGTGATTTACATGGTGACGGGCCAGAGAGTGATCAAGGAGTAAGCAGCGCTGCTCTTTGCTGAAATCAAATCAAATGTTATGAGGCCAGATGAGAAATGAACCCGATGAACAGGCGCAAGAAGGTCTTGTTCATCTGCACACACAACTCAGCCAGATCCCAGATGGCCGAGGGCATCCTCAAGAGCCTCTACGGTGACCGCTACGAGGTCTTCAGCGCGGGGTCCGAGCCGACATCTGTCAATCCCCTTGCTATCCAGGCAATGTCCGAAATCGGAATCGACATCTCCCATAGCCGATCAAAGCACGTTAATGAGTTCGTTGGAAAGGAAATCGATCTTGTAGTGACCCTATGCAGCGGCGCCAACGAGACGTGCCCGTTCGTTCCAGGGGCAAAGAGATACATCCATCACGGATTCGTGGACCCTGCTGCGAGCTCTGATCCGGCCGAGACCTCGGCGCTTTTCAGAGAAATCAGAGATGGGCTCACAGAATGGATATCCAAGGCGTTTGGCAACGAAGGGCATGAGGTAGCATCCGAGGAAATGACATTCGAACTCTGACTATGGAGCATCTGGATCATAGAATCAGGGGCGAACAAACCGATGGTGCAAAGAAAAGGGATTCCTCGGGGTTAGTGCCGAGGTCGGGGATGTTACGGGGGAAATTTCTACCGGGAGCAAACGCACATGTATGCTCATTCGCCGTGCCATGTCGCCCGCCCTGTTATGGACAATCGCTATCGAGGATAGATTACCCTTCTCGCAGTAGTATATGCAAGCTCCATTTGGCTAGATAAGGAGAGAGTGTCCTCGATAGGTGACCAATCAAGACATAATCTATATAGCGACTCATCTGGTGAGTAGGCAAAGACTACATCCACCTAGGAGATTCGTTGATCCCATGCTTGGAAAGGCCGATCTTCATGTCCACACGCGCTACTCAGGTCTGACTCGGGTGCACTTCCTGAGATTCCCGGACTCGATATCGTACCCTTCTGAAATCGTCAAGATGGCCGAAAGAAGGCAGCTCAGTGTCCTTTGCGTTACCGACCACAATTCGATTCGCGGAGCGACAGAGGCCAGAAAATCCGCGACCTCCGTCGAGATCGTGACAGGATCCGAGATCGCAACTTTGGATGGTGATCTACTTGGCATATTCCTGTCGGAGGACGTCCCGAAAGGCCTGCCTGCAGACGATACGATTGATATGATCCACGAACAAGGTGGCCTGGCAATCGCCCCTCATCCATTCAGCTCACATTGCGATTCACTCGGTTTAAAGATAATGGAACTCAAGCTCGACGGGGTGGAGCTCCTCAATGCAGCGCACAGAGACGGATACACGAATGATGCGGCACAGACGATCGCGAAGGACATGAATGTTGCATTCGTCGGAGGAAGTGATGCTCATGCTACAACGATGGTTGGAAATGCTTACACCAAGTTCGATGGAGAGAATGCAGAGGACCTGAGAAAGGCAATCCTCAGAAGAGAAACAGATTTCGCGGGGGAGCCAACGCCCTTGAAGGATTTGGTATGGATGACTGTCAATGTGACCGTCGAATTGTGCCGGGTTCTGAGTCACTCGCTACTCGCCAGAGGCCCCCTCGACGATACAGAATGCGCTCTTGTCGTCTCACGGATGAGAACAGTAAGCAAAGTGGTCTCGCTGATGGGTGCGACGGCATTCCTTGTTCCGCCTGCGCCAGCGATCGTTGGGATTTTGGGCGACCGAATCAATCGTTCCCGATCGCGATCTCATATCACCAGAGTCGCGAACAGCGTCAATAATACTCCGTGAAGGCTTCGTGGCGAGAGTCATCTTCCGAGGAAGTTGGCAAGATTGGTCGACATCATCTTCGCCACGAGCTTGAGGTTCTCATCGCGATCATATGCCTTTAGAACTCTCCTGATGGCCTTCGGATCGCCAGCGAGATCCTCCACATTTCGAATGAGCTCAGGAATTGCCCTGGTCACTTCATCGACGATGGTGACGGTCGCAGCGCGCGATGTCCTTGACATTGGGTTGAGGTCTACAGCGAGCGCTTTCTTACCCATCTTGGCGAGAGCTTCTGCTCTGTCGCCGTCTTCAAGAGGTATCAGAACGACGTCCGCGGAGTAGATGCCGTCCTTCGAGCAGAGCCCGCGCATGTGATCGAGGCCTGGAATCTTCGCGTCTGGCAAGAAGCCAAGCACTCCTTCTGCCCCGTTCTCCTCGAGCACCCTCTGGATCTTCGAGATGCGCTCATCGGTCCTGTGGAACAAGCAGACCTCGATCCTAGCTCTGGCAACTTCTGCAAAATGGACAATTTCTCGAGGACAGAGAGCGGCGACATTCCCATTTACTGAAATCACGGGCCTTTTGGCCTTCAGAAGAAGAGCTGCAGCTGCTTTCGAAGCGATCCTAGACTCCTTCGTAGTGCGCTCCCCTAGAAGGTAGTCAAACATCTCGCCCCGACCGTGGGCGATTAGACCCTGTGGAACGACGATTCCGCTGCGGTACCCCTTGACCAGCTTCTCCCGCAACATCAGCGATGCATGCCTGGGGTGCGATGTGGGAA
>JBASRQ010000054.1:0-19578 GCA_049273895.1 Thermoplasmata archaeon
CAGTTCGAGAGACCTCTCAGACATTCGAGAAGGAGAACTTCGAGCACGGCATAACATTCGATGATATCGCAGTCCATGACGCTGGCGACCTTTACGAGGAGGGTTCGGTGGACGACATGGTCGAGTCTGTGAAGGAGGAGGCTCACAGGATCGTCTCGGCTGGAAAGTTCCCCCTATTCATAGGCGGAGAACACTCGATATCGCCGCCCGTCGTCACGGCTTTCGAAGACGTGGCCGTCATCACGATCGATGCCCATCTCGACTTCAGGGATGAGTACCAGAGCCTCAAGAACAGTCACGCGTGCGCGCACAGGCGCATAGTCGACCATGTGGGCAAAGGGAATGCATTCGCTTTCGGCGTTCGATCGATATCAGCTGATGAGAAGGTGGACGAGGCATTGTACGCCGATGCCTTCAGGATCCACAAGGAGGGAACAGAGAAGGTCTTTGACGAGATGCTGGCGAAGTTGAAGAGAAAGCACATCTACCTGTCGCTCGACATCGACGGAATAGATCCCTCCTATGCGCCAGGAACGGGAACACCTGAGCCATTCGGCCTGACCCCCTGGGATGTCAGGTACGTGATCAACAGGCTTGGCGATCGACTCGTGGGCTTCGATGTCGTTGAGATATGCCCTCCTTACGACAACGGCAACACCTCGATACTCGGGGCAAGAATGATGCGCGAGGTCATGGCCGTCAAGTGGAAGGCGATGCGGGCCCAGAAGTAGTGTTCAGCCTCTGACGATCTTCTCGACGCGCTTCTTGTAGTCCTCTGCGAGTTGTTCTGCCCTGGTCTTGGTTTTCGATTCCGAGTATATCCTGAAGATGGGTTCCGTTCCAGACGGCCTCAGCAGTACCCAGCCTTCGTCGAAGAATATCTTCAGTCCGTCGGTCTTATCGATCCTTTTGCCGCTTACAGAAGATGCCAGCTCCGCAACCACCTTCTTTTTCTTCTCCTCCGGACAGGCGGTCTTCACCTTGCATTGACAGTACTGTGGGATGCGGTCGTTTATCTCCGAAAGCTTCCCCAGCTTCGCGACGATCTCCAGGACCTTGGCAGCCGCCATCGCCCCGTCCCTGCAATACTGGAACTCCGCGAATATGAGCCCACCGTTCTCCTCCCCACCGAAGACACCTCCCTTTTCCATCATCACTCTGGCTACAATTGGCGAGCCGACCATCGTGTAGATGACGGATCCTCCCGCCATCTTGACTGCATCTTCGATGCACATGGAGCCCCCGACTGTGGTGACGATCAACCTTCCCTTCTTCTGAGAACAGATGTAGTTGGCAACGATTGCTAGGCTTCTGTCGCCGTACAGATACCGTCCATTCTCGTCGACGAATATCGTTCTGTCGGCATCTCCGTCATGCACGAAGCCGAAATCGAACCCTCCCGATTTCATCAGCTCGACTAGGCCCTTCGTGTTCTCAGGGGTGGGCTCGCTGTTGTGTCCCGGGAACGCCCCGTTCGGATCGGCGTTGAGGGTGACATACCTCACCCCCAGCCTTTCGAGCAACCTCGGAGTCACAAGGCCTCCTGCGCCATTGCTGCAGTCTAAGGCAACTCGCAAATTGGCCCTTCGGATTGCGCCGACATCTACCTTCGAGACGATTCCAGCGATGTATCGTTCGATGGCTGTCGCATTCAGCGCGAGCCTGCCAACTCTCTGCCAGTCCGCCTGGATGAAATTGCCTTCGTGATAGATTTTCTCGATGGCCTCTTCGTTCTCCCTGCTCATTTCAGTGCCATCTCTGTCAATCGCTTTGATACCGTTGAATTCTGGAGGGTTGTGAGATGCGGTTATGACCACCCCTCCCGCAACCTTGCCCGTCTTCACCGCATACTGGAGCGTAGGGGTGGGGACAACGCCGCAGTCCATAACGTTGCATCCCGTAGCCATGAGGCCAGATGCGCAAGCCGACTTGATCATCTCGTTCGATGTGCGCGTGTCTGTCCCAATCAGGACGGGGCCCTTCATGAAAGTCCCAATTGCCTTTCCGAGTCTCATCGCGAAGACGGAGTCCATTTCCTTCGAGTTAACGACTCCTCTGACGCCGTTTGTTCCGAATAGCCTCGGAACCTTGGTATCATCAGCCATCGGACCACTGATGTTCGAATCCCAAATAAAAGCTTGCTGTCAAATTGCGGAACATGCAGCAGCGTTTGGCATTTGGGCATCGATTTCGAAGCTGACAATACCACCCGCAGGTCGCATCCACAAGAGTATATAATCGCACCGAATTATCTCGGTGCAGGGGGAGCACACCGGATGGGTTTCAAGGAATGGATTATCCCGCAGTCCAAGCACTTTTTCGAAATGCTGGAGCAACAGGCGGACATCGTTTTGGAGGGTTCTGAGGCGCTTCTCGACATGGTCAAGAACTTCAACAATGTGGCGCAGAAGCGTGACAAGATCAAGGAGATCGAGCACCGGGGCGACGAGATGGTGCATACAATCGCAGAGGCATTGACCAAGACGTTCGTCCTGCCGATCGACCAGGAAGATATCTCAAAACTGACTTCAAGGCTCGATGACATCCTCGATTATGTCGAGGCTGCATCGCATCGGATGTGGTCATATGAAATCAAGTCAGTCCCCCCAGACATGGTCAAACTCACAGAGGTCATCGTCATATCCTCCAAGGAGGTCAACCACGCAGTCAAGGATCTCAAGAACTACAAGAAGAAGAGCGACATACTCGAACACTGCATCGAGATCAACCGCCTTGAGAATATGGGGGATGACATAACGCATGTGGCGGTCGCCGGACTCTTCAAGAAATACGATGCCGTTGACATCATCAAGCTCAAGGAGATATACGAATACCTCGAAGAGGCAACGGACAAGTGCGAGGACGCCGCCGATGTTATAAAAGACGTCTTCATGAAGAACTCGTAGAGGCTTTCTGATGGAGTTGATCAGCCTCGCGGCAGTGACAATCGCACTAGTTCTGGCGTTTGAGTTCGTCAACGGATTCCACGATTCCGCAAACTCGATAGCAACTGTCGTGGCAACGAAAGTCTTGTCACCCGTCAAGGCTGTTGGATGGGCGGCGATATTCAACTTTGCGGGGATCTATCTGAGCCAGGCCGTGGCAAAAACCATTGGCAAGGGCATCATTGACCAGAGTCTCATTCTCAAGTATGGTGCCCTGCTGTTGTTCTGTGCCGTCATGGGCGCGATCCTGTGGGACCTCATCACCTGGTGGCTTGCTATCCCGACGTCGAGCAGCCACGCGTTGGTGGGCGGGCTCATCGGAGCCGGAGGCGCTGTTGCTGGGCTGAATGCTGTTGTGTGGTCAGGAACCGTGAAGACAATCGCGTTCATAGTCATCTCGCCGATGGTGGGTCTGGTGACGGCCTTCGCTCTCACTTCTCTGGTGATGTGGGCTGCCAGAAGGGCTTCTAAGACCACCGTCAACAGATGGTTCCGAAGGCTGCAGCTTGCATCGTCCGCTTTCTACTCTTATGCCCATGGCTCGAACGACGCGCAGAAAGGGATGGGGATCATCTCAATGGTCCTCTTGATCGAGTCAGGCGGCGCATTCGTCGTGCATGACTGGGTCATGGTTGTCTGCGGCGTTGCGATCTCCCTCGGGACTTTTTTTGGTGGGTGGCGTATCGTCAAGACTATGGCGACACGACTGACCCATCTCGATCCCTACCAGGGTTTCTGCGCAGAGACAGGTGCGGCGGTCATGTTGTTCTCGACAGCACGGCTAGGCATTCCGGTCAGCACAACGCATACGATATCTGGTGCAATAATGGGCGTGGGCGCCACGAGAAGGCTCTCGGCCGTGAGATGGGGGTTGGGCAGGCGAATTGTCATTGCATGGATATTGACCATTCCAGCAGCCGCCACAATCAGCGGATCGTTGTTCCTGTTGCTGCTCGGGCTCGGGTTCTGATATGCTCGGTGATGTAAGGCTTCGTAATCTCTTCCTGGCCCCTCATGAACTTGAATGCATCTTCAAGTCATCTCATCGTTCAGGCGATTGACGCCGTCGCCTCATCCTTGTACCTCCGCGTCTCCTCTCGAACAAGAATATCAAGAACGTCGCCCCAAGACCACCTGCCAGCGCCAATGCAATCGAGCCTTCGCGATCGATGCCAATAGACGTAAATGTCACTGCGAGAACGGCCATCACAATCCATGGCATCAGCAGTTCGATCACGAGAACTAGTGGGCTTCTGCGCACTCTCTTCAGCTTCTTTGCCATCAAGTCACCGATTTGCCAGCGTCCTTGGCGTTGCTTAGAATCGCAGACTCCACCAAGGTGCCGTCAGGGACAGTCACGCCAGCGTCGATTATGGAATCGATGACTTTGCAGCGCGTCCCTATCCTTGCATCTTCCAGGATGACAGATCTCTCCACTCTGGATCTCATGCCGATGACGGCCCTCTCAGAGACATATGTGTAGGGACCTATTGTCGCCCCTGCAATCACGGCATGCTCCCTGACCACTATCGGCCTCTTGAGTTCAGCGCCTTCCGAGACCGACTTCTTATCGATGGTTTTCGCGTCTTTCCCCATCAGCGTCCAGAAGGCCTCAAGCAGGTTCTCCCTCCGCCCGCAGTCGATCCAATATCCGTCGAATTGCAGACCGTACATGCCCTTATCAAGGAGTTTCGGGAAGACCTCCCGCTCCATCGACACGAAACCCTTCCCGATGTAATCTAGAACATCGTGCTCGAGCGCGTATGCGCCTGCGTTAATCAGATTGGAGAAAGCCTCCTCCTTCCTCGGTTTCTCCTGGAATCTCTTTATTCGACCTTCCTTGTCGAGATCAACGACGCCGTAAGGTGTTGGGTCATTCACGGGCCAAAGCGAGATAGACGCGATGCCTTTCTTCTGCCTGTGGAACTTGACGAACTTGTCGACACTCAGAGAGGAGATACTGTCGCCATTTATCACGAGAAACTCGCCGTCTATGTGCTCCGCGACGTTCTTCACGGCGCCGCCTGTGCCCAGCGGTTCCGGTTCGTCGACGAGCGTGATCTTCCGCTTCGGCCTGTTCTTGGCAAGGTACTCTTCGATCATCTTCTTCTTGTAGCTCACAGGAATGATTATCTCGTCGACCTCTGCAGGCATCGAGTCGATGACGTGCATGATCAGAGGCTTGCCCATGACAGGGATCAGCGGCTTCGGGATTCGATACGTGAGCGGCCTTAGCCTCGTCCCCAAGCCCCCGACCAGCAGTACGGCTTTCACGGCACTCGGCATGTTATTCGAATGTATAAAAGCATCTTGCGATGTGAACCGCAGGCCAGCTCAGGAGCTGGAATGCTCGATCTCGGAATCAGAATAGCGCTCACATCGGGGATATGCTTACTACGTTGTTCCCTCGGAGAATCACGGTTCCCAAACGTTTCACGTTGTCACCGTTCGTCTCCTCTGTGTCTTCCAGAACCATGTTTAGATAATCGTCGAAACCGGCGAGTGTGCCCACAAGAAGTCTGCTGTCTTTCAGCAGCAAAGTGACCTTCTTGTTCATGGATTTCTCTAACAAACTTAGAGGCATCACCATTTAAATCACGTCATTGTCAATGCGGACATCTCACTTAAACCTTTGCGTTTAGTCGTAATGCAGAACGAAACTCTGGCAAATGCTTCTACGGCGGCTTCTTCCCTGTCATTCTTGTGAGTTCTTCCTCTAGCCAGGCCTTGACTTCCTGTCTTGACGTCGCATCTATGCCAAAGGTCTCGATGAACTTCTTGGTGGTGGTGAGTTCAATGCTCTTCCTCTTCGGCTTAGCCTTGACCAGGCCGAGATCTATCAGTTGTTTGGCATCGTCGTAGATCCTGTTGCCGATCAGGTCGAACATTTTGCTCTGAAGAACCGGCTGATAATACGCGATGAGAGAGGCCGTCTTGAGCAGATCCTTCGGGATCTTGAGGTCGGCCAACCTCGCCGCAGGTTCCCTGAACTCCTTCTTGACCTGCATCGCGTACCTCGGGCCCATCTTGGCGATCTCGATTGCCCGGTCGGCCCCGTTGTACTCGTCTATGAGCCTTTTGAGCGCGGACCTTATCGTCCTGACGTCCAGTCCTGACGCGGTTTGGAGGTCGGTCACTGTAATTGGCTTGGCGGCCGAGAAAAGCTCAGCCTCGACAATTCTTTCGCTCTTCACTTCACCACCGGTGCCTCTTCGATCTTAGCGGTCACCACTGAGGTGGCGTCTTCGAGCTGCGCGATGTCCCACGGGACTTTGAGCTCCAGGAATATCTCGCCGTATGGAAGCTTGTCCTGCCAGATCTGTATCTTTCCCATGCTTGCTAGGAACAGGATTGAGATGAAAACCTTCACCCGGTCTTCCTTGCCAGTCGCGTAGAGGTCTATCACGGGTATCGAGCCCTGGCCGCACTTCTGGATCCTCTCCCAGACCAATGCGATGTCCTCCTCGAGGTTCTCCTTGTGTGCCTTGTCGTCGAACTCGGGTCTGCGGTACTTCTGCATGAACTTGGCGAGCTCCTGCCTTATGTCGCTCTCCTTCTTCGCCTCCTCGAAAGCATCGAGAAGATCTATCAGCGTGACAGCCCTGTCCGCCTTTCGCCTTACCTTCTCGTCGATCGGAAGCTCTTCAGTGTGAAGCAGAGACTCGCCGGTTCCGAGTTCGAAGGGATCCACGAATATGTCGAGACGGTCCGGGTCCCAGCCGTCGAACATCATCTCGATCTGCTCGGGCCTGTCGACCCTTTGAAGGACCTGCTCGCTCTGGAGTTTGAGGATCTCCCATGCCATGTAGACGATCTTGCCGGCGATGATAAGGTTCAGCTCGCTGGCTTTCCTTACCTTGGCGAGGTACATTTTGGAGAACTCGATGAGGTTGATGTCCCAAGGGTTCATCTGCTGGTTCACGACGAGCTCGAACACAGTCGCGACGCTCCTCTCGAACGGATCGTCGGACGGTGCCAGCGTGCCTCTCTGCATCTCCTCGACCATCTTGAGATATCGTTCGATCCTGCTCTCCCTTGCGGGTATCGCGTCATCCTCTATGATCGACTTGTGGAACATCAGGTGGTTCAGGACGTCCCCGCATTCGCTCGTGAAGCTCATCTAGCTGGCCTCCTCTTTGATCTCCGTTTCGGGCTCCGTCCCTGTCACGTCTGCACCCTCTCCGATGTTGGGTTTCATGACGATGTCGGAGATGCCCTCACGCTGCATCGTCACGCCTATTATGTGGTCGGCCTCCTTGAGGGTGATGTTCCTGAGCGATATCTGGATGAACTGTGCGTTCTTCGAGCTCCTCTTGACGGCCTTGGCGACATTCTCTGCGTTGACGCCGTCCAGGAACATGTCCACCTCGTCGAGCAGGTAGAACGGCGAGGGCTCGTAGGCCTGGATGGCGAATATGAAAGCAAGTGCGGTCAGGCTCTTCTGCCCGCCTGATAGCGCCTCCATCCGCACGGCCTTCATGTCCTTGGGCTTCGCCTTCATTATCAGGCCGCCCGCGAGCGGGTCCTCCTCGTTCTCGAGCAGGAGCTCAGCTTCGCCGCCGTTCGATAGCTCGGCGAACATCTTCTTGAAGTTCTCGTTGATCGCGACGAATATCCTGTTGAACCCGATCTTCCTCTTGTCATTCAGCTCGGCGACCAACCTCATCAGGTTGTTCTTCTGCTTCTCAAGCTGGCTGATCTCTTCCTTCAGTCCGTCGAACCGGGTCTTGCGGTCTTCGTATTCGTCTATGGCCTTGAGGTTGACCGCTCCGAGAGTGGACATGTGCTTCTCGCACTCTGCGACGGTGACCTTGAGGTCCTCTGTGGAAGGCATCTCTTCCGGCAGCTTGACGCTGGAGAACTGGGCGAGCTCCGTCTCCGCTTCCTGAAGCTTCTTCTCCGCCTCTGCAACCTTCGTCTGCAGGCTGAGCACGAAGTCGCAGCTGGTTTGAACCTTGGTCGTGAACTTGTCGATGTTGCCCTCCGTGTCCGTCTTCTTCTTGTAGAGCGCATCGCGCTTCGTCCTGAGCGAGTTCAACTTGTCGCCCATCGACCTTTCCATCTTGAGCAGTGCCTTGAGCTCCGTGTCCAGCTGCTCCTGCTTCCCAGCGTTCTCCTTTGACTTTGTTCTTAGCTCTTCGATCTTGGCATCTGTCGCATCGATTCCGGCGCTGAGTTCGTTTTTCCTTCCTTCGACGAGCTCCATCTGCTTCGTGACCGTCTGGACTTCGGAGTTCAGGTTCGCAACTTCATTGTTGAGTTCGAGTATCTCCATCTCGAGCTGCTTCAGCTGCTTGGACAGCTCGTGTGGAGTTGCGTCAAGCAGCTTCTTGTCCTTGGCCTGCTTCTTCTTCTTCGTCTTGTCGATGTCGCTCTGGAAGCTCTCGAGGTCGTTCTTGGTTTTCTCGAGCAAGTCCAGGCACTCGGCCAGTTCCTTGTTCTTCGTATCGAGCTCTCCCTCGAGTGAAGCCAGCTTCAGCTCGAACTCCTTCCTCTTGGTCTCGAGCGAATCTATCTTCACGCTCTCGCCGCTGTCTTTTGCGTTAACATCTCTGATTGCGGTTTCGAGCTGTGCTATATCGATCTTCAATTGGGCAAGTTCGGCCTGGACCTTCTCCGATTCCTCAACCGCAGCCCTAAGCTCGGCGGCCTTCTTTTCGATCTTGCTCTCGGATGGAGCGCCGAATTTCATCAGGTTCTTCTCCAGGGTGCCGCCGACCATGGCGCCGCTGGCCTCTGCCAGCTCGCCCTCCAAAGTGACAAGCCTAACCCCGCCCATGAGCTTCCTCGCTTCGTCAAGGTTCTTGACGACCACCGTGTCGCCGAACACGAACCAGAATGCCGTCCTGTACTTCTCGTCGAACTTCACGAGGTCTATTGCGAAGCCCAGCGAGGCCTTAGCCGCCAGTATGGCCTTCCCCCTCGGTCGGCCGTCAATCATCTTGTTGAGCGGAAGGAATGTCGCGCGTCCGATCTTGTTCTTCTTCAGGTATCCGATGCACTCTGAGGCAACTGCATCCGTGTCGACGACGATCGACTGCATCCTGTTGCCTGCAGCGACATTGGTCGCCGCCTCGTAGTCGTCGTCCACCTCCGCGAGCTCCGCGATCGTGCCGTGGATCCCCCTGATGGCGCCCTTGTCCCTGGCCTCGAGAATGGTGCTGACCGCGTTGTTGTAGCCCTTCCTGACCTGGTCGACAGCTTCCGCCTCCGCCTTGAGCTGGTTGTACTCCCGTGTGAGAGTCTTGACGGCGTTCTCGAGGTCCTGGAAGTGCCCGAGGAGCTTCTTCTCTTTGTTCCTCCTCGCCTGGTATTCCTCTTGCAGCTTCCTCGTACCTTGGTTCGCGCTCTTGGTCTCGTTCTTCAGCTCCTTGATTGACCATTCAGCGTCCTTGAGTTCGAACTCATAGGTCTTCTTCGTCTCCTCGAGGTTGGCGATGTCAATTCTCAACCTGGACATGCGCTCGTTCAGCCTGTCTTGCTCTAGGTTGAGCGCGTGCAGCTTCTCCTCTTTCGTGGTGACCTCGACCGACAGCCCGAGGGCCTCTTTCTGCAAATTGCTGAAGTCTGAGTCAGATTTCGAGATCTCTTCTTGGTGCTCCGTGAGCTTCTTGCGCTTGCTCTCCAACAGCTCCGACTTCTCGTCCAGGGCCTTCTTGACGGGCTCGATCTTCTCCTCGAGTCCCTTCAAGTCCTTCTCGACTGCCTTCAGGTCTTCGTTCTGGGCGACCCTGACCTCTTTAAGCGAGAGAATCATTTCGTCCGCGTTCAGGACAGCGTCCTTGGCTCTAGCGATCTCGATCCTGAGGGTGTCGATTTTGTCCTTGATCTCCTTCGCCTCTTCACCGCCTCTCTCGGTTATCTCGGCTTCGACCTCCGTCAGCTCGGCCGAGATCCCTTCCAGTTGCCCGATCAGCTCCTCCTTCTTGGCCTCGGATTTCTCCTTCTCGGCCGTGTAATTGGTGACCTGCTCGTTGAGCGAGGATATCTCGCGGTCTATGGACTCCTTCCTCTTCACCGCGAGTGACGCCTGGGCGCAGACCATCCTGTCGTGGAGGTCCTTGTACTTGAGCGCGCCCTCCCTGTCGGCGTCGAGCTGCTTCATCTGCTTCTTGATCTCGTCGAGAATGATGCTGAGCCGTCCGACGTTCTCCTCCGCGGAGAGCTTCTCTTTCTCGGCGCTCTGGATCTCCTCGTCGAATTTCGTAATACCCGAGATGTCATCGAGAATCCTTCTCCTCTCGAGGTTGGTCATCTCGGTGATCCTCGTTATGTCACCTTGCTGCACGAAGTTGTACCCGTCCGCGCTTATGCGCGCGTTGGCAAGGAGATTGTCGAATTCGCCCAAGGAGGATCTCTTATCGTTCACGTAGAAGTAGGAATAGTACCCCTCAACGTTATCCGACACGCGCACGACCCTTGTGAGCTTCACCTTCTCGGAATCGATCGGTATGAGGCGGTCTGAGTTGTCGAAGACGAGACTGACGGTCGTCTCCTTGGCCGGTTTCTTGTCCTTCCCGCCGTTGAATATCAAGTCGGTGAGCTTCCCCGCCCTGATGACCCTCGAGCTCTTGGGGCCCAGGACGAACAGGATCGCATCAGAAATGTTCGACTTCCCCGCACCGTTGGGTCCGGTCACAGCACTGTACCCTTCCAACAGGGGGAGTCTGGTCTTCCTCGCAAAAGACTTGAAGTTCTCGAGCTCGATCTCTTTCAGGTACATCAGATCCCACTCCAGATGGGATGCGAAAACTTGCCGTGATTGAAGAGTAGCTCAGTTGCTGTTCTCTGCATCCCATCCCATGAAGTCCGACATGTGTCGGACAGACAATAAAATGCCCTACAGGGTATATAATACTTAGGCCCACTCCTGGGCCTAAGATGGTCGCCCAAGGTCTCTGTAAGCCGTCAGGAGAGCGTCCCTGGCTTTGTTCCAAGAGTAATCCTTCTGATAGAGCTCCAGTCCCTTTCGGCCCATATCAGCCAGCACCTTGGGGTCTGCGGCCGCTTTGAGCACGACCTCGATGAAGGCAGGCCTGCTGTAGGGAATCACAATCCCGCAGCCTGCCCCTTCCACCCTCTTTGCGATATCCAAACCCCTGGTTGTCACCATCGGACGACCCACCGCCATCGCGTTGATGATCTTGCCGGGGGTCCCGACAACATTGTTCGGGTTCGAAGAGTCCATCATCGCAAGGACAAGATCGCTGGCCCATGTCAACCTGAGCGCCTCGTCAGCATCCACGGTCCCTATGAACATCAGCGCGGGATTGCGCTGGGCCTCTTTCACGATTTGGGGCTCAAGGGTACCGCTTCCACCGATGAGCAGAGTGACCTTGTCTTCTGGCTTGAACGAGGACATGAATTCCTCGATGAAGCGGCCTGGCTCGAGCGATCCGAGATACGATACGACAAACCCTTTCAGCCCGTACTTGTCCTTGATCTTCTGCACATCAGCTCCTTTGACGACTGAAAGGTCCTGGCTTGTGGCAACGACTCGGGCTTTCTCCTTCCTTCCGACAGACAGCTCGGCGGCGAGTGCATCGCTGACCGTGATGACCTCCTCCGCCCTTCGGGCGCATCTCCTCTCCCACGCCCATATCAACTTGGAGACCGGCCCGACCTCGCTCTCTACCATCTTTGCATACAGCTCGTGCGCATCATATATCAGCGGTCTTCCAGAAAGTCTCGAGATCGTCATTCCTAAGGGGAGCGTGTCGAAATCGTGTGCGTGGACGACATCGAACCTCACAGTCCTGCTCGCTCGAAGAGCTCGCATCCAGAACCTCGGAAGCCGACCAAGGATCCTTCTTGCAGATCTTGATGGGCATCTGGGACCCAGTCTCAGGACGTGGATGCCGTTCTCATCCGCCTCAGGTGCCCTGCTGGCCTCCCTGTCCCAGGCGATCAGATTCACCTCGTATCCGGCGCCCATCAGAGCTCTTGCCTCCAGCAGAACACGGGGGTCCGGCCTGTGCGGATTCGACAATAGCATAAGCGTCGAGGGCATCGTCCAGTGAATCCACCGGACGGCTATAAAATGGCATCCGTGTGCCCGATCAGACCTTTATCGACCTGCCCTCGCGCATCGAGAGCTTGGCCGCCTCTATGAGCTCGACCGTCCTGACCCCGATGGTACCGCTGTTGCGCGTTTCCGTCGCTGGGTCGCTGAAGGACTTGACGAAGTGCACGAGCTCGTCCCTTATGGTGTTGTTCGGATGTATTGGCAATTCCTTGACATAGCCGCTCTCGTAGACTGTTATCTTCTGTGCGACGGCATCGATCATTGCGGACTTCGTCTCGCCCGCGATGAATACCTGTCTCGTCTTCTTCGGCACGAGCCAGCTGATGTTCGACATCGCGATCATGCCGTTCCTGAACTTCGCTGTCACGTAGGCGGTTTCCTCTCCCTCTTTCCGTCTGAAAGCCCCACCAGTGCAGCTTATCTCGACAGGCCATTGATCCGTGAGGTAGTTCTGAATATCGAACATGTGGGGGGCGAGATCGAATAGGATGTCCCTGTCCGGGAATGCCTTCTCTAGGTTCAGCCAACTGCATTCCATCAGGAAGAGCTTCCCGAAGTAGTTCTCGTCCTTGATCATGCGCCTGACCTCGGCGAGCGCATTGTTGAATCTGAAGATGTGGCCTACCGACAGCGTCAGTCCTTTCCTCTGGGCCAGATCGACGAGTTCTCTTCCCTCCTTCGAGTTCAAGGTGATGGGCTTTTCGACGAGCACATGCTTGCCCGCCTCCAGAGCATCCTTCGTTATCTTGTAGTGCATCTGGTTCGGTGTGCAGATGTTGACCGCGTGGAGCTCCTTCAGAGCCAGGAGCTCCCTGTAGTCCGTGTACCCTTTCTTCACACCGTATCTCTCGCTGCAATAGGCGAGGTTCTTCTCGTCCAGGTCCGAGACCCCTATCAGGGCGACATCCTCGACCTTGGTGTACTCGTCGACGATTTTCTTGCCCCAGTATCCGGCGCCGATTACTCCGACATTGTGCTTGGTCATGGAAACCCGCCTACTTGCTGTAGAACTCCTTCACGCTCTCAACGACGTACTTCATCTGGTCCATCGTGATGTCAGCGAACATCGGGATGGCGATTACCTCCCTGCAGCATTTCTCTGTGACTGGGAGCAGGCCCTCCTTGAAGCCGAACATCTGCTTGTAGACAGGCTGCAGGTGGATTGGTACCTCGTAGTTGAGGCCTACGCCGACGCCCTTGCTCTCGAGGTGCGCCTTCAGCTCGTACCTCTTCTTCGTCCTGAGGGTGTACAGATGGTAGACGGGGGCGATTTCGCCTGTGGGCGAAGGGGGCAGCACGAGGTCTCCTACCCCTCTCAGCATCTGATCGTACACCTTCGCCGCCGCACGCCGCTTGTCGTTCCACTCGGGCAGCATCTTGAGCTGCTCGAGGCCTATCGCAGCGTTGGCAGAGTTGAGCCTGTAAGTGTAGCCTATGATGTCGTGCTCGTAGTTGCTCCCCTTCTTCCGGCCGCAGTGCCTCATCCGAGCGCATGCATCGGCGACCTTGTCGTCGTCCGTGGTTATCATGCCGCCGTCGCCGCCCACGTGCATGTTCTTGGTGGGGTAGAATGAGAAGCATCCGGCGTTCCCCAGGCTCCCTGCCTTCCTGCCCCTGTAGACAGCGCCATGGGCCTGACACGCGTCCTCGATGACAACCAAGTTATTCCTCTTCGCAAGTTCGTTGATTTCGTCCATCGCCGCGACATGACCGTAGAGGTGTACTGGTATGACCGCCCTTGTCTTGTTGTCGATCGCTGCCCTCAGTTTCGCAGGGTCGATGGTGTAATCCTTCTCCAGCACGTCTGCAAAGACTGGCACGCCCCCGAAGGGGACGAACGAATTCGTCGTGGCGACGAAAGACATCGCGGGTGCCACGACCTTGTCTCCGGCCTTGAACCCGTTGGCCTGGAGCGCCAGCTGGAGCGCTGCAGTCCCTGAGCTGACGGCCACGGCGAACTTCGACCCACACATCCTCGCGAAGGCCTCTTCGAACTTGAAGACGCTCTCTCCGAGCGTCAACCTCTCGTTCCTGTAAGCGTTAGACGCAGCCTCGATCATCTTTTCAGTCATGACCGGCTGGGCGATTGGAACCTTCATCTCTCCCCCCTCCTCTTGTTCTGTACGGCCTTGGCCGTCCCCCTTGAGCCGATCTTCTTGGCCGGGACCCCGGCGACGATTGCGTTTGCCGGGATGTCCTTCGTGACCACGGCACCTGCTGCGATGAGCGCGTTCTCTCCGATCGTGACGCCACACAGTATGGTCGCGTTCGCGCCTATGGACGCGCCTTTCTTGACCAGCGTGGGGATAACTTCCCAGTCGCCCACCGCTTTGGGCACCTTGTCGTTTGTGAAGCACGCATGGGGTCCTATGAATACCTCGTCTTCAATCGTCACGCCCGTCGGGATGAAGGCGAACGCTTCGACCTTGCACCTGTCGCCTATCATGACACCGCGCTGTATCTCCGTATAGGCCGCGATTCTACATCCTCTGCCTATCTTGCAGCCGTAGAGATTCACGTAGTCTCGGACTATGCTGTCCTCTCCGATCTCCGAATCCTCTATCCTGTAATACTTAGCCATTAGCCTCAAGGAAGGGACCTCTGACTGCGGAATCCCGATGTAGCTATAATAGATTATGGCGATGGCCAGAATAGTGGTGGCTCATCCTGGTGTCAGTGCTTCTTGTCAAGCATCTCATGGACACCCTTGAGCTCGTCCGCAAGGTCCTTTCTCTCCAAGCTCAGGGCAATGGTCGCCTTGACCCAATCGGCCTTGCTGCCGATGTCGAACCGCCTGCCCTTGAACCGCAGGCCGTACATCCCCTTCTTGTGGCAGAGGAGCCTCATCGCATCGGTCAGCTGGTACTCCCCGTTCTTGCCGGGTCCTATCTTCTCGAGGAACGAGAATATCTCCGGCTGGAAGACATACCTGCCGATTATGGCAAGGTCCGAAGGCGCCTCTTCGGGCGACGGCTTCTCCACGAGATCCTCAACCTTGTAGATCTCATCCCTGACCTTCTTGCCCTTGATCACCCCGTATCTCTGAATCCTCGATTTGGGAACCTGCTCGACACCGACAACAGACGAGTGCATCTCGTCGAAGACCTCTACCAGCTGGCCTATACAGGGGCGCTCGTTGACGACTATGTCATCTCCGAGCATGACTGCGAACGGCTCGTTCCCTACATGCTTCTTCGCGCACAGGATCGCGTGCCCGAGGCCAAGCTGCTCCTTCTGGCGGATGTAGAATATGTCCGCCATAGAGGCGATCCTCTGCACCTCGGCTAACGCCTCGGAGTTGCCTGATTCCCTCAGCTTGTGCTCCAGCTCGTAGGACTTGTCGAAGTGATCTTCGATTGCCCTTTTGCCCCTTCCCGTGATCATGATTATGTCCGTCATCCCCGAAGCAACCGCCTCTTCGACGACGTATTGTATCGCCGGTTTGTCGACGACAGGAAGCATCTCTTTGGGCTGCGCTTTGGTCGCCGGCAGGAACCTAATTCCTAGGCCCGCTGCGGGTATCACAACCTTCATTTGCCAATTGAAGGGCTGGTGTGAATATAATCCTTTGCCAGCGCACCGGACGGAACAGCAGAAGAGTTATTATGACTCCTGCCAGTTCAAGGACCAATGAGGATATGTGTCATAGGCGCCGGCTATGTCGGGCTCGCCACGGCGGTGATGTTCGGGAAGCTAGGCCATGCGGTCGTCTGCTCCGATGTCGACCGTGCTCGGGTCAAAATGGTGAACTCCGGGAAGCTCCCGTTCTTTGAACCGCCGCTTGAGAAGGAGCTCGCGAAGCTCGTCAAGGCTGGCCGACTCAGGGCCGTCAGAGACGTCCTATCTGCCATCGCAGACGCGAACTTCGTTTTCATATGCGTTCAGACTCCATCGCTGCCCTCCGGGCGCATCGACATCCGCCCCGTCAAGGCCGCGACCAGAAGCGTGGGTAAGGCTTTGCGGAACTCCAAAGATTACAAAGTCATAGTGATGAAGAGCACGGTCGTTCCATCGACCACCGATTCAGTCGTCGAGCCGATTCTCGAAGACGCATCAGAGAAGAGATCGGGCACCGACTTCGGCCTTTGCATGAACCCCGAATTCCTTCAGGAAGGGAGCGCGCTCCGAGACAGCATGAAGCCGTCGAGAATCATCGTAGGAAGTGCGGACAGGCGCGCTGGAGACCTTCTGATGAAGCTGTACGAACCCATAGATTCCCCAAAGATCAGAACCGATCTGAGATCGGCCGAGATGATCAAGTATGCATCCAACTCGTTCCTCGCTACAAAGATCTCATATTCTAACGATATCGCGAACATGTGTGTCCGATTCGGGATTGACTCGGGACCCGTGTTGAAGGCCGCCGGCTTGGACCCCAGGATAGGGTCGCTATTTCTCAAGCCCGGCCTCGGGTTCGGCGGAAGCTGCCTGCCAAAAGACGTCAAGGCTCTGAGGGACAAGGCACGTTCGGAAGGTTATCGTTCTAGATTGCTCTCCGCCCTCCTCGCGATAAACAGCCGTCAGCCGATTGAGGGCATCGAGCTTCTGGAGACGGCGATCGGGCCCGTCCGTGGCAAGCGTGTCGCGGTCCTTGGTCTCTCCTTCAAAGGGGGCGTCGACGACATAAGGGAGACTCGTGCCCTTCCGCTGGTGATCGAACTGCTGGCCAGAGGCGCGAATGTAGTGGCATTCGACCCCATGGCCATGGAGAGCTTCATCAAGATCATGCCGACGATAAGATACGCACGAACGGCAACGGAGTGTTTGGATGGCGCGGACGGGTGCATCATCCAGGCGGATTGGCCCGAGTTCAGAAAGCTCGGGAAGCGGGAGTTCTCCAAGATGAAGCGGGCCGTCATAGTCGACGGCCGCAGATGTCTCGACCCCGAGCTTGTCAAGGCGGCCGGGGCGCGGTACTTGGGCATAGGATACGGACTGGCTCGCCGGGAATAGGCCGACCGCACCTGCAAATCATAATATGGAGCAAACGTTCTCACAAGGCGTCAATACCATGATGATAAGCATCGTCCTGAACCTCCTGAACGAGAAGCGCCACATAAGGGACCTCCTGGATAGCCTGGTCACTCAGGAGAAGCCCTTCGTCATAATAATCGTCGATGCTGGCAGCTGGGATGGCACTGTTGATGTAATCAAGAAGTACATGGATGCGCACCCCGAGATCGAGTTGTACCACAAGCCGGGCACGCGCGGCGAAAGCACGAACTTCGGCATCATGAAGGCCAAGGGCGATGCAATTGCGACCATCGGCGGCGACTGCATCGCGAACCCCTTCTGGCTAAAGGAACTGCGGAAGACGCTCAAGGAAAAGGATATCGCCGCGGGCAGGACGATCAACATCGGATACCACGCGTTCCAGGGACTGGATCGCGTGGAGCTCTACCATCGGGGTATGGACGTCTCGTATCCCAGCGGCAACATGGCCTGGAAGCGGAAGGTACTGGATGATGTCGTGGGGTTCGACCCATGGTTCGTGACCGCCGAGGACATAGATCTGAACTACAGAGCGGTCTCGATGGGCTACACGCTCGGATACAATGAGGATGCGATTGTCTACCACAGGATGAAGGAGGGTTTCGTCAAGTTCCTCAAGCAAGCTTTCTGGAACGGCTGGGGCAGGAAACAGCTCACTATGAAGCACGGGAGGCTCTGGCCGAGCTATAAGCCCCAGCGACTGTTCGAGACATCGAAATCGTTTTGGGCATATGCCAGGCTGGCCTGCGCTGTAATGGGATATCTAGCCTGCAAGTTCTACGAGAGGTCGCCCTACAGGACGCCTGCGGGGAAGAAACCGAGGCGTTTCCAGCTAGTGTTCCCGGGGAGATGATTGCATGGGGACTGGCAAGGTGTCGGTCATCATCCCGACCATGAACGAGGAAAAAAGCATAGGATTCGTGATCGAAGATGTCAGAAAGGCCCTCGGGCCGAGGCCTCACGAGATCCTCGTCGTGGACACTAACTCCAAAGACAGAACGAAGGAGATCGCCGTGGAACATGGGGCGATATTGGTTGACGAGCCTAGGCGCGGGTATGGCAGGGCCTACAAGACGGGATTTGAGCGAGCTACCGGAGAGTTCATTGCGACGTTGGATGCGGACATGACGTATCCTGCCTCCGAGATTCCCGGGCTTGTCGATCTGCTCGAAAGCAAAGGTCTTGACTTCATAACGACCAACAGGTTCGGGAAGATGGAGAAGGGCGCAATGGGCGCCAAGCACAGATTCGGGAACTGGGTGCTCTCTGCCACTGCTCGTTTCCTCTTCAGGATCAACGTCAAGGACTCTCAGAGCGGGATGTGGGTTTTCCGAAGGTCCGTCCTGAAAGGCCTAGAGTTGGAGAGCGACTGGATGGCCCTCTCAGAGGAGATCAAGATCGAGGCGTTCAAGAAATCGAGGGCCGTCGAAGTGCCCATAGCCTATCGTGCTCGAGTCGGAGACGTGAAGCTGAGCTCCTGGAACGACGGCTTCGGAAACCTCAAGTATCTGTTCAAGAAGAGATTCTGAACTCCTAGCCCTTCTGCTGGGCGCGTTCCCGGTACATCAACAGAGCGAATAGGAGCACGAGGAGCCCGGGCAGCACTGAGAAGAAGACCAGCACGAAGGTTCCAGAGTCCCTCCCTTCTGGCGAGAACACATTGACTTCGGTCATCGTGTCAGTCGGCAGCACGACCACGTACGTGCTCCCGAGGACCCTCTCCGATCCCGGGCTCCTGACCTCGACGACCATCATGTCTCCGATATCCACATCAGTCGGAATCGAGAGATTCGTTCTTAGCACTCCGTTCTGCGCAGGGAGGAAC
This sequence comes from Thermoplasmata archaeon, assembly GCA_049273895.1. GTDB lineage: Archaea > Thermoplasmatota > Thermoplasmata > UBA10834 > UBA10834 > COMBO-56-21. The sequence goes on from JBASRQ010000054.1 coordinate 18,788, forward strand.
CGCGTGTAATTCATCGCGGCAATTCGCAGCTCGTAGGTGCTCTGCGAGAGGTGTCCATCCTTCATCACAAGAACCGTCATTTGGGCCGTCCCGTGAAGTGTGACCCTGAGTTCGTCGTAGGTGACCGCGACGCCGCCGTCAGAAGCGCTCGCGGCAACCAGGAAGTGGCCGATGAACCCAGAGACTTCGATGACCTGCGTAGTCGAGGTCAACCTATCGCACAGAACGGAACCTCCGGGTTCTTGCCTGAAAACCCACGCCTCGACGCTCGAGTGGCTTACAGGCCATGTGAGGGTGACCGAGTCCGCGAGAGAGTCATTGTCCGTGGGCGAGTCGGAATAGTTCAGGACTGGCCCCGGCCACTTCTCGCTGGTGAACGCCGTCCTTCGCGTTGCTATCGAGAAGTTGTACCAGGGCGTCCCAGCGATTTGAAGAGCTCCGTAGGTATCATCTGGGAAGGTCCCACTCGACGCGTAGATGACGGCTCCGCTGGCGCGTTCGACGTGGATCCCATCTGCTGGGTCGGGGTTGTCGAACTTGGCGAAATTGACGATGTTCGCTTTGTACGCAAGAGCCGTCTCAATCGCGAGAGTCCTAACCTCCAGAGGCATGTGATCGTATCCCTGGAGGCAGTCCATGAGATCGCCAAAGTCCACATACCATCCGGTGTCGTAGTGCTCAGCCAGCTTCAAGGCGTCGTTGAGCGAGGAGTGGAATATCCCCTCGTATTTGCTCCCGATGGTAGACAGGTCCGAGAGATGGTCGAACACAGGTCGCATTCTGGAAAGATT
>JBASRQ010000063.1:0-6733 GCA_049273895.1 Thermoplasmata archaeon
GTCCGAAAAGGGACTACGACCTCATACTCCACGCAATCAACCATTCCTGCGAGGTCTTCGGCAAGAACAAGGTCTGCTCGAACATCATCTTTGGCCTAGGGGAGACTGACGATAGCGTCCTGGAAGGCACGCGCGTCCTCGCAAACATGGGCGCAGTCGCGACCCTGAGGGCGCTTAGAAGGAACGAATACAACATGAGTGAGTTGGAAAAAGCCTTGGGTCCGCTGAAGCCGGTGACCGCCGAGCGCATGCTGAGGCTTGCGAAGGAACAGAAGAAGATTCTGAAGAACCATCGGCTCACGCCTCTTGCCTTCAGGACTATGTGCCACACATGCTTGTCGTGCGACCTTGTGCCCTTCTGGGATGTCTAGTCTCATCGGTGTGTGAAGACGCACTTTATGATCGGGGCGACTTCCTCGACTCTCACGAAGGCGAACCTCTCGAGCTGGACGACCTTCCCCTTGGCGGCGGCAAGCAACGGCTCCGCCTTGCCCTTCTTCACAGTTCCGTCAGTCATGAGCACTACCGCATCGTGCGAGGACATTGGAGCCCAGTGGATGATCGAGACCCCGTCCTTCAGAATGCTCAGGTCGTTGCCGATGTAGTGCACCCTTCCTTCCTTGAACTCGACATTGCAGAGGTCCTTCAGCCTCAGCCTCGTGTCTTTGGAGGGCATGTCGTCCCGGGAGACGTATACTGACGGCTCGTGCCCGACCTTGATCTCCCTGATGCCTCGTTCTGGATGCTCCGGATGCGAAGGCGCCCTTCCGACTAAGTCAGGTGCGCCCTCGATCTTGATCTTCACAGGATCGTTTACGAAGAAATACCTGTTCGCGCCGTCGTCTATGAGCTCCCGGTTGAAGGAATAGAGTGTCTTCCAGGAGAACTCGATGTCGACCTCCTTGATGCCGGTCTCGATCCAATAGCGCCTCAGAGATTCAGGTCTTATACCGCGCCTCTTGAGCGCCCTCAACGTTCCAAGCTGAGGATCGTCCCAGCCCGTGTACAGCCCTTCCTTGATCCCCTTGGCCATCTTAGAGGTTGAGAGCTGAGCCTCCTCGATGGAGACCCTCCCATAATGGACATAGACGGGTTTCTTCCAGCCGAAGTAGTCGAAGAGGTACTCCTGCCTGTACGTGTTATTCAGGTGGTCTTTTCCCCTGAGCACATGAGTGAGATCTAGAAGATGGTCGTCCACGGCGACAGCCAAATTCATCAGCGGATACACACGATACTTCGTGCCAGTTCTCGGATGGGGGGTGTCGTCAATTCTCAGACCGACGAAATCCCTGATAGCCGGGTTCGGATGGGCCAAGTCCGTCTTCACTATAAGCGAGGCCTCCTCTGGGTTGTAGGAGCCATCGAACATCTTGTCCCATCTTGCCATCTGCTCGGACAGTGGCTGCTCCCTGTGGAGACATGGCCTCTTGTGGTTCTTCAGGTCGCGCCAATCATCCGGCTTACAGGTGCATACATATTCCTTGCCCATCTCCAGGAGTTTCTTCGCGATGTCGTAGTATATCTCGAACCGCTCGCTCTGGATGATGGTCCTGTCAATCGTGACCCCGAGCCATTCGAAATCCTGTGGTATCGTATCGTAGCCGGTCGGATCGATCCGAGCAGGGTCCGTGTCTTCGAACCTGTTGTAGCAGATGCCCCCGTACCTCTTCACATACTCGTCATTGAGGATGGCCATCCTGCTGTGGCCGACGTGGAGCGGACCCGACGGGTTTGGAGCCATCCTCATCCTGACCTCGCCTGTGACCCCTTTCAGGTCGGGGAGGCCAATCTCCCTGTGCTTCACTTCCTTAACCAGCAGTTCCGGAGCCAACTTCTCGAGGGCCGTGCTCTGTTCTTCGATCGACATCTTGTTGACTTCGTCGACGATCGACTTGGAAAGCCCTGAGATCTCCTTCGCTTTCGGCCTCAGCTCTGCATTCTCGGCCATGACCTTGCCAAGCACCGCTCCCATTGTCGCCTTGCCTTCGAACTGAATGGCGTTTTGAAGAGCGTATTTGCGGATGACTTGCTCTAGATCCACGGTCGACTCGATTGACTGGTCAGTATAAATAGATTTGAGCTGAATGCCTGCGCTGGAACGAATACGAAAGGATAGAAATAGCCAGTCAGGCATGCATCAGACAGGTGGTCGTCTGTCCGTCAGAGAACTGCTGAACCAGTTCAAGGAGACGATAGTGATCAAGGGGCATGTTTCCAGAGAACTCGACCTGACGAAGACCCTTTTCAAAGAGAAGACGAAGCCGGTCCTTTTCGAGAACCTGGACGGCTACCGCGCAGTCGGGAACCTGTGGTCGACCAGAGAAAGGATTGCGCAGGCAATGAGCGTCACACCCCTCGAGCTCTCGAGGAAGATGATGCAGGCCATGGATTCGCCCTCTATGCCCCAGGAGATCGAGAACACCCCGTTTGATAAGAACATCCTAACAGACTTCGATCTCAGAGAGTCTGCGATACCGAAGTTCTATTCAACCGACGGCGGACGATTCATCACGGCAGGGGTAGTCATAGCCGAGCACGACGGCATCCGAAACATGTCTTTCCATCGACTGATGCTCATTGGAGAGAACAAGTTCGCCATGAGAGTGGTCCCAAGGCATTTGTACGCTCTTCACAAGAGGGCCATGGCCAAGGGCGAGGATCTCAAGATCGCCGTCGCGATAGGACTCTGCCCTTCGATCATGCTCTCAGCTGCCATGAACCTCGAATTTGGAAAGGACGAGCTGACCGTCGCCAACTCACTTAGACAGCTCTGTCTCGGGGAGCCGGTCTGCGTCCGGAAGATCAGGAACGGACTCCTGGTGCCTGCTTTTGCAGAGTACATCTTCGAGGGCAGAGTGACGAAGGAGACTCACGACGAAGGACCATTTGTTGACATCACTGGCACGGTCGACCCGGTCAGGAAGCAACCGGTGGTCGAGATTGACAGGATCTACCACCGGGACGATGCGATCTTCCAGATCATCCTGCCCGGAGCGGACGAGCACTACCTTATGATGGGCATGCCAAGGGAGCCCGTGATCCAGAGAGCGGTCGGCCTCGCGGTGCCAGAGGTCCACGCGGTCCGCCTGACGGAGGGAGGATGCTGCTGGCTGCACGGCGTCGTCTCGGTGACGAAACTGAAGGACGGGGACGGGGTGAATGCCATAATGGCGGCTTTAGGAGCGCATCCATCGATGAAGCTGGTCACGATCGTCGATGGTGACATTGATGTCTTTGACGACCGAGATGTCGAATGGGCCGTCGCCACAAGGTTTCAAGGGCACAAGGGTCTCGTAGTCATCGAAAACGCCAGAGGGAGCAGCCTCGACCCAAGCGCCGACGAAACGACCACGAAGGTTGGCATTGACGCGACTAAGCCAATCGGAGGAGAGGGATTCGACAAAGTCAAGCCCGCATGAACCCCATGAGAAGGAGCGAGAGTCGGGATCATTCTTGACGTCGCAATCCTGTTAGTCCTGCCTCTTCCTTGGGGGAACGGATCAACAGGCCTTTTCGAGCGCACGTGAGCGGACCAAGGGTGCCTGATGAGCAACCACAATGGCGCGATTGCCGACAGAGGCCCTGCAGGTTAGGGCATAACAGTTAAATATCGTCCCGCCCTCAATCAACCAGAGGCAACCGAATGGTCACAGTTACGCCAAAGGCAGTCGAGACGATCAAGTCCATCGTGAAGGAAGCAAAGAAGACCGACCCGATCAGGATATTCTTCGGCGGGTACGGATGCTCAGGCCCTGCCTACATGATGGCCTTCGACAAGAAGAAGGAAGACGACATCGAGGTCAAGGTCGACGGATTCAACCTGATCTACGAGAAGGACCTGGATGGAGAGATAAAGGAAGCAGTCATCGATTCAGTGGATACACCAGAGGGCCCTGGGGTAGTCGTGCGCGTGAAGTCGACAAACGAGTCCGCGTGCAGCTCCTGCGCCGGCTGCCACTAGATTCGTCAGCCTGGAAGAAAAGATTCATACTCTAGGTCTGTTCTCAATGGCTCGTGTTCCTCGAGCACGAGCTCATAAAACCTTCCAGCGTCGAGCAGAGGGATTATCAGACAAACATCGCAGCTGCTGCCGTCAAGGAATCGACGCTTGTTGTTCTCCCGACAGGCATGGGGAAGACGATTGTCGCACTCATTGTCATGGCGGACGCGCTGCTCAAGAAGAAGGGGAAAGTGCTCTTCATGGCTCCGACGAAACCCCTTGTGCAGCAGCATGCAGGATTCCTAAAGGAGCATCTGCTGAAGTTCGAACCGGCAATGTTCACTGGCGAAATCCCACCTAGGCAGCGAGGGAGCATTTGGAACGAGAGCAGACTTGTGGTTTCGACCCCCCAGGTCATCGAGAACGACTTGAACGAGGGAAGGATAGACTTCGATCAAGTTGATCTGATCGTCTTCGATGAGGCACACAGGGCTGTCGGAGACTACGCCTACGTGTCAATCGGAAAGCGGTTTTCCGGCCTGGTTCTAGGCATGACCGCTTCGCCTGGCTCGGAAGTCTCGAAGATCGCCGAGGTATGCGAGAACCTCGGAATCACGAATGTGGAGATCAGATCCGAGCTCGACGAGGACGTCGTGAAATACACTCAGGACGTCAGGACTGACTATGTTGCGGTCAACGTCCAGGAGGGCATGTCGAGGGTCGTCTACCTGCTGAAGCAGATATTCGACGAGCAGCTGACGAAGCTTCGGGGGTGGGGGTTCCTCGATCCGAAGAAACCGGTCACGACAAGAGATCTGCTGGAGGCCGGGACTGTCATCCGGGCACGTCTGAACTCAGGAAGGAAATCGTTCCAGATATTCAAGGCAGCGAGCACGCAGGCACTCGCGATGAAGATCAACCACGCGGTCGAACTTGCGGAGACCCAAGGCAAGGGAGCGCTGGAGAACTACTTCGACAAACTCGTGGGAGAAGGTGGCGAAAAGGGAGGCTCAAAAGCATCCAGGGACCTGGTCAAAGACGCCAGGTTCCAGCAGGCAAGAACCCTGCTCTACGGCATGGAGAGAGACCATCCGAAACTCGAGAAGCTCGTGCCAATTCTGAGACAGCAGTTCTTGGCGAAACCGGACTCAAGGATCATCGTCTTCACACACTACAGGGACACATGCGACCTTGTGACCCAGATGTTCGAAAAGATAGAGGGGTTCAGGCCAGTCAGGTTTGTCGGCCAAGCAAGCAAGGGAGAGGACATCGGCCTCAACCAGAAGGAGCAGAAGGAGATCATAGAGAAGTTCCAAAATGGCGATTTCAACATACTGGTCTCGACATCAATAGCCGAGGAAGGGCTGGACATACCGTCAACCGACCTGGTGGTATTCTACGAGCCCGTGCCGTCCGAGATCAGAACCATACAGAGAAGAGGAAGGACCGGCAGAAGGAGGGCCGGCAGAGTCATCGTGCTCGTGACGAGGGACACGAAGGACGAGGCCTACCTCTGGTCCAGCAGAAAGAAGGAGATGCAGATGCGACGAGAGCTGGAGTCGCTGAAGCGTAAGCTCAGGGTCAGAAGAGGGCTTCCGGAGGAACCGGCGACCGCTCCAAGGCCTCTCACGCGAGTCGAGCTCACAGGCATGATGACCGTTGGGCCCGAGACTCGGAAGGAGGAGCTCTCGAGGAAGGTGTCCGAGAAGAAAGGCCAGAAGTCACTCGGTCAGTTCGAGAAGGACCGAAAACCAGAGGGGGCGGTTCTGGTCGTCTCTCCCAGGATCGGAAGCGCGGGCCTCCAGGCCGCGCTGGCAGAGCTCGGATACTCTACCGAGGTCAGGGATATCGAGGGTGCTGATGTCGTGATCTCGAGCAGAGTGGCGGTAACGGTCAGAACCGTGGACCAGTTCATTGACGGCATCTCTGACGGTTCGATGCTCACCTCTTTGGCGAAGATGAAACACGAGTACCTCCACCCGATACTCATCGTGCAGGGCGCCCCTCAAGGAGAGGGCGTCCAAGCAGGGAACGTAGCCGTCTACGACGCCCTAAGCGCCCTGCTCTCGGAATTCCACATGCCCATACTCTCGACGAGCAACGCTAACGAGACCGCCTCGGCAATACATTCTCTCCAGAAGCAGGAGGCAGCCAAGCATGCCAAGGAAGGCAAGGGCGTCCAGACTACGCTCGATGTCCCCAGCAGGCAGATGTTCCTCGTCCAGGGACTTCCGAATGTTTCCGCGACGCTCGCACAGAGACTGCTCGAGAAGTTTGGGAGCGTCAAAGGAATCGCGGACGCGGACGTCGAAGAGCTTATGCAAGTGGATGGCATCGGTAAGGTCATAGCCGAAGGAATACATACTGTGCTCAGGAAGAGGTTCGGCGAGGAGAAGAGATAGATGGCAACGGACAAGTGTCCCCTGTGCGAGAGCCCGTGCATAATCAAGATTATTGCCACCGAAGACGCGAGGTGGTGCGAGGTCGACGTGTGCAAGATGTGCGGCACGATGTATCCGCGCGGTAGAAACGTGGTTCAGGTGAAGCCAAAGAAAACGTCTGGGCCAAAGACGAAGGTTGCGGGGAAGAAGAGGAAACGCTGACGACTTTCATCTCTGTTCTCGAGCCAGCATCGTGAAGCTCGTGGAGATATCTTTATGAACCCCATGCCCATACGAGTGAAACCGAGAAGCATGGAGTTCAAGCTGCTGGAGAAGAAGAAGGACAGCATCAAGGTCGAAATCGTGGACCCAGATGAAACGCTAATCTACCCCCTGATACACGAGCTCCTGC
>JBASRQ010000126.1:0-2296 GCA_049273895.1 Thermoplasmata archaeon
CAATGGCACCAACCACCAGGAGCGGCGGGTTCTACCGGTGCTGAGGGGCGATGACCACGAACAACGAGCGGCCATTGACCGCGAGGAGCGATGCAGCCAGGCCATCCTCCGTGCTGTCGAAGTTCGGGAAGGGGGTCCTCATCGGCGCCCTCCTGTCCTTGTTGATGAAGGCGTTCCTTGGATGGCCGTGAAAGGGTCTAGGTCTGGTCAATCCCCTGCTGATTGACGATTTTCCGCGGCTTGCTGGCTCATATCCGGGATGAATCCCACAGGGTCCACCATGACTCTCGGAAAGGTGCGCGAGGAGGCAAAGGCATGTCGCACTAATCACAGACTTATCCTTCTCGTGCGTTACCATTCGTGGGGAGTCAATGGCTAGGATATGTTATGAGATCAAGTCCTCCGAGGCTGGATGGAATCCGCTCTATCAACAGAGCTACCTTGGTGAGATTGGATGGAACGAAGAGATGCTGAAAAGGGTCTCAGATAGTCTGATTGCCACAGACAAGTTCGGACAGAAGGTGTTCAGCGGGGAATTGTATGAGAGCGTGATTGATTCAATCGAGAAGCTAGGGATGCTGTATCTGGGGCGAGAAATGCTGAATCAAGAAATCCGTAATTTCACCGGACTCAGTCAGATACTGCTCAAATTCCACCTTTATCACTGGCTTTACGACAGTATTGCGTGCCTCGACTCTCTCGCACGCGTTCTCAATGCTAGGTTTGAGCTTCGTGTGGCGCGAAGGAGCGTGAGTCTAAATCGTAGGTTCATTAACAACCTCTCAGCGAAGAACACGGAACTCACTCAGTCCCTTGAGAAGGAGTTTGAATGGATCGACGATTTGAAGAGCATGAGGAGCACGGTGATTCATCGTGAGGGAAGACTGATTACGGATGGAGGACGGGAACCGTGTTTTGTGTGGGATTTCAAAAGAGCGTTCGAGCCGAATGTTGACCTCAGCAGGGTGAAACTGCCAGACCTTGTTGATGAGTTCATGGTGAAGATAGATGCTCTTTGCCTTAAGGTCATATCAAGCGTTCCATCAAAACAGAAAATGGAAGGGGTTTAGGTCCGAGCACATTTCCCTTCTGATTGAACTCGCATAACGACTTACTGGCTCAATGAAGGTGCGGTTCCCACCGGGCCCGTCCTATCCTCGGAAAAGCCCATAGGGGAGGGAAGGCGATAAGGGCACTGAGGAAATGGACGTTATGTCGTCGGAACGTGCTAGAAAGCCAGGGTCAAGCGAAGGTATTTCGGAGATGATTGAGAAACACATGGCGAGTTGTTTCTCCTGGCTGTTCTCCTCGCCACATTCCAGAGTCGAAGACAGGCCAGAATTCCTGAGGCTCACCAGCGGCATACCGCATCCGATGAGCAATATCGTCTTACGGTCGCGCTTTCCTTCGCAAGAGGTCGGGGCAAAGATCGATGAGATGATAGGTTTCTTCAAATCTAAGAATTTGCCAGTGACATGGTTGGTCGGCCCTTGCTGCAGACCAGCGGATATCGGACAGCACTTGGTGTCACACGGCCTAGCGTGGGAAGTCGATGTCGGTGGCATGACGATAGATTTGAGTGTGATGAATGAGGATCTGCCTGTTCCAGAGAACCTCACTATCAAGCGAGTTACGAACCAGAGCGACATGGAGCAGTATCTGATACCGTTTGGGAGAGGATTTGAATTCCCCGATATCGTAGTTGATGGTTGGAGGAAGATGGATTCCTCGCACGGGTTCGGGAAAAGACTTCCAAGGATCAATTATGTGGGCCTGATGAACGGGGTGCCGGTTTCATGTACTACTCTGTTCAAGGCCTTTGACCTGGCTGGTATATACTGCGTGGCCACCGTTCCTGAGATGCGTCGGAAGGGTGCTGCCACGGCTCTCATAGTCAATGCTCTGCGGGAAGCCCGGGATGAAGGATACGAGTCTGGCCTCCTGCAGGCGAAGGCGATGGGAGCAAGCGTCTATCGAAAGATAGGATTCGTCGACCAGCCCTGCAAGATAAGCTGGTACGTCTGGCAACTACCCGGCGCAGCGGAGCACTCAACATCGGAGAGTCCATAGGGGAGGAAAGGTGAACGCACCTGCTCGCGAATCTATTTGATGCATTAACCTTGGCTAACCGACGTTGCATCGGGTCTGACAACAAGGATGCCCTCTAAACAGTCATACGCGCTAGAAACGCGGTTAACCTGGCTTCTCGAGCATGTCAGAAGCTATCCTCGGAAAAGCCCATAGGGGAGGAAAGGCGATCGAGGAGCGGGGTAAGGATTGGCTGAGACGTACACCT
>JBASRQ010000178.1:0-2542 GCA_049273895.1 Thermoplasmata archaeon
CCTTTGATGTTCTTGCTGTCGGCGAGACGCAGACCGTCGAATACAATTACGTTGTGCCTTCAGGAGAAGGAACGATTGACAATACCGTGATCGCTGATGGTTCGGACATCCTCGGCAAGGTTGTTGAGGACCAGGCCTCGTGGACTGTCAACAAGAATAGCGAGGTCACTGTCACCAAGTATGCGGATCTGAACCGCGACGGCGTTCAGGAGCTCAGTGAGCCGACTATACCCTTCTGGGTGGTCTCTCTCGAGCATCCCGACGGAAGCATCGATACGAAATTGACCGACACCTCGGGAACGTGCGTGTTCACCGGACTTGAGCCGGGTGACTATGTTCTCACGGAGAACCTGCCTGGAGGCTGGGTAGCCTACACGCCGGTTTCGTATTCGTTCACGCTCGGCAGCGGAACGGCGTTGAGCTACAGCTTCGGCAACATGCCGTTCGGCAGCATCTCAGGACACAAGTGGGATGACCAGAACCTCAACGGTCAATGGGATCCGAGTGAGCCCGCAGTAGTCGGCTGGACGATGTACCTGACCGGAACGGATGCCAATGGCGATTTCGTGTCTCTGCAGGCCACGACCGGAGTCGGGGGCCTCTATGTGTTCGAAGATCTCTTGCCGGGCATCTACACTGTGACCGAGGAGGACAGAGATGGCTGGGTGCCGACGACTTTGAACACCATTGTGATCGACGTCAGTCAGCTCGAGACGTTCGATATCACTGATGTGGACTTCGGCAACGCACATGTGGGATCTATCACCGGTTTCAAGTGGCTCGACGAGTACATGAACGGGTATAGAGACGGATACGAGCCGATGCTGCCTGGTTGGAAGATATGGATCGAGGGGACACTTGCCAATGGCGAGTCCTATGGTCCGTACTGGCAGTTGACCGATGAGAGCGGATACTACCACTGGGACAACCTGCTGCCGGGTGATTACACTGTCTGGGAGGAGCTCCAAGATGGCTGGGCGGCCACAACACCGACGCAATACGATATCACCGTCATAGCGGGATCTCTGGTTCATTGCGCCAAGTTCGGCAATGTGCAACTCCAGTACATCGATGGCTGGAAGTTCCTCGACTGGGACATGGACGGTCTGTTCGATGGCAACGAGGTTGGCATACAGGGCTGGCCGATAACGCTAACTGGATGGCTGAACGACGGGGACTGGCCATGGGCACCCGACGGAGCGACTCCAGTCGGCCCGATAACGATCTATACCGACGCGAACGGCCACTGGATCTTCCCGAACCTGAAGCCCGGCATATACACCGTGACCGAGGGTAGCATCGCGAATTGGCAACCCACTACACCCGATCACCACCACCTGTGGCTCACCTGCTATCAGCCAATCATCGACGTGAAGTTCGGCAATGTGCCGCTCACGTGCATCTGGGGATACAAGTTCAACGACAGGAACGGCGACGGCATCAACGAGAACGAGCCGGGCTTGGCGGGCTGGACGATTATCCTCGAGGGCTACGCGAATAATGGCCAATACGTCTGCATCGAGATGACAACCGACGAGAACGGACACTTCGCAACCTGCTACAACGTCCCGCCCGGCTTGTACTATCTGTATGAAGTCATGCAGCCAGGCTGGTGGCCGATCGTTCCGCAGCAGGGATACTACGTGGTTGATCTCAGGTACGACATGGCGCTAGAGCCTCAGGCTCTCAGGTACGACTTCGGCAACTTCGCTCTGGGCAAGATCCACGGCTGGAAGCTGGAGGACATCAACGGGGATGGCGTCGGTGACAGGCCTGTCCAAGGCTGGATGATCACGCTGACGGCGCCTTGGCCGGGTGGTACTGCGTTCACTTATACCGACGAGAATGGGTACTTCGAGTTCACGGGCCTGCCCTACGGCTGGTACACCGTGACTGAGGAAGACCAAGATGGTTGGACTCATGTGAGCCCGACGTCATACACTGTACTCGTTGAGTCTGGTGACATCGTCGTGCTAGATCCGTTCGTGAACACGCATTACGGAAGCATCTGCGGTTGGAAGTTCGAGGACCTCAACAGCAACGGAATCTGGGATGACAACGAGCAGGGAATCCCAGATTGGCCGATCTACTTGCTGAAGAACCATGATCCAGAGCCGATCATGACAACAACTAACGAAGACGGCTACTTCTGCTTCGACAACCTCCTGCCAGAAGAATACATGGTGTATGAAGGAAACTTGGACGGATGGACGCACACGACAGTGACTGGATACATCGTGAACCTCCATGGCGGAGACGACGTCACTGTCAGTCCGTTCGGCAACTTCCACAACGTCTGGATAACGCTGTTCAAGGATGATGACGCCTGGGGCGACGGTGTTTACCAGTCGTGGGAAGACGTGCCCATTGAGGGCTGGCAAATCACGGTTTCCGGACCGGGCATACCCGGTGGCTCGGTGACCGTGGTGACAGACGAGTTCGGCTATGCCTATGTCGAGGTGACCGCTGCTGGGTCGTACACCGTGACAGAGGAGCAGCGCGACGGCTGGTGCCCGAAGACGCCCACATCTGTGGATGTCGA
>JBASRQ010000143.1:0-24676 GCA_049273895.1 Thermoplasmata archaeon
GAATGCCTCTGGTGACGAGAAGGAAGTTGGGCTTCATTGTCAACCCCATCGCGGGAATGGGCGGGAGAGTTGGTCTGAAGGGAACGGATGGGGATGAGATCCTGCAAATGGCAATTGATCGCGGTGCCTCACCGTCCTCGCCAGAACGTGCGATTGAAGCTCTCAGAAGAGCTGAGTCAATCAGGAATTCCCTTCAACTTGTCACCTGCCCGGAAATGATGGGCGAGGCCGAAGCTGTTTTGTGTGGCTTCGTCCCCGAAGTGATATCCTCGGTAGGCAAGGGCAGAACCAGTGCGGTCGACACCAAGCGTGCCGCTGAGCATATGCTGGCTGTAGGCGTTGACTTGATTCTCTTCGCAGGAGGCGACGGGACCGCCAGGGACATACTGGACGTGATTGGCGATCGTGTTCCGGCTCTCGGTATACCTGCTGGTGTGAAGATCCATTCAGCAGCGTTTGCGATCAGCCCAAGATGTGCTGGGAACCTGGCAGTAGCATTTCTTCAGGGAGAGTCCGCCTCTCTTCAGGAGGCGGAAGTGATGGATGTCGATGAGCAGGCCTTCCGAGATGGCAAGGTCGTTGCTCGCTTATACGGGTACCTCAAGGTCCCATTTGAGAAGACCATGGTTCAGTCTGGCAAGGTTGGGAGTTCTGCTCAAGAGGAACGCCTCTTCGAGTCCATCGCCTCCGATGTCATTGAGCACATGGACAATAAGACGGCGTACATTATCGGGCCTGGGACTACTACGCGACGGATCATGGACGGATTGGGACTCCTAAAAACACTGCTTGGAGTTGACGTAGTTCAGGCGGGATCCTTGCTTGCGTCGGATGTTAGTGAATCGCAGCTCCTGAAGATCGTCACGAATCGTCTCACCAAGATTGTGGTGAGCGTGATCGGCGGACAGGGGTTCGTTTTTGGGAGAGGCAGCCAGCAGATAAGTCCTGAGGTGATTCGCAAAGTGGGACGAGAGAACATAGTCATCGTCGCTACGCCCAAGAAGCTTGCCTCGCTCAAGGGTGCGCCGCTCCTCGTGGACACAGGGGATGAGCAGGTCGACAGAATGTTGGAAGGCCACATGAGCGTTGTCACCGGTCACGGTAAAAGAGCCATGTACAGAGTCAAGGCTGTCTAGTCTTCTCTGTGCCGAAAAACCTTTGTCGGTCGTCCCCGCTTCTCTGTCCTTGGGCGGGCATCAATGAGAAAGGAAAGCCGTGTTCATCCATACATACCGAATTCCGTGCCAGAAGTGAAGCAGGAAATGCTGAACGAAATAGGTGTGCGGAATTCTGAAGAGCTTTATGCAGAGATGATTCCGAAGAGGCTCAGGCTGAAAAAGCCCCTGAGACTCCCCAAGCCTCTTCCATCCGAGCACGATCTGAGCAGGCACATGGCTGCAGTTCTTTCGAAGAATAGAACTTGCAGACATCCTCCGAGCTTTCTCGGAGGGGGGTGCTGGCAGCATTTCGTGCCTGCAGTGTGTGACGAGATCGCCGGACGGTCAGAATTCTTGACGGCGTATTCGGGAGAGAACTACACAGATCTGGGGCGGTTCCAGGCTTTTTTCGAGTTCCAGAGCATGATCGGGGAGCTCGTAGGGATGGAGGTCGCGTGCCTGTCAACCTATGATTGGGGAGCTTCTGCTGGGTTTGCCATCAGAATGGCATCAAGAATGAACGGTCGTCGCGAGATTCTTGTGCCTCGTACTATCAGCCCCGCAAGACTATCTATAATAAGGAATTTCGCGCAACTGCCAGAAATGCCGGAATACATCAGAATAGTCGAGGTCGGGTACGACCGGGAGACTGGCATGATGGACCTTGAGGATTTGAAAGGCAAGATCTCTTCCCGCACCTCGTCTGTGTACTTCGAGAACCCGTCATATCTGGGAGTCATCGAGAGTGAAGGCGACGAAATCTCGAAGATGGCGCATGAAGTGGGTGCAGAGAGCGTTGTTGGTGTGGATCCCATCAGCCTTGGCTTGCTTGTGCCCCCATCAAGCTATGGTGCAGACATTGTGTGCGGAGAGGTCCAGTCTCTGGGCATCCACATGAATTGCGGCGGTGGTCTCGCAGGCTTCATCGCGTCGAGAGATGAGGAGAAGTACGTAGGCGAGTACCCGACTCACCTAGTGAGCATAACAAAGACACGAGGAGGCAATGGATTCGGATTCGGATACTGCAGATATGAGAGGAGCTCCTATGTCGCAAGGGAGAAGGCAAAGGATTGGGTGGGAACCGCAACGGCGATGTGGTCCATTGTTGGCGCCACATACATGGCTTTGATGGGCCCCCGGGGCATGCAGGAAATCGGTGAAGCTATCATGCAGAAGTCGCACTATGCTGCAGAAGTTCTTTCGGAGATTAGGGGCGTGAGAATTGTCTTTCCTCACTTCTTCAAGGAGTTCGTGGCGAATTTCGACAGGACTGGCAAGAGCGCGGGCGGGATCAACAAAGCCCTGCTGAGGAAAGGGCTCTTCGGCGGGAAGGACATAACAAGGGAATTTCCAGAGCTCGGCGGATGCGCACTCTATTGCGTTACCGAGAGCCACACAAAGGAGAACATCGACATGCTTGGCGAGGCGATCAGGAGGGCGGTACGATGAAGAGCCCTCTGAAGCCACGAAGCTACCACGCGCCTGTTTGGTCTGAGCCTGTCATCATGTCGCTCGGCAGGACTGGAGAGCGGGGCATAGTCGTGCCCGAGGTTGAGCCTGAAATCAAGAGGGCGGTTGGCAGTGCATCTTCCCTCGTCCCAGGAAAGATGTTCCGAACAGAGGCCCCCCACCTTCCGGAACTCTCGCAACCGCAGGTCCTGAGACACTATCTTCGTCTCTCTCAGGAAACGCTGGGCATGGAGCTGAATATCGACTTCGGAGAGGGGACATGCACCATGAAATACAGCCCCAAGGTCAATGAAGAGTTTGCGAGGCTGATAGGAGAGATCCATCCGCTGCAGGACGAGGAAACGATTCAGGGCATTCTCGAGATACTGTACAAGTTCGGTCATGTCTTCCTCAGGGAGATATCTGGAATGAATGAGTTCTCGTTCCAAGCTGGAGGCGGCTCCCAGGCCGTCTTCGCAAACATGTGCATGATAAGGGAGTATCACAAGGAGCACGGTGAGCTCGACCAGAGAAACGAGATCATCACGACAGTGTTCTCGCACCCATGCGATGCAGCTGTGCCTGCAACAGCGGGTTTCAAAGTCACGACGCTATACCCCGATCATGAGACTGGGATGCCGGACATAGAGGCATTGAAGGCGGCCGTGTCGAAGCACACTGCCGGCATGATGGTGACCAATCCAGAGGACACAGGCATTTTCAATACAAGAATCGATGAGTGGACAAAAATCGTCCATGAGGCCGGAGGGCTCTGCGGCTATGATCAGGCGAACGCGAACGCCATACTCGGAATAACGAGAGCAAAGGAGGCCGGCTTCGACATGTGCTTCTTCAACCTTCACAAAACCTTTGGGTCGCCTCACGGCTCCGACGGTCCTGCCTGCGGCGCGCTCTGCGTGACAAAGAAGCTCGCAAAGTTCCTGCCCGTTCCAGTCGTCACCTTCAATGGCGTCAAGTATCATCTGGACTATGATAGGCCTCATAGCATCGGCAAGGTAAGAGATTTCCTGGGGAATGTTCCCGTTGTGCTCAGGGCATATGCCTGGGCGATGAGCATGGGTGCCACTGGCCTTCGCGAGGTTGCGGAGGTTTCCATGCTCAACAACAACTATCTCGAAAGGAAACTTCTGGCGATCCGCGGCGTCAGCAAACCCTATTCTACTAGGAGAAGGGTGGACCAGATCAGGTACAGCCTGGAGAAGATGAAGGATGAGACGGGCGTAGGCGTTCTCGACGTGAACAGGAGGGTGGTCGATTATGGCGTCCAGAGCTACTTCCTGAGCCATCATCCTTGGGTCGTGCCGGAACCCTTCACCCCCGAGCCGTGCGAGACTTACTCAAAGGACGATATTGACTACTGGGCAGCAGTGTTGGCAAAGGTATCCGAGGAGGCGTACGCGGATCCAGACCTGGTCAGAGGAGCGCCTCACAGCTCCTCAGTCTCGAGATTAGACGAATCGGCCTTCGATGATCCCGAGAGATGGGCGATGACATGGAGGGCGTTTGTTCGGAAACGAAGTGCAGCTGGTAGCGTTCACGCAGCCTCGCGCTCGACCTGATCAATCGCCTCGAGGAGCTCGGCTGGCTTCACCTCAGCGGGCATGTTCTTTATGTCAGAATCATGGTTGCAGGCGTGGTCTGTGGCGAGTTTCAGGGCGTCCTTTCCTGGGCTTCCAAGGTCCTTGAGAGAAGTGGGAAGACCCACCTTCTTGCACCATTCGATGATTGAGCGTACCATGTCTTTTGGTCTCTTCTCATAGGCAGCTTGGACAATCGTCGCATACGCCACTACCTCCCCGTGCTCTCCCTTGATGCGGCGTGTCTTCGTGAGCCCGTTATGAAGCGCATGGGCGAGCGCCGTCCCAGTATTCTCAAAAGCCAAGCACGACAGAAGCTTGACGGTCTCGATGATGTCCTCCACCTCATTTGAGTGCACCTGGCCCTTGAGATCCGCAAGAGCCTTCGGTCCTTTAGTCATCAGATTCCTGAAGCAGGAGTCTGCGAGGACCAATGCCGTGAGCGGAGGCACGTTGCCGTCCCGCTTCTTTGCCCTCGCCTTAGCGAAGGCCTCGGCTTCGAATTTGCAGGACAACGCATCTCCCATTCCTTGGACGATGAACCTGAGAGGTGCCCTTGCCAGAATCTCGGTATCCTCGATCACTATCGAAGGGCTCGTTGGCAATTTGATATAGTCGACGTACTCGTGATTCTCTGTATAAATCACAGACTCATCACTCGCGTCAGCATTTGTCGCACATTGAGTGCCGACAGTCACCACTGGAACACCAATCCTCATCGCAACAGCCTTTGCAGTGTCCATGGATTTCCCGCCACCAACCCCCACCACGAAGCGCGCTTTGCTTCGCGCACCCTCCTTGGCCAGCCTGTCGATGTGTGCGTAAGTGCATTCTCTGACAGAATCATCCCAGGCAGCGATGTGAACTCCCTCCGATGACAGCGCTTGCCTTATTTGATCCCCGGCGATTGACAGCGCGACGGCCTCCCCTACAACATAGGTCCTATCGCCAAGTGGATGGGTCAATCGGCCGATATCGCGAAGGATTCCCGGCCCCTGGACATAACGGAAGGGCATTGACATCCTTCTGACCACGTCCACCAACATTCACCTCCTTGCTTTCGTCGTCAAGATTGTATCTCCGTGATGTACTTAAAGCTATGAGCCGCCCTCCCCGACGTAGTCCGCTCTTCGAGCGCTTCGTCAACTGGTGGCTTGCTTGTCCACTAATCGATTCGATAGCGCTCGAAAAAGACTTCTATATCTCAATGCGGTTACTGTCTTGCCAATTTCAGACGGTGACAGAATCAGGGGGAGAGGCAGTGGCACTTGCGCGTTTGAGTTTCTTGAGCAAAGCCGAGGAGGATCTGATTCATCAGAAGAGCGTGGAATGCTTGGAGAAGATCGGGGTTCTGGTCAGAAGCAAGCCAGTGCTCGAGACACTGGCCAAGGCTGGCATAACAGTCGACATGAGGAGCGGCATCGCCAAGATCCCCGAATCGGCGATCGATGAGGCCTTGAGGACCGTGCCGAAGCAGATCCGACTGTGCGCACGCGACCCGAAGTGCGATCTTCCAATCCCCGTTGATAGCTGGCCCTTCGTCGCGACCACAGGTCTCGGCGTGTACGTGAAAGACTTCGACACTGGCCAGACACGCCCTTCCACCGCCCGGGATCTTGCTGCATTCGTAAAGCTTGGTGATGCGCTCGACCCAGTCGATTTCGTGTCGACATCTCTAACAGCGACCGACGTTCCACAGGTCTCACACGGGCTGCACGAGTTGTGGATCACGATGCAGAACTCATCAAAGCATGTCCAAGGAGTGTCTGTGAGTGGAGCTGAAGATGCGCGCACGCAAATCAAGCTCGCATCTCTTGTCTCGGGCGGGGAGGAGGTCTTGCGCAAGAGGCCAGTGTTCTCTGTCATATGCTGTTCCATAGCTCCCCTCTTGTATGAGAAGGGCATCGTCGAGGGGATGGTGGAGTTTGCGAGGGCCGGCGTGCCCATCGCATCGATGACCATGTCCCTCTCAGGCGGATCTGCCCCGATTACCCTGGCTGGCACGGTTATGAACGGGAACGCGGAGAATCTGGCGAGCTTGGTGATAACCCAGACTGTAGCACCTGGCGCTCCTCACATTTACAGCTCGTCGTCCACTCCGATAAACATGAAGACAGGCGCAATTGACTACATGGCAGTCGAACATCCCCTCATATGCGCAGCTCTTGGGCAAATGGCTCGCAGATACCGCCTTCCATCCCTCACAGGTGACTGGGATGTGAACGACAAGAAGGAGTTGGGAATACCACACAGCCTCAGCGAGGAGATCGGAATGACTCTGTCTATGATGGGCGGGACCGATCTGGCCACTGGAATGGGCGGGCTCGACGCGGTCAAGGGCGCATCGTTGATTCAGTTGGTCATCGATGCGTACGTATGGGAGAACGTGAGACCCTTCATGAGGAGAATCCCCGTCGATGAGGAGAAGATCGCGTTAGACGTCATCGGGCAGGTTGGACACGGAAACACTTTCTTGACGCATCCCCACACTTTGAAGAACTTCAGGAAGGAGCTCCATTTCTGGGACAGATCGAAGCTCGAATGGGAGGCTACACTTTCTGATAGGATGGTGCCCAAGGCGAAGGAAGTCGCCACGAGACTTCTCGCGGAGCACCAGGTTCAACTAATCGACCCAGATGTTGTTGAACAGGGTAATGAGCTGATAAGGAGCTACGAGAAGAGGTTTGCTGGATAGGCGCTCTGGTGGAGCATTCCTCGTCTGAAGCGGTCATGCGTTGTAGTTTGACAACTATACGATGTAGACTGATCAAGGCCTAGTTCAGGTGAAGGCACGGCCTCTCGAGAAGAACACGGTCAGAGCAAGAACTACAACTGCGACAGGAAGGCTGCTGAACTCTGGGATTTGGTCAGCGGCAGATACCTCAAAGACCATAAGATAGAATGCAGAGGCACGTGGGGTCACATTGCTTGGATGCTCTATGACAATCGCATTGCTCGGATTCGAGATGCCGTGCAATTGTGACGGCAATTGCACATGTATCTGCACCCCCCAACCCTTTTCCCCTTTTTTCTTTATTTCTCCTCATGGGACTTCTGAGTGAGGCGATCGGAAAGCTGAGCATCGCCTGATCGAGAACCAACCAAATCACGAACCCGTCCCTTCACGGGGGCTCTCTACGACATCGGATACAATGAACGGCCTTTCCTCGTGCCTCCGCCCGTAGACGAACCACACCAGGTGATGGAACGGATGGGCAAGGAACCGCTCCCCCTGCTCGTAGGTCCTCCGCAGAACCGCGTCCTTCGACAGGAAGGATTCGCGCAGATCGTGCAGCTCCTTCCTGGGCGAGAACAGCGCGTAAATAGGAACACCGAACAACAGCAAGCCCGCCGAGATAACGATCAGCATCGGGTCGACCAGGGCCATGAGAAACGCAGAGAACACGATCCCCGCGACGGGGATCGATCTCCGTCCGGTGAGTCTCAAGGACTCTTCGGGAAACTTCTTCCCGAGAAGAAGGGCGGACACGCAGGTACACAAATACGCGAACGACAACAGGAAGACCGAGGTGGCGATGAGCTGTGTCAATCCGCCGATGATGCTGGCGATAAGAGCGGAGGAGCAGATTATCGCCAAGCCCGCAAGGGGAACTTGGGACTTCTTTGACAACCTGGAGAAAGAAGAAGGGAAAAGGCCGTCCACAGACATGGCATAGGCTAACCTTGACGTCCCGATGGTCCCTGATTCGTCGGCGCCGAGGATCGAGACCAAAGCCCCCACTCCGACTATGGCAAATGCCACTCCCGACAGACCACGGACGGAACCGAAGATTGATGATCCCGCATCCAACAGGGGGCTTTTCGAATGGGCGAGGGTCGACTGGTCCACGACCCCCACGACCACGAAGTTGGTCGCCAGATAGAAGCCAGCCACGATGAGCATCCCGATTGCCATCGCCCTGGGAATCGTCTTCTGGGGACGATCGATCTCGTTCGAGGGCAGGGTTGAGAGCTCGAAGCCGGCATAAGCCCAGAATATCAGCACAAACGCCTGACCGAAGTCACGAAGACCACCTTTGGAAAAAGGTGTCAGGTTGGAGAGAGCCGCCCCCGGATGCAGGCCAATCAGAGCCAATCCGCCAACTACGACCAAGAGCAAAGGTCCGAGCTTGGCGATCGTGAGGATGTCGTTGAACCTGCCAGCAGCTCTGATCCCGAATGCGTTCGTGGCGAACACGATTAGCATGAACACGACTTTGAAGGGTATTCCCGAGCCCCAGCCAAGATCTGGGAACAGCGCCACGCCGTAAGTCGCGAACGCCACTGGGAATACCGCCAGCGAGAGCCATTCTGCCAGGAAAAGTCCCCAGCCAACGATGAATGCGGGAAATAACCCCGTAACCTCCTTCACATACGCATAAGGCCCTCCGACCCTGGGCATGATTGCGGCACAATGTGAGAACGAGAGAGCGATGACGATCGCCACGGCACCTGCGACCAACCAGATAAGAAGCGAGGCGGGGCCCACGAGCCGCGCGCCAATGGCCGCCGCGACATAGATGTCGGCTCCGATTATGGAGCCAACAACGAGACCAGTGACATCGAAGGTGTTCAGCTTCCTTCTCAGCCGGACCTTCCTACTCAGGCTCTCACTTCCCGGAATCAAAGACGACCGTGACCCGAAGCTAGCGTGAGACTATATTGACTTTCTCCGTGTCAGGAGATTGTCGGGAGTGCCACTCCAGCAGATCTGATTCAGAAATGGCATTCTGACTCTGACCACAGTGGTCAGTCACTGGGTTCAAGTCAAGCATATCTCGTGAATTCAGTCAAATTATTCTAGTATAGCAGCTATCTCCGCCGAGGAGATATCGATGAACAGCGCGCTGATAGATGTCGAAAGACTATCGAAGCACTATCCGCCGAACATCAAGGCAGTGGACGATATAACATTCCAAATCCAGCCTCGACAGATATTCTCGATGCTCGGTCCCAACGGCGCGGGAAAGACGACCACCGTGGAGATACTCGAGGGACTTCGGAATCCGACAGCGGGGAAAGCGACCATCTTCGGGGTGGATGTCACAAAGGACTATGGGAAGCTCAGAGACAGAGTAGGCATTCTCCCCCAGAACTTCGAACCGTTTGACAACCTCAAACCCCCTGAGGCCGTCCAGTATTGGGCCGGCCTCTACGACATCAAGGTCACAGCGAGCCAAGTCAATTCGTTGCTTGAACGCGTCGACCTGACAGAAAGGAAAACGGTTCTGTCCAGGAAACTCTCAGGAGGGGAGAAGAGAAAGCTCGGAATCGCTCTTTCTCTGATCAATGAGCCGGAAGTGTTGTTCTTGGATGAGCCGACAACAGGCTTGGATCCAAAGGCGAGGAGAGATCTTTGGAAGCTGATCGAAGGGATCAGGGACAAGGGAACAACTGTCTTCCTCACGACGCACTACCTCGATGAGGCCGAAAAACTCGCAGACGATGTGGCCATCATGAACAAGGGGAAGATAGTCGCGAGAGGTAGTCCTCATGACCTCATAACTCGGTACGGCAAGTTGACTGTTATCGTGCTGTCTGGAGCGGGCAGCGAAGCCCTGAAGGAAATCAGAAGAAGAGGGATCGAGGCGACCGAAGATAACGGAGATGTCCTTGTCCCTGTCAAAGATCCCGCGGAGATGAGAGTGATCTTCCAGAAGATCTCGGGCATAGAACTCCAGGTTAAGGACATGTACACCAGGAGACAGTCTCTGGAGGATGTTTTCCTGAACCTCGTCGGGGCGAAGATGGATGAGGGGGTCCTGAGACCATGAGCCGCATCACCTCAGACATAGTCGGCTTCGGGAGACAGTACCTGAGGTCAAGGACAGGAGCGTTCTTTGCCTTCTTCTTCCCGATACTGTTGATCCTTCTCTTTGGAGCGATCTTCACTGCGGGCTCAACGAAGATCAACTTGCCTGTCCAGAATCTGGACGATGGACCATATTCTCAGTCGATCCTCTCGATCTTGAACGAGACAGGCCTGGTCAACATACAGATGATCTCCCCGCAGGAGAATCTGACGGACTACATCGACAATCAGTCTCTTTCCCTCGCGTTGTTGATTCCCCGCAACTTCACGAACGAAGTCATGCAACTCCAGGCAGGGAACGGAAGCGGCGTGGTGGCTCTCACGCTTTACGGAGATCCTTCGCAATCGACCTTCGGGACTGCAAATGCGGCCTTGAACGCGGCCATAACTGCCCTGAACTTCAATCTGGCCAATACGATGCCCCTGATTTCCTATGAGGTGAAGAAGCCCGGACCCCAGCAGTTCAGTTACATCGACTTCTTCGTGCCAGGAGTCGTGGGCATAACGGTGATGACCAATTCCCTCTACAGCATGACCTCCATATGCGCCTCGTACCGGAGCAGGGGGTACTTCAAGCTCCTGGCCACGACCAAGATCAAGAAACACGAATGGCTGATCTCCAAGTTCGTCTTCTATTCGCTGCTCCTCTATGCATCGCTGTTCGTAACCTTCGCCGTTGGGAAGGTGGCATTCAACCTCGAGGCAACGCTGACACCCGTCTCTCTTCTGCTGATCCCGGCCGGAGCGTTCCTTTTCGTATCACTGGGCATGCTCCTTGGGGTCGTGATCAAGGACCCCGAATCTGGAGCAGCTATCTCAAACGTCATAGGATTCCCCATGATGTTCCTGTCAGGTTCATTCTGGCCGATCGATTCCATGCCAATGTACATGCAGGCTATCGCAAGGGCACTTCCGCTGACCTACTTCAACGAGGGATTGAGAGACACGATGGTCTACGGCAACACGGGAGGATCGATCTTCAATCTGCTGATTGTGGTCGTGATCGGATTCGTCTTCTTCGTGCTCGCGAGCAGACTGATGTCCTGGAAAGAGAGCTGAAGCAGACAGAATCGAAGCGTGCATAGAGATCTCAGAGAATTCCTGCTGAAAAAAGCCATGGTGACGGAGCACCGAGTTCAGTGCTGCCCGAACGTGATTCAAATAATGGCATCGCATTATGCCCAAAGACCGGACACAAACCAGAAGGCGACTCTGCTGGGGGAACTGAGCAATAGACGCGCGCCGCTTGGATGCTCTTCACCTCGGTCAATCCGATGAAGCGCGGACTTAGCCCAGTCCCCACTGAACCGCATAACCAGAGATGCCCCTTGACGTGTCCGGCTTGGAGGATCAGAGAATGACATTGGACAAGCTCAACGGCATCGAGAATCGAACGCGTGGCATGGGATGGCTCCCCGACCATCCGGATTTTCGGGACTACACCTTCGACGACAAGGAGCTGCTGAGGAAGAAGGAGATTCGCGAGCTCGTCGCACCTACCGGTCTGGAAAAAGCAAGAGCATTGACCTTGCCCACCTCGATGAACCTGAGGAGATGGTGCTCGCCGATCGAAGACCAGGGCGACATCGGGTCGTGCACGGCGCATGCGGGCGTCGGGATCGTGGAGTACTACGAGAAGAAAGCGTTCAACAAGCACATCGATGCGTCAAGGCTGTTCGTGTACAAGGTGACAAGGAAGCTTTCCCATCTCACAGGTGACTCAGGTGCCTATCTTCGTAAGACGATGGGCGCGCTGGTCCTCTTCGGGGTGCCCCCCGAGGAGCACTGGCCATACACAGACAGGACGCCTGACTTCGACAGAGAGCCTGACTCGTTCTGCTATTCGTTCGCGGAGAACTACAAGACCATCAAGTACTTTCGCCACGACTCTCCGAACCTGTCCGCACAGGTGGCTCTCGCCAGGGTCAAGCGGGCGCTGTCGGCGAACGTGCCTTCGATGTTCGGCTTCACCGTGTACAGCTCAATAGACCAAGCATCGGCCAACGGCAAGATACCGTTCCCATGCAAAAACGAAAGTAGTGTTGGCGGGCACGCAATCGTCGCAGTGGGGTATGATGACAAGATGGCCATTGAAAACACGGACTGTGGCCTGAAGACGAAGGGCGCTCTGCTCTTAAGGAACTCTTGGGGCAAAACTTGGGGGGACGAGGGATACGGTTGGCTCCCTTACGAATACGTCCTGAGTGGGCTCGCGATCGACTTCTGGTCCATGCTCAAGCAGACGTGGGTCGACACAGGTGAGTTCAACATCGGGTAGAAAAAAGGCGTGCAGTTTGAGCCCTATGTCGCCTCAGAGTCGCCGGGTCGTGCAATATCCTCGAGTAGCCACGCGTGACTGAGCCAAGACGCTGCGTGGTGTCGTCGTCGAGTCTTGGCGGGATCGCCATCACACCTTTCTTCGATTTCATGGAGTGACCGCATACCAGACGATGATAGCCCCCACGAAGGCCAAGAAACCGGCTTCTGCGTACCCTACATCTGTCTTCGTCAGGACCCCGGCCAAATGCATGATGGCCGCTATTCCCTCCAGAAGAAGGAACCCTCCGACGACAAGCAAGAAGAGACTTGTCGACCGGCGGCTAGTCCCTACGGTTCGTCCGCATGCGTTCGTGCTGCTACCTTCGCTTTCGTTCTGCATGTTCGATACCTCCTTTCTTCCGATATAGGTAACTCTCAGGTTACTTATAAAACTTGTGGGTTACTTTCAGTACCGATAAGATACTTTAAATATGCTCGATACGATTATCGGTCTGCAATGCCGAAAGTCGTCCCGGAGTACAAGGAAAAAGCAAGGGAGAGAATCTTGGAGGCAGCTCAGCGGGTCTTCTCGGAGAAGGGTTACTACGAGACACGCATGGAAGACATCGCGGAGAAGCTGGGAGTGAGCAAGCGCACTCTTTACTTGTACTACAAGAACAAGGAGGAGCTCTTCAAGGCCATGTGCGCCGACGCTCCCAGTTCCATAAGAGAGATGCTCAAGCCATGTCTCGCCAGCAGCGATTCTGAGGACGCATGCAGTGCCTTCTTCAATCTCTCTACGGAACAGCCAGCTGCCGGCCTGGAATTTGAGATCATCGCAGCAGCCTCCCGGAACCCAGCTCTGAGGAGGATAGAGAAGGATCTCTTCGAGAGCGAATTCGAGATCGTATCGCAGTTCCTGCATGAAATGAAGAAGAAGGGAGCAGTATCCCAGGACTTCGATGTGCCTCGGATGGCGAGGGTCTTGCTAGCCGTCTATCGCGGGCTTATGGCAGACCTCATAATGGGAGTCAAGAAGTCCGAAGTCAGGCAAGCCTGGACTGAGGCTACCGGTCTAATCATGAACAGCCCGTGAGAGAAAGGCCCGGAGAACTCGCACTGGTAAAAGGTTGCGCTAAGCTCGGTTCCGACGTCACGCATTGCTTATGAATACAACTAACCGATGACAGAAAGGGTTCATAGATCAAGCAGACAACCTGGAAACTTGCGCCTGATCTCCGCGTTCCATTCCTCCATCAGTTGTTTCCGACCGCCCTTGCTAGTCTTGATCAACATGCCTACCGCAAGCGCGCCTGAGCGCACCCTCTCTACGGCAGCAGAGTTCTCGCAAGTCTTGGCCTGGCCGCACTCGCCACAGTCTGACATCTTCTTCCTCACGGCGCAGGGTCTGATCCTGCACTCCTCATTGCCCCCGCCTTTTAGACATCCTCGACACACCGGTATGTTCTGAATCGATGCTAGTCCCTTCATGAATTCCTTAGAGTCAAAGCCTTTTGCGCCCCACTTATCAACGCCATAGCCGGTGATGAGTTTCTCATATCTCTGCGTCAATTCCTTCAATGTCCCGTTGCCCACTATGCAACTTCCACACCAAAGTCCGCAATGTCCAATCTGGTTCTTCACATTCTCATATGGTCCAGTCTGCATTCCGAATAACCCCCAGCAGATCCTAACAAGCGGCAGTTGGCTGAAATGACATAAAGATGCCGCGGGGTTGGCGCATCTGAATCATTCGAGCGCGTTGGGGGGAAGAAGCGTCATTCGCTCGAACTCGCCCCCGACTCACGGCAGCTCCAGCGCCCGCACCCACACTGTCGAATCAATCATGACATGGATTTCTCATAGCTGCCGACGATCCTATTGCCTTCTGCAATGACTTCCCTGTCCAGCGGCTCCGCAGTGTGCTCCCTCAGGATCCTCCTAACCGTCTCCCTAGCATCGGCCACCATTCTGTCGGACATGGTGGCGCCATACAGCTCCGTCTTCTTGCTTCTGAAGAACATCTGACCTCGGAAGTTCCTCGCGGTGTGAGGATGGTTCAGGAACGTGTTTCCTTGGCCGACTTCCTTGACGACCTCGAGCGCTACGGTCTCCTTCGTCACCTCGAAATCCCTCATGAACGCCCGGAACTCCTCCCACTGATAGGCATCTATGACGACCTGTTCCAGAGAGCAACCTCCGTCCAGATCGAGTCCTCCGATACCGGAACATAGATCCGTCCCAGACATGGTCGTGAGCATGAGCGACGCCAACTCGCCGAACGGGATATGAACTCCCGGCCTCTCAGCATCGACCCCAAGCACGCCCGTCATTTTCGGGAGGCCGTACCTACGCGCCATCTGGCCAGCAGCTGCGAATATGATCGGCGCCTCGGCTCCCCTGTATCCTATGTAGCCCGTGGAGATGTTGGCAAGGGTCGCTTCGGAGGAGTATATCTGAGGAGCGCCTGGCGCGGCAGTCTGAGTGATCACGAGACTTGCCAGATTCTCGGCATTTGAGACAACGATCGTACCAGCTACCGTGACCGGACTCGTCATGCCTCCCATGCACATAGACATCGAGATTATCGGCACTCCAGCACGCGCGTATTCCACCTGGGCCTCAACCACACCTGTCTCGAAGGACAACGGCGCGACACTGCAGCTGAGGACAGAAAACGGAGGGCGTTTCTTCATTTCGGCCGCTCCGCCCGCTACCAATCTGCCTAGGGCAATCTGAACCCTGGCATCCGCTATTCCCAGGGTGCCAGAGCCCGCGGAGCCGAGTATGTGCTTGGTCGTGTTCTGGAACGATGTCCACAGCTCATGAACGAACTGAGCGTGAGGAGGCACGTCCGAGGTCGTGACTATCGGCCAGAACGCATCTATCGGATCTAGCGCGTCACTGAGCCTTGCGAAGTCGGCAAGATCCTTCCTCGAGGCCTTGCGCCGCTCCCCCGACTCGAGGTCCGTCATGAACAGTGTCACGCCACCTGTGGAGACAAAGGGGTATTTCACCGTTGGAAGCCTCAGGTCGCGTTTGGCATCTCTGGCTCCGAGAGTGATGCTCTTGGGGGCCTTCCTGATTGCGTCGGCGACAATCCTTTCCGGGATCTTCGCTATCTTCTTTTTGAAGTCAACACTGACGCCGGCATCTGCCAGCATCTTCAGCACGCTGCTGCTGCGGACTAGCACGCCGATCTGGCTCAGGCATTCGAGACTCTGCGCGTGAACGAGCTCTTCTTCATCCTTGTCAAGGAATCTCAGGCTCAGGACTGCCAAGTGTTTCGCCCCGACGCAGCCCTGATTGAAGACCCCTCATTTATTAATTGCCCAGCAAGACCAGAACTGCAGAGAGGGGAAAGAGGAAAGGTGGGTTCGGCTCGGTGAAATTACCCTCTGATCGAAAAACAGCCAGAAGCCCGAGCTCAAGCAAGCCACAATGCCGATGGCGAAGCCTGTCGATTAGAGAAAACCGAAGAAAGAGAAAGAAAGGTGGCGGTCTATCCCGCCATTTCTATCAGGTCTGTCAGCATCGAGTTGACCTGCGTCACCTGCTGAAGCTCGAGCAACACCCTGTCCTGAAGCTCCATCCTCTCGGAATTGAGCACATGCTGCAAGGTCTTTATCTCCCATCTGAAGTCCTGGTGTCCGCCCTTCTCAGCCTTCTCCTGGACGGACTTGTAGACCCAGTAGATGTCGAGGTACGGAGCGAGATGGCCCTGTCCACCCCAGTCGAGATGCAAAGCGCCTGGCGCGTGCCTGTCGTTCTCGTACTTGAATACTGGGTAGTCGAACATGGAGTTGTAGGTCAAGCCAACGTTCACCAGGGTCTCCTCGGCACTGGCTGCATCATGGTGGCGCAGCTGATCGATCGCCATCACGAGGCTGTACGCATCCCATTCCACCTGCTGGGTGGGATATATCGTGTCGTCCCAGACGCTCAGAGCGGTCCACTGGCTGTTGATCAGCCGGCTGGTCCGAGCCAAGAGAGCATTCGCGGCCTTCTCCTTTCCTGCCAAATTCGAGCTGATGCTGTCGTAGTTGCTAGCCAAGACCCCGAAGTTCTCAACAGCCGATTCGAGGGCAGTTATGTCGACACCAATGGCGGAGTAAGCGTCGGGGTCGTAGCTCATCGACATGTCGAGTGCGCGCTCGGAGAACTTGTACGGAAGCAATCTAGCGGAATCGATCGCGGTGAGGACCTTGTTCATCACCATGACCTGTTGCGCCATGTCATCATAGTTGATCAAAGCGACGTTATCCATGTTGGTGTGATAGACTGCATCATAACCAGGTATGGTCGCTCCGAACGTCACGCCGGCCAGTCCAGCAGCCGTCAAAGTCCATCCATCAGTCCACGAATTCAGGGTGGTTTCGATCGTCCATCCGGAAGGCAACAGCGCTGGATTCGCAGAGAACACTTCCTCCACCAAGGGGGCGAGCTCAAAGTTCGTTTCCGCATCGAACGGCCCGGTGCTTCCGTCAAACCAGCGGCCACCAATACCCTCCAGATTGAGGAACGCGATCATGCTCTTCGCCCACCCAGGATGGCTGTGGGTTATCAGGTACCACATACCGACTAGCCACTCGTAGTAGGCGTTCGTGTACCCGTACTCCTCTGCCGTTTCCGAGACGAATACTATGTCGTGGTTGGGCACGAAGTTCGACTTCTTCAACGCCTTGGCCCATGCGAGCATGGCGGATTGGGATGAGGTGTCGTCGCTCGCACCCGTGAACCAAGAATCATGATGGCCGAGGATCAAGATCTGCCGCGAATGGTCTCTCCCAGGAAGAACCCCGACTACATTGTACCCAGTGCCGCCTTGCTCGGAGAGAGTCATCTTCACATCGGAGACCATCGTGCCACAGACCGGCCCGTTGGCCAGCATGTCCATGATGGCGAATCCGTCATCCCTCGAGATCGTTATGAGCGGCACCCACGCGTCATTGTAGGTGGCATCGAAGCTGCCTAGCGAGCTAGGCCACTCATAGTACGATGGGTAGTCCATGGTGCCTATTATGACCCCTTTCGCACCATCGAGCGTCGCCTGATTCGCTATTAGGTTGACCCACGAGGTGTCGGCATCCCAGTCGACCAACAGAAGCTTGCCCTGCACGCCGTCCGCTGGATAGTTTTCCGGAAGCCCCTGATCAACATATACGATCTCCCCGGAGACGCCTCCAGGAGGCGTCCCAGGAACTCCTCCCATAGAGGCTGCGACGAACGTGCTCGAGCCATCGGGACCGTTAACGGTCAGACTCGCTCCTTTGAAATCCCACGCATCCACGGGAACGGGCTCCAGCCGCACATTGGACAGCCCGATCTTCTTCATCTCGCTCGCGACGAACTTCGCAGCCGCAATCTCCGCAGGACTGCCAGCAACGCGGAATCCATATCCATTCCATGTGCCAAGACTAGTCAGTGTGTCTTCGACATACTTCTCATAGGCCTGGTTCACCTTGATGTCAGACGTACGTGCTCCAGCCACCGCAATGCTTCCAAACGAAGTGGCGAGGAACAAGACCGCTATCAAGACGGCAAGGCCCCTCTTCAGATTCAACTTCTCCCCCCAAGAGGCCGCTTCATGAAGCCTCGGTCCCGGAATTGTTTTTTGACTATTTAGGGAAGTTCATTAAGGAGAGTGAAACTGGATGAATCACGTTATCTGATTATGCCCGAAAAATGATAGGGAAGCAATGCAGGGGCAAGCTAAGTTCGGTGCAAGGATCCTCTGATTGAGAAGAAGCTAGTCACCCAAGGATGCACACCGCTCCCTGCACGATGAATCCGCTCGGGAAGCCAATGGTCTCGCGCGCTAGGCTATTGCCCGATGCTCTTCGCTATGGCACGCAAGATATCCCCTCTGGTGATGATTCCGGAGAGCCGGCCCGTGCTGTCGAGAATAGGAACGCGATTGAATCTGTTCTTGTCCATGATCGCAGCGATCTCGCTCAGAGGGGTATCTTCATTCGCAGTAATCGCAGGAGAACTCATGACCTCGTAAACGGGCTTGTCCATGGTCTTCCGCAACCGGGTTTCCTGGTCCTGATCGGCTTTCTTGCCATCCCGAGGGAACAGGAATGTGATGATCCCCTCTTTCCCTCTTCCAGTATCCCTTGCGATGTCGGTCCCCGTGACGATCCCCAGAACCTTCAGATTGATATCTACAACAGGAAGGCCGTCAACATGATTGGCCACCATTACCTGGACTGCTTTCCTCACAGTGTCGTCTTCGAACACCGTGAGAACCCTTGGGCTCATCACGGATTTAGCAGGGCTTTCCAAGCTGACGCCAGCCTTCGGCTTCTGAGCTTCGGCCTCTTTCGCCTGCACTGGAGGAGGCTCCAGTGCCGCTTCGGGCACCGGTCTCTTCGCGCGCTCGAACGGCGGCAGTGATGCCACCGTGAACTGGTGCGGCGTTAGCTTCGCATCATAGACATGGATCTCCGGAGCGGTCGCGGGCGGAGCGTACTCGGGCCTCATCTCGATTGCGTCCGTGGGACAGGACTCGACGCAGACACCACATGCGATGCATTTCGCTCTCGAGACGCTCTGCCTCTTGCTCTGCTTGTCCATCGTGATCGCGTTCGTGGGGCATCGCTTCTCGCAGAGACCGCAGAATATGCACTTGCCCATGTCATAGACGACTCTTCCCCGCTCGGTCCTCGGGATCACCGCGGGCTCCGCTGGGTAGAGGCGCGTCGCAGGCTTAGAGACAAGGTTCCTGAGGACTGTTAGTATCATCGACATCGATCTCATCTCCCTACCTATCCGTGCAGCATATGCACGGATCTATTGATACGGCAATCACTGGAACATCTGCCAGCTGACAATGGGGGATCATTTCGGCAAGGCACTGAACGTTCACAAATGTGGGTGTCCTGATCTTCACCCTGTCGAGTTTGACCTCTCCTTTCGCCTTGACGTAGTAGAACAGCTCGCCCCTAGGCGCTTCCACTCTCGAGAACGCCTCCCCCTGAGGGTTGCCCTTGAAAGCGATGGCAACGGGCTCGTCGCGGAGAAGGCCGATGCTCTGCTGGATGAGGTCGACGGACTGGAAGAGCTCCTCGACTCTCACCATCGTCCTGGCGTAGCAGTCCCCCTCCTCTCGGTGTATCGGCCTGAAACGGATGCCCTCGACGCCGTAGCCCGCGTAGGAGCTCAGCCTCACATCGTACGGAACATCGCTCGCTCGCGCGGTCGGGCCGACAGCACCGTACCGAACGGCCGCATCTCTCGACAGCACTCCGACCCCCACCGTCCGCTTGCGGAATGTGCTGTCCTTGGCAAACACCTTTCGGATCGCCTCGAGCTTCCGAAGCAGCTGACTCAAGGTGCTCTCGATATCCTTTGTCTTGTCGTACCCGATGTCCTTCCTGATGCCGCCTATCGTGTTCATGCTGTAATGCACACGATTGCCCGAGATTCGATCTATCAGTGACATCACGGACTCTCTTTCGCGCCAGGTCTGCATGAACAGGTTCTCGTACCCCATCACCTCCGCGATGTGGCCTATGGTGAGCATGTGGCTCGTCATCCTCTGAAGCTCCAGCATCACCGTCCGTATGAGCTTCGCCCTGGTCGGGATCTGTAGTCCGGCCATCTGCTCGATCGCCTGGACGTATGTCGTGGAGTGGTGGAAGGAGCATATCCCGCAGACTCTCTCGGAGAGGAAAATGTTCCTCTTGAAGTCCAGCTCCATGGCCCTTTCCAGACCCCGATGGTTGTACCCGATGACGATGTCCGCTCCGACCACCTCTTCCTCCTCTATCCTGAGCTTGAGGTGTATCGGTTCAAGCAGGCTCGGATGCTGCGGTCCAAAAGGCGTGATGCTTATGCTAGCCATGTCCTGTCTCCTTCGCCTCTCTGCTCGCAGGGGTCGAGGGATTCGATGATTTCCTGAGAGGCGCGACTATCCCGCTCTCCGGGGTTATCATGAGTCCTCCGCTGACCCCTTTGAACTTGAGGCCGAACAGGTCGATGATCTCGCGCTCGAAATTTAGAGCCCCAGGGAACATGTCGGCGATGCTGTCGACCTCGAAGTCCTCTCCGATCGTGAACCGCAGGTTCACGAGCTCGCTTTTCGAGAAGAAGCTGTAGATGAGCTCGAAACTGCCGTCCGCCAGATCCACAGCAGTGATCGCGATGAGCTGCGCCTCTGCGCGCTGGAGCTTCATGACCTTCGACCTTATGTCCACCTTTGGCCCGGCTCCTGCTGCCTTCGGCTGGGCTGCGCTCCCCTGTGCTCCAGAGGGCTGGGTCATGGGGCAGCCTCCGCGTTCTTGGCAGCGGGGAGTGGCTCCTCTCTCATCCTGGGAGTGAAGGCCTTCTGCCTCCAGATCTTCAGGCCGAGGATGACCCCGTCTATGATGGCCTCTGGTCTCGCGGCACATCCGGGAACGAAGACGTCCACAGGAATGATCTTGCCGATCCCGCCGTGGACATTGTAGCATATGTCGAACGGGACTCCCGTGCATGCGCAGTTGCCCACGGCGATCACTAGCCTAGGCTCTGGCATCTGATCGTACAAGTTCCTCAGCCTGTCCGCGACCTTCATGGAGACGGGACCCGTTACAAGCAAAACGTCCGCATGCTTGGGATTGGCCTTGTTGAGCATGCCGAACCTTTCGATATCGTATTTTGGGCTCAGCAACGCCCATGTCTCGATATCACATCCGTTGCAGCTTCCAGTGTCGAAGTGCAGTATCCAAGGTGACTTAACCCTCGATCTATCTACCGCGCCCATCAGAACGCCCCCTGTGTGTTGAGGTAGACGATCGCCATGTTCAAAGCCACCAGGAGGATTCCAAAAGGAAGCGTGAACTTGACCATGCGCTCCCTTGTCAACCTCGCAGAAGCGTTGTCCAGGATCTGAGTGACGAAGATGGCAATCGCAACTATCGCCACTTTGCCGGCGATCGATAAGAGATGATTCTCGTTCCAGAAGAACAGCGTGAAGACCCCGAGGAGAATCGCCACCTCGAACCAGTGTGCCAGCTTCGTGATGCCCAAGTACGGTCCCGAGTACTCGACATAGGGCCCAGAAACGATTTCCTGGTGTGCCGTCGCTATGTCATACGGCGATTTCTGGAGCTTGATGACGAGCACGACCATCAGGGCGATCAATGCAAAAGACAAAGCCGGGAGAAGGCTCGTGTTGAGTGCGCTCACGGTGAACGTGCCCGTGTCATATCCGATGAGCAATATCACCAGCAAAAACACAGGCTCGTACGCCAGGATCTGCAGCAGCTCGCGCTGCGATCCGAAATAGCTGTATGGTGATTTGGCGCTGAAAGCACCGAGAACGAGCGCGACCGAGCCTGCGCCCGACACGAAGAATATTACTAAGAGGTCCCCTCCTGAGACGAACAGCGCGAGAGCGGCTGCTTGAAGGATAAGACATGCGAAGGCAAAAACCACCTGGCCATTGTTCATGACCATCGGTCGTTTCCCGAACAGTTTGATCAAGTCATAGAACGGTTGAATGATCGGCGGACCCACCCTGTTCTGCATGTGGGCGGTTATCTTACGATCAATTCCGAAGATCAGCCCGACAGCAACAGGGGAGAGGACGACCAGCAACGCCTGCATGGCGATCTGAACCCAGTCTATTATCACGCTCCCGCCTCCAGGGCAAACGGGATCGATAAGATTGCGACAAGCAGAACCACCGCCACCAGGTTCATCATTCTATTGAAACGCTCTGTGGTCACGCTGCTCATGAGATAGAACCCACCTGTCTCAAACTGATAGCTTTCCCCGCCCGTGTATGGCTGCGATAGTTCTTCCCTTTTCGGCTTCGCGAACACTGCGGCCAACAGGAACATCGTGCCAACGACAATGAGAAGGACGACGATCGGGAATTCCCCAAGGGAACTGAAGATTGTCGTGCCGCTTCCGCCGACTGAGCTTTTGAACGTGAGCACAATGTACGGATTGACCAGGTACTTCACAATCCAGCTGATGAGGAACGACATCAGGATCGCGCCCACTGCCAGAGAGCCAAGGGTGTATCTGTACAACCCTGCCAGACGATCCCTTGCCAGCGAGGCCCTGTCGATTTCAGAGCCGGCGGACAGGACCCTTCCCAGCCACTTAGAGTAGTAGACAATCGTGGCCGCAAAGCCCGTGGCGAGCAGGAAGGTTAGGAGAGGAAGGCTGATGGCGGCCTCGGAAATGAGCCACTTGCTGGCGAACATGCCGAAGGGCGGCAGCATGATCGTGAAGACCCCGACGGCGAACGCGATCGATACGAACGGCATGCGGTCCCTGAGACCAGACATCGCATCGATCTCCTGGGTTCCGGTCTCATGTTTCACGACACCCACGCACATGAAGAGAAGTGCCTTGGACACCGCGTGGAAAAGAAGCAGGATGATGGCTGCCGATATGGCCAGGGAAGTGTTTATTCCTACGCACATCGTGATGAGCCCTAGATTGCCGATGGTCGAGTACGCAAGCACTCTCTTGGCGTTGCTCTCGGTCATTGCGAGTATTGACGTGCCCAGGAAGGACAAACCTCCCACAAACGCGATGGCCCAGGCGAGGGCAGTCGCGTCACTCAAGGCCGGCGACATGCGCAGCAACAGGTAAACGCCCAGCTTGACCATCGTCGACGAATGGAGCAAGGCGGACACAGGCGTGGGAGCCACCATCGCGCCGAGCAGCCAGCTCTGGAACGGCACCTGAGCCGATTTCGTGAAAGCGGCTACGGCCATCAGAGAGAACGGCAGGAGCGCGATCCCGCCCAACTTGGTGGACTCGAGGACCTCCTCCAGAGATAGTGTCCCGTAGTAGTGGTCAACGAGGATGATCCCGAGTGCCAACGCCACGCCCCCGCCAAGAGTGTACACCAACGCTCGAATGGCGGATTCCCTGGCCTCCGCAGTCTTCTCGTGGCCAATCAACAGGTAAGAGCACAGGGTCGTGACTTCCCAGAAGAAGAAAAGCCAAAGGAGGTTATTGGCAAACACTGCGCCGTTCATTGCTCCGAGGAAGAGCAACATCACAGCGAAGAATCGCGGTTGAGCGCTATCATGCTCCATGTACTTGATGGCGTATATGCAGATGATCGAACCGACGATGTTGATGATTAGCGCCATCACGATAGCGAGGTAGTCGACCGCAAGTGCAGGTTCAATCTCCCGGCCATACACAGCGACCTCCAAACCGGCCATCGGTATCAGCTGGAGCAGCCCGAACGCTACGACCAATCTGTTCCTCAGTCTGAAACCCGTGTAGACGAAGAATAGCATCAGCGCGAAGTCAAGAACAGCTATAAGCAAACTGGATTGACCCAGCCCGGTCTCGCTGATCTCGATGCTCGAGATTCCCCTCGAATGTGTGTCGATGAGAACGACAAGGGATCCTGAGATCACAATCGCGGATGTTGCCATCACCGGAATGATCAGATGTCTCCCGTTACGAGAGAGCAGGCAGGCCAAGCCACCAATCGCGGGAACCGCGATGAGCATCAAAATGAGTATCTCGGTGTCCACGGCCATGTCGTAACAGAAAGGTATTTTTCAAACTATCGCCTCAATGGCTATGAAGGGCCGATTGGGAAGGATGCGAGAAGAGCTCAGGCGACTGCAACAAACACCTGATTGAGGAATGGCCAAATACTCGGATTCAGACATGGCCAGGGCAGGCGACATTCCCAGGAATGGAAGGGCTAAAATGAAGAAGAATCAAGAGGTTGACATGTTCATTGTACCTTCTATTGTCAGTGCACTGTATGGCAAGACTGACGGAATCAGAGGAAATGCCCTGAAGATCTCGAGGATGCGCTTTGGCGCATGAAAGGCACTTAGCAAACCCCACTACTCTACTTCGTCGCACTCACACGTTCTTCCTGCGACATATTTGCCAGCTTCTCGACCTTCTTTATGTCGAGACCGAGTCCATCGGCCACTCGCTTGCCGTAATTCGGATCCGCCCTGAAAAACAGGGCTGCCTGCCGGAGTTGAATGCGTTTCTGCGCCCCGCCGAGGTGGCTCACGATGTTGCCCACGAGATTCGCACGGTCCTTCTCGGTCATCACATCTCTGTACAGGTTACCTGCCTGCACGAAATCATCGTTGGGATGCGAATACGGGTGATGATCGGCCTTCCCAGAGACTTCGAATGAAGGCTCCTTCACAGAGATGTCCGGCCCAGGTCCGTCGAAGCTGTTCGGCCAGTAGTTCGGACCTGCGCCTCCTCCAGAATCGGTGCGCATGAAGCCGTCACGCTGATAGCTGTGCTCCGGCGCGTTCTTGGGCGCGTTCACCGGTCTGAGATGATAGTTCGGCCCCAGCCTGTGAAGGTGCGTGTCATGGTATGAGAACAGTCGCGCTTGGAGCATCTTGTCGGGAGAAGCGGCAATGCCAGGCACCAAGTTGCTCGGGGAGAAGGCC
>JBASRQ010000154.1:0-15025 GCA_049273895.1 Thermoplasmata archaeon
GGGTTCAACCTCACCAGTCTCGGGAGCCCGATTAGGTCATAGTCCGAGAGCTCCTCGATCACGAGGGCTGCGAGGTACGTGGTACACATGCCTTCGGGGGAATCAGTATCGTCAAAGGCTAGCAGCGTTCCTACCACGGCCAAGCCCATCGCGCGCCCCCCAGAAAAGGGTTGTTGTCATCCATCTAGACGAACTGATCGAACAACCAGCGTCAAGGACATGATCGTCGCGTCAAACCGGAGCTCGCAGTCGACAAGAACTTGCCGGCCGTCGAACTGCGATAGGTTCACAATGTCCGAGATCACCAGAACGCTGTGCTCGAAATCGTTGTCGCAAAGCCGATGCCCGTCCTGCATCAGTATCCCGCGAATTGCAAATTCATCGTCTTCGAAGAGAATCCAATTAGTCGAGAGCAGCTCCACAGTCAATACGAACTCGGCCTTCCTCAAGACCGACACGCCCTCGCTGTCGGTGAGTATGGAGGTCGAGGATTTGTATGTGGAGACCTCGCCCTTGACCGATATCTCGTCGCCAATCTCCACAAACTGGCTCGGTGGCGGGCCTATCCCCTTCGAGCATATGACTTTGACTGTCATCCCCGAGCGTGGGTCCATTAGCACGAGGTTCTCGATCCCGGCATCATAGGACCGGAAGTCCACCAGGATGCCCGAGACGACGAGAGACGTTCCGTCATCCAGCGACGATATTTCAGGGATTGTAGGTCGAGGAGTGGCGGAGGATGCGGTCAGCAGGAGCATGCACCCGAGAAGAACGGAGAGAAGGCACGCGAGTGTACGCTGGGTTGGGATCCTTGGGTTCACAATCGTCAATCGATTTGGAGGTTGATTCTCTCTGCGGCTACATGTAACCGTCTAAGCAGATGGAAAACCATTTTAACAAGGTACCGATTTATCGGGACTCAGGTGAGAGATTGCCAAAGGATATCCTGACAGAGTACAGGCTCGAGCTCAGCAGCTTCCTTGGCCTCTTGTTCGGCTTTCTCACCATCATTGGTATCGTGGGCGTTTATCTCAACATGAGCGATAGCAACAAACTTCCCTCCTACATCTCGTTCCTTCAGGATCTGTCCGATCCGTTTGGAAGCTGGGTCTCCTGGATTGTCGTGGCCGCCCCGATAGGCCTAATCATCTGCATATGGTGGTTCTACGACTATGTCAAGAAAATCAAGGAGCTTGCGGACCTGATCGATACGCCCAGTAGGGCCAAGTTCGTGAGAAACCTCGACGACATCGAATACCTTGCCTGGTCTCTTCCACAGAGATTCGAGAACAAAGTCCTCGCGAAGAAGAAGGAGTTCAAGCTCTAGACGACGGCCTCATGGAAGGGGGGCCCCTTCATTTCCGGTCGACTGCAATTCCCTACTCGGGGGTGCTTCTGAGAGCTCGGAATTGCTGGAGACCTTCGCTGCGCCGGCACCGTAGAGTCGGCTGATGATTTTTCCCGAATCTTCTGGCTTACATCTGATGAGAACTTCTGCGTGACCTCCGACGACCTTCAGAGAGATTTCTGCAGAAGATCTTAGATGGGATGCCAAACTGTAGACTTCATCTGTGAGAGGCATGACTGCTTCGATGATGAGGGAATGACCTTGCACTTTCATGATCTTCTCCTTCAGAATATCCAATCCATCCTCTGAAACCGAAGAAACTAGGAGCAACTCGTAAGGCTTCACGACAGATTCGACAAGATCGAACACTCTCTTTCTCAATCTTGAAGGAATCAAATCGATCTTGTTCCCAAGAACGATTACGGATCTACTCTCAATCTTCGACAAAAGGATCCTTAGAGATGTTGACAATTTAGACAATACGAGTTCATCAGATTCGCTGGCATCGAAGACGAGAAGAATCATATCTGCATAGAATATCTCCTCAAGAGTTGAATTGAATGCATCAATCAGGTCTGGCGGAAGATCTTTGATAAATCCGACAGTATCACTCATCAAGACATTGCCTTTGATGCCCGAGACTCGTCTAGTCGTAGTCGAGAGTGTGGAGAAGAGGCGGTCGTCGACCTCAACTGACGCGTCACACAGCTTGTTCATAAGGGCTGACTTGCCAGCGTTTGTGTAGCCAGCAAGAGAGACGAGTGAATACCCTTTTTCTCTTCTCTTGGCTCTTGTCACTTCTCTCTGCTTCGATAGCTCTGCCAGACTCCTCTCGATTCTTCTTGCCTGAGTCTTCGCGTGTTCGAAATAGACATCAGTTGCGTAAGCACCACCAGCGAGAAAACCAGGCCTATCTCCGCTCTTTGCTTTGTGAATCCATTCTCTCAGAAAGGGAAGTTCGTACCTCAGCTTCGCCAAAGTCACCTGGGCAATCGCCTCAGGCGTATGAGCATGATCAGTGAAGATCCGCAGAATCACTTCCGTTCGATCGATGCATTCCTTCTGGAATTTCATCTCAAGAAAGTGATGTTGTGAGGGTTTCAGGATTCCACTCACAACTATGAAATCAACTTCCATCCCTTCTATTTCCTTGAGGATCTCATTGATCTTACCAGGACCGAGAAAACTTGTTCTGTGAGGCTGAGTTCGATTCTGAACAAATTCCTTAATCACTTCAACTCTTAGTGTCTGAAGCAGAGATCGGATCTCTTCAGTGTCTTTACTCATCGAGAAGATTACAGCTTTCTTCATTGACACCGAATACTTAAGGACTGAAGAGAGATAATTGTATTCACAGACGATTCTCAGCGATGTCACGACGCCGACGACCTCGATTTCCGTTGGAAGCCTTCTTCTCACAAGTGATGGTACGGCGAATTCCTGGTTCCATAGGAAATGAAGGGGTCCCCCTCAGATAATGCTCACGCTTGTGCTCCCCCTTTTATTATTCTGAGTCATCCATTTTCGTGTCCTACTGGCCCGAATTATTCTTCAAAATTCACGAGCTGTGGAAAAAATGATATCGCACGATAATATTAACGCTTAAGTAGGGTCTACTGCATTCCACTTTTCCCTCAATTTCATGTGGATTCCGAGAGCGGCTTCCATAGGAAATCCAGGGGGAGGGAAGGAGCTTTTTTGCTTCAGCGAGGGAACGAGATGCAGGATACCATATTCCAGCAGTACATCAGCTCGAAGTCTGTCTTCAGAGGGGACAAGGATGTTTTGCGCTCTTCTTATATCCCAGATATTCTCCCGCACAGAGAGAACGAAATCAATCAGCTGGCTTCCATACTCGTGACCGCGCTTGAGGGGCAGCGCCCTTCCAACGTTCTGTTGTTTGGAAAGACAGGAACGGGCAAGACCGCATGCATGAAATACATCGGCAAGGAGATCGAAAGAGCGAACTCGAACCTCAACAAGGTCCAGTTCATTTACATGAACTGCGAGGTCATCGACACGCAGTATGGTATTCTTCAGAACATCGGAAACAAGTTCATCGAGAACTTCGAGGAGCGCATCCCGTTCACCGGATGGAGCACGGAGCGGGTCTACACTATCCTGCGGGAGAAGATCGATGAAGACAAACGCGTCATCGTGATCGCGCTCGATGAGATAGATCAGCTCGTGTCAAAGAGCGGTGACGACGTGCTGTACCATCTCTGCAGGATCAACGACGATCTGAAGAACGCGAAGGTGAGCGTGATCGGCATCTCCAACGATCTCAGATTCATGGAGTTTCTCGACCCGAGAGTCAAGAGCTCGCTAAGCGAGGAGAAGTTGGTGTTCCCGCCGTACAATGCAGAGCAGCTTAAGGACATCCTCGAGCAACGCGCGAAACTCGCATTCGAGGACCAGGCGCTCGAGCCATCGGTGATCCCGCTCTGTGCGGCATTGGCTGCTCAGGAGCACGGAGATGCTAGGCGAGCGCTCGACCTCCTGCGCGTCGCGGCAGAACTTGCTGAGCGTAACCACGTGTCAGTTGTGACCGAATCCGATGTTGTGAAGGCGAAGAACAAGATTGAGCTGGACTGCGTGACCGAAGCGATACGGACACTGCCGATCCAGTCGAAGCTCGTGTTGATGGGCATACTTCTGAACAACGAGCGCGGAGATGGCAAGCTGACAACCGGGGACCTGTACGAAACCTACAAGGAACTGTGCCAGTGCACTTCGATCGCGATTCTGACACAGCGCAGGATAACGGACCTGATATCAGAACTCGATATGCTCGGAATAATACACGCTCGGGTGAAGTCCTTCGGGAGAGGGGGGAGAACGAAGGAGATCGAGCCCAGCGTGCCCGTGGTGGAAGCGCGAAAGATCCTGGAGGAAGACGAGATACTGAGCCAGCTGAAGAACTACAAGCTGCGGCACCAGACGACTCTGATGTGAGCCTTAGAGCTGCCCTGGAGGCTGGCCAGAGGGCGTCTCAGGGTTCTCCGCTTCCGCCTTTTTCTCTTCATCGAGAATGGGAGCGCCGCCCTCCGCACGCGCCTTCGCCTTGCGCTTCGATATGCCGTGTTTCTCTTTGAATGTGAGAACGACGTCGATGATGATCGGTGCCATGACGATTATGGCCAGAGATATCCACAGGTCTCTGACACTGTTATCCGGAGCCGGGCTGCCCAAAGTACCTGTGGACCAGAGCTTCAGCAGGCCGAACCAGGGAATCTCGCCTCTGGCCTTACCAACAACCCAGCTGATGTCGACTGGCCCGCTGCTGCCGGACATCTGATCAATTCCGAAGTTGTGGTCTCCTTTCGTTATGAAACCACTCCTCTGGCTGGTGAGAAGCCCGCCGGTGTCAATCGTGACCGTCAGATCGTCGTAGCCGACGTGCTCGATTGTCAGTGTACTCGCGAGCCTGTCCCAGGTGTCCCCGGGGTCGGAGACGGACCATTTGTCTGTTGGTGCTTGACGGAGCGATTCGGCTCTGTAGCTCTTCCCGTCCGAGTTAATCTCCAAATAGATCAATGCCCTGTGGATGATTGGCGTTCCGATATCAGATCCAGCGCGTTTGTAGATGACGACATCTCCGTAATCACCATATGTCTTATGACCGGAGACCAGGCCATCCATGTAGGTTGCGACGTCCGAGGGGGAGTCAACCTTTTTCACCAGGACCAGGTCTCCCGTGTCTATCGTGCCTATATGGCTCAGGTTCTCGTCTCCATGCATCATGCTGTCGGATTCAACCACAACCATGGGAGGCCAGAGCCCGGTGTAGGCGAACATCGCGATTAGAACTAGCGCCACGAAAACGACGGCGACTGCTGCGTCGCGAAGAAAAAGCACAAGTGATTGATGCTTCCTCAGTTTGTTGCTTGGCTCGTCCCTTTCTTCGGCCACGGCGCTTAGAGCGAACCTCATCTATAAAATGGATATGGTGGGTCAGTGCTCGTAGCTGTTCACCGTCTTCTTGACACCCGGCCACAGCATTGCGAAGTGCGTTTGTCAAATTGCCCACGAGGGCATGCAGCCAAGAGAACCACGGTACGTCTCAGAGATACCGACCATCTCCGGAATAGCCTGCTCGGGCGGAAATCCAGATTTCGAGGCCCACCGATCGTTCCGCAACAGAAAGTTAGAAATGCCAAAATGGGATTGAGGCCAGAGAGGCGTGGCTTGTCAGATAACAGAAACTCGAGGATCTCGAAGGACAATTACTTCATGAACATCGCGATCGAGGTCGCTCGCAGAAGCACCTGCACAAGGAGGCATATTGGGACGATCATCGTTAGCGATGTAGGTGAGATCAAGAGCACGGGTTACAACGGTAATCCTCGTGGCCTCCCGCACTGCGATGAAATCGGCTGCATCAGGGACAAGATGAACATACCGTCGGGAACCCGGCTTGAGACCTGCACCGCCGTTCACGCGGAGCAGAACGCCCTTATTCAAGCTGGGACGAATGCGCGAGGTTCTACGCTGTACTCAACGATCGTTCCTTGCCCGATTTGTGCGCGGATGATACTGAATGCGCAAGTGGCTCGTGTTGTCTACATAGATGATTACTCAGATCTAGCTGGCGTCGAGCTGCTGAAGCAGGCTGGCCTCAAGATCACGAGACTGGACAAGAAGTCATTCGCGGACAAGCTCAAGAGATGATTTTTCCGCTAGAACCTAAGCGGCATATGCGGCATCTTCAATCGCCGATAACTCATCGAGATTCGAATCCTGCCGCTTGTTGTCGTTAAATGTCGAATTACCGGCGGAATATATCGAAAAAGTCAGACAGCGTTGGCTATTTATATCGAAACCCGCATCATCAAGCTGGACGTGGCTGACTTGGGCAAAGCCGAGATCCTCAGAGAGATAAAAGAAACGGAGGAGCAAGTCCGCGCGATGACGAAGGAGGCCGAGGAAAAGAGGAAACAGCTCCAGGCCGAGGGCAAGAGAGCCGCGATTCAGAAGACCGACAGCGCTGCGGCCACGCTTCGCAAGTCGCTCGACTCGCAGGTAGCTGAAGCTCAAGCAAGGATTGACGCTCGGAAGAAGTTGCTCCTGGAGGAGGGAAGCAAGAAGGCAGGCGAGCTCACTTCCGACGCCCGCCGCAGGATGGGCGCCGCAAAGGAGTTCGTTCTTTCGGAGTTTGAGAGGGCAGTTGATGCTTAGGCCTGAAGAGATGACCCGCGTGGTGGTCGTCGGGTCGATTGACAGCCTCGATGCGACCATCGAGTGCCTATACGAGCTCGGCGTACTGCACCTCATTGACTTCACGAAGCAGGATGCCGAGTTCAAGATAGGTCAACCGTTGCCGAAAGCATCTGATGCCTCACAGAAGCTGCTGAAACTGCGCTCGATGATCCGCACGTTAGAGATTGAGGACCATAAGCCCGGGCGGAAGCTCGTCGTCGGTGATATCAACAAGAAGCTGGAACAGGCTCTGGTGACGCTGGATCTGAACACCGGGAGCAAGGCGGAGACCAGGCAGAGAATACAGTCGCTCATCAGGGAAAAGGAGGGCGAGATCAGGGCCCTCGCGCCGTTTCGGGGGTTCGGGATTCCTGTTGAGGACTTCGAAGGCTATGACAACATCTCCTGTTTCGTGGGCGCATGCAGAACAGATCCATCATCAGCCATTCAATCGAGTGTCGAGGACGTTG
The DNA here is from genome assembly GCA_049273895.1 of Thermoplasmata archaeon. Taxonomy (GTDB): domain Archaea; phylum Thermoplasmatota; class Thermoplasmata; order UBA10834; family UBA10834; genus COMBO-56-21. Next base: position 7,018 of record JBASRQ010000154.1, read on the forward strand.
AGATCTTCAAGGAACCCAGGAAGAGCGACGTCGTGGTCGCAGTGTTCGTAAGGAACGAAGACAAGGCGGCAGTCGCAAAGATGCTCACAGACTACAATTTCCAGGAGATCAAGCTGCCGAAGCTCAAGGGCAAGGCCGATGAGATAATCTCCTCCAACCTCGCTCAAATCAAGGACCTGGAATCCGACCTCAAGCGGATTGAGGGCGATATCGAGTCCATCAGGAAGCAGTTCGCGGACTTCATCGTGTCATCCGAGGAGCATCTCGCCATCGAAGTCCTGAAGGCTGAGACGCCCTTGAGGATCGCGACTTCAGCCAACTCATTCCTCATTGACGGCTGGATTCCAGATTCCAAAGTGGAGGACATCCGGGTCGGTCTCGATGCCCTGTGTTGTGGCTTGGCTTTTGTAGAGAGAGTGTCGCCAGAGAAGGAGGAAGAACCACCGGTGAAGCTGAAGAACCCAAAACCTGTGAGACCGTTCGAGTTCTTCATCAATCTCGTCTCGACTCCGAAGTACGAAGAGATAGATCCGACACTCGTCTTGTTCATCACGTTCCCCTTGTTCTTCGGATTCATGGTTGGCGATGTCGGTTTCGGCCTCGGTCTTGCAGCCCTGGGAGCCGTGATGAGGCTCAAGCTGAAAGGCCATCCCGACTTGTACAAGCTGGGCGCGATAGTCCTGGTGGGCGGCCTATTGGCCAGCATCTTCGGCTTATTCGTATTCGCAGAGGCATTTGGTGTCCCATTCCATCCTCCGGCGCAGGCCCCAGACGAGCACTCGTGGGAGGCGGTCGCCAACATACCCATCCATCCGCTTATCGACAAGATGCACGACACGAAGGAGATGTTAGCGATATCGTTTCTGGTTGGCTGGCTGCACCTCACGCTAGGCCTTGTGTTCGGCTTCGTGAACAACTATCATCACAGCAAGAAGCACGCGATTGCGAAGATCGCTTGGATGGTGATTCTTCTGGGGTTGTTCGAGGAAATCATGGTTGTGGCCGGGAATGCTACCGTCACGAGCAAATTCGTTAACTCGACGATCTTCAGTGTACTCCCGGATTCCACGATGATGCTTGCGGGCATCAAGCTCTCGATGCCCGCGCTCGTGTTCATCCTGCTCGGCGTCGGGACGTTGCCCGTGACCGAAGGGCTTTTGGCATTGACGGAGGTCGTGGGTATGTTCTCCAACCTTGTTTCGTACGCAAGAATAGCCGCCCTTGCTGTGGGCAAGGGCGCAATGGCCCTCGCGTTCAACTCGATGCTCTTCCCGCTGATATTCGAGAGCGGGAACATAGGCGTCGCAATCGCGGGTGCGCTCGCATTGTTCGTCACTCAGATGTTCTTCGTGTTCTTCCTGGGAGCCCTGTCAGCAGGGATCCAGGCTATCAGGTTGAACTATGTGGAGTTCTTCCTCAAGTTCTTCGAAGGCGGAGGGACTGACTTCGCCCCGCTGAGCTACGAGAGGAAGTATTCCAAGGCAACAACACAGGAGGCATGAAAAATGGACATAGGAACTGGACTGGCCCTCGTTGGTGCGGGCATCGCGATTGGCGTCGCGGGCCTGGGCACTGGTGTGGCCCAGGGCCAGGTAGGTGCTGCAGCAGTGGGCGCGACCGCCGAAGACCCCAAGATGTTCGGAAAGGGCATCGTATTGATGGTGCTCCCCGAGACCATAGTCATCCTGGGTTTCGTTGTCGCGTTCCTGTTGATGAACAAGTGAGAACCGGAATTCGGAAGTCGGCGGGACGACCCAGTGACGACAGGAGCTGAGAAGCTGTGAGCCTGAACAAGGTAGTCGAGGACATACTCCGCAAGGGCGACGAGAAGAAGCGGGAGATCATCCGACTCGGCGAGAAGGAGAGAGACGAGCAGGTCCTGCTGGCGGAAAAGAAGATCGAGGAGAACCGCCAGAAGGCAGAGAAGAGGACAAAGTCTCTCATCGCCCAGATGGAGCAGCAGGAGATCTCAAGCGCAGAGCTGGAGTCAAAGAAGATACTTCTCGCCGCTCAGAGGCAGGCCATGGAGGAGCTCAGGGGGCAGGCGCTCGCGGAACTGGCTAGGTATTCTGGCGACAAGCGGAAGAAGATGTACTCAAAGCTGATCGCGAGGGCGAAGAAGGAGCTGGGCGATTGCTACGTTTATTCAAACAAGGACGACGAGCAGCTCCTCCAACTGCCCGCAGGCATGACCCGCGGAGGAATCATCGACTGCGGCGGCGGGCTCGTTTTCGAGAGCAAGGACAGGAGCGTCAGGCTGGACTTCCGATTCGAGAGCTTGCTGGACGAAATCTGGAACAAGAAGATGAGGGAGATCTACGCGAAGCTGCTAGGGTGAAGTAGGACATGTGGCTCTTGGGCGGGAACGGCAATTACGCATATGCATGCACACGCGTGAAAGCTAAGAAGCGATTCTTGCTGTCGCGTGACACGTATGCGAGGCTGCTCGTCATGGATGTGCACGAGCTAGGTCGATTCCTGGGCGAAACGCAGTACCGCGAGGAGATGGCGAAGTATGCCTCCAAGTATTCAGGAGCCAACTTGGTTGAAGTGGCTGTAACGCGCAATCTCGCCTCCACCTACTCCAGCATTCTCGCCTTCACGACAGGCCACCTGCGCGAGATGGTTGGGGACTACCTGAAGCGGTGGGACGCTTTCAACGTCAAAACGATCCTCAGAGGAAAGGTGACCAAGGTCAAGGATGAGGAGATCGTGGACACACTTGTCCCCGCCGGGGCGTACTCCGAGGCTTATCTGAAGTCAATCATACAGATGCAGTCAATCCAGGAGATCATGGACGTGCTGTCGAGAGAGCCTTCCCTCGGCATTACCCCGGAGCTCTTGAGGGAGGTTGTCGACACCGAAAGACTGGCTCAGCTCGAAGACCACTTGGACAAAAAGCTGTACTACGATTTGCTGAAAGTGGTCGAACCGACAAATACCCCCGACAAGCTTCTGCGGGACTTCATCAGACGAGAAATCGATGTGACCAACCTGAAGGTTTTGCTCAAGCTGAAGGCTGAGCGCACACCAGAGGACAAGATCGCCAAGTACTTGATCCCAGGTGGTATGGAGTTCAACATCGACCGGCTTCGCGGGCTTGCGCAGGCTGAAGGTCTCGCCCCGATTGTTGAGGAACTGGAGAGGTCCTCGATGTACGACGACATCAAGGTAGCCCTGGAGCAGTTTAAGGCGGATCGCAAGCTCTCCGAGATCACTATCGCCTTGGACAAGGCGTTGGTTGGCACTAGCGAGAAATTCGCCCACTTCTACCCTCTCTCGGTGTTGCCGATCGTCAACTACATGACCCGCAAGAAGGTGGAAGTGGACAACATCAGGATAATTGCGAGGGGCAAGGAGAGCCGCCTCTCGACAAAAGTGATTGAGAATCTGTTGGTGGTGTGAAGTGGAGATCGCAGTGATCGGCTCTGAGGAGTTCGTGGTCGGGTTCAGACTCGCGGGTATACGGAAGGTCTATGCCGTCTCTCCAGACAAGTTGCTCGAGAAGATCGTGCAGGTCATGGACGAGCCGGAGGTCGGCATACTTGCGGTCCACACTCCGGATCTGGAGAGACTGCCACCTCAGCTGCGGGCAAAGATGATGGACAGCGTCGACCCGGTCATCATCCCCGTGGGCCTGGAAGAGGGCGATATGAGAGACAAGGTCCGAAGGGCGATGGGGATCGACCTTTACAAGTCAAAGTGACGGGAGCGGGTTCGGCATGGCGGAACAGAAGAAAGGGAAGATAAGCAGGGTTGCGGGGCCGGTCGTCACAGCAGAGGGTATCTCGCCGAGGATGTACGATGTCGTGTTCGTGGGCCAGTTGAAGCTCATGGGCGAGGTCATCAAACTGGTCGGCAACAAGGCGATCATCCAGGTTTATGAGGACACGTCGGGCATCAGGCCAGGGGAGGAGGTCGTCGATTCGGGGGCGCCGCTCCAGGTCGAGCTAGGGCCGGGCCTGCTCTCGAGTGTTTACGACGGGATTCAAAGACCACTGCCTGTCCTGAGAGACAAGCAGGGCGATTTCGTCTCAAGAGGTGTTACCTCTCCAGGCCTCGATAGGACCAAGAAGTGGAAGTTCACACCGACAGTGAAGAGGGGCGACGATCTCCAGGGTGGCGCGATTCTTGGCGATGTGCCAGAGGGCAACATCATTCACAAAGTGCTCCTTCCTGTGGATGTCAAAGGGAGGGTCAAGAGCATCTCGGAGGGCGAGTTCACTGTGGAGGATGAAGTGGGCGAGCTCGACACAGGGAGCAAACTGAAACTCATGCAGACCTGGCCGGTGAGGCACGCGAGGCCCTATGTCGACAAGCTGCTTCCCGATATTCCGCTCGTCACTGGCCAGCGCGTGCTCGACATGTTGTTCCCACTCGCAAAAGGTGGGACTGCTGCGATTCCGGGAGGGTTCGGGACCGGCAAGACCGTCATTTCCCAGCAACTCTCGAAATGGAGCGATGCGCAGATTGTCGTCTACGTCGGATGCGGTGAGAGAGGGAACGAGATGACTGAGGTCCTCACCACCTTCCCCGAGCTCGAGGATCCCAAGACTGGAAAGCCGCTGATGGGGCGAACAGTTCTTATCGCCAACACATCTAACATGCCAGTGGCGGCCAGAGAAGCATCTGTCTACACGGGCATCACTATCGCGGAATACTACAGAGACATGGGTTACGATGTCTCGCTGATGGCCGACTCGACCTCGAGATGGGCCGAGGCGATGAGAGAAATCTCGTCTCGGCTTGAGGAGATGCCGGGAGAGGAAGGATATCCCGCGTATCTGGCCTCGAGGCTGTCGGAATTCTACGAGAGATGCGGCCGTGTCAGGACCAATTCAGGTAATACAGGTTCGATATCCGTCATCGGAGCGGTCTCGCCCTCCGGCGGTGACTTCAGCGAACCTGTCACGCAGAACACACTGCGGATAGTCAAGGTCTTCTGGGCTCTCGACTCCAAGCTGAGAGAGAGGAGGCACTTCCCGGCAATCGATTGGCTCACCTCCTACAGCCTTTACAGCACGACCCTCGAGGACTGGTACAGAAAGAACGTGTCGGAAGACTGGAACGCGGTGCGTCTTTGGGCGATGGAGACTCTTCAGGAAGAATCGGAGCTGCAGGAGATCGTGCAGTTGGTGGGCTCTGATGCGTTGCCCGAGGAGCAGAGGTTGACCTTGGAGGTCGCCAGGATGATCAGGGAATTCTTCCTGCAGCAGAGCGCGTACCATCCCGTGGACACATATAGCCCTCTCAAGAGGCAATACGAATACATGAGCGCGATCAAGAAGTTCTCAGACCACGCAGCGAAGGCCATTTCTCTCGAGATTCCGCTGGACAGGATCATTTCTCTTCAGTGCAAATCGGATCTCGGGAAGCTGAAGTTCGAGGAGACCATCGACAAGGATCTTAAGATGGTGGGGGCGGCGATCGAGAAGCAATTCGCCGGATTGGGGGCGTGATGCAGATGGTGAAGGAGTATCACACGATCAGCCAGATTTCAGGCCCTCTGGTCTTTGTCGAGAAGACAGAGCCCGTCGGATACGGCGAGCTCGTCCATATTTCCCTGCCGGATGGGTCCACGAAGAGGGGGCAAGTGCTCGACTCGTCCGACGAAGTGGTGGTCGTTCAGGTTTTCGAGGGCACGGGAGGCATCGACAAAGCCTCCGGTGTCAAGTTCCTGGGCGAGACTGTCAAGATGCCCGTCTCCCGAGAAATGCTCGGGAGGATCCTGACGGGCTCCGGGGATCCGCTCGACAAGGGCCCGCCGATAATACCTGAGAAACGTCTTGAGATCATCGGCGCTGCGATAAACCCATGGGCCAGAGACAACCCCCAGGAGTTCATCCAGACCGGCATCTCCTCGATCGATGGCATGAACACACTCGTCAGAGGACAGAAACTTCCGATCTTCTCTGGATCCGGCCTGCCTCACAACGAGGTCGCTCTTCAGATCGCGAGGCAGTCGAAGGTCATAGGCAAGAAAGAGGAATTCGCCGTCGTCTTCGCGGCGATGGGCATCACGAGCGAGGAGGCCCAGTACTTCATGAAGGACTTCGAGAGGACAGGGGCCCTCAGACGGGCTGTCGTCTTCCTCAACCTCGCAGACGACCCGGCGATAGAGAGGATGCTCACGCCGAGGCTCGCTCTGACAACTGCGGAGTATCTCGCTTTCGACCTTGGCATGCATGTGCTGGTCATCCTAACAGACATCACGAACTACTGCGAGGCGCTGAGACAGATTGGTGCGGCAAGGGAAGAGGTCCCCGCGAGGCGTGGGTATCCAGGATACATGTACACTGACCTTGCCAGCTTGTACGAGAGGGCTGGCAGGATAAAGGGCAAGAAGGGCTCGATCACGCAGTTCCCGATTCTCTCGATGCCAGGCGACGACATCACGCACCCGATCCCAGACCTGACCGGGTACATCACCGAGGGACAGATCGTCGCTTCGAGGGAATTGCACCGCAAGGGAATATTCCCTCCGATAGCAGTTGAACGATCGCTTTCGAGGCTGATGGGCCAGGGGATTGGGCCTGAGCGGACGAGGGAAGACCACAGAGCCGTCTCGGATCAGCTCTACGCCGCATATGCGGAAGGGCGAGACCTCAGGGGCCTGGTCGCCATCGTGGGCAAGGAAGCCCTCTCGGACAGGGACAGGAAGTTCCTCGATTTCGCCGATTCCTTCGAAGATCGATTCGTCCGCCAGGGCCGGGACGAGGACCGAACGATCGAGCAGACGCTTGATTTAGGCTGGGAGCTGCTCGCCTCATTGCCGGTCGACTCGCTGACCAAGATAGATAGAAAATTCATCGAGAAATACCACCCGGCTTTGAAGAAGAAGTGATCTAGAAATGCCAGTGAAAGAGATCCAGCCGACACGGTCAGAGCTACTCGAGGTCACGAAGAAGATCAAGCTAACTCGGAACGGCCACAAGATCCTGAAGCTCAAGAGGGACGGCCTCATACTCGAGTTCTTCAAGATACTCGATCAAGCCAAGGACCTGCGGCTGGAGATAGCCAAGAGGTACAAGGAGGCGAGCGAGAAGATCGCGATTGCGAGCGCAGTGGACGGCGTGATCGCAGTGCGGTCCGCGTCATACGCTCTCACCGGGCATCCCGAGATTCAGCTTCGGAGCAGAAACCTCATGGGGGTAGTCGTTCCGAACATCAAATCCAGCAAGATCGTTGCGCCGCTCACCGAGCGTGGCTATGGAATCATCGGGACGTCTCCGAGGATCGATGAGGCGACTGATGCGTTCGAGAAGCTGGTCGAGACAGTCGTCAAGGCCGCAGAGCTCGAGACCACGATGAAGAAGCTCCTCGAAGAGATAGAACGGACTAAGCGCCGGGTGAACGCTCTCGAATTCAGAATCCTTCCGGAACTCGAAGAGATGGAGCGGTTCATCAGGTTCAGATTGGAGGAGATGGAGCGCGACAACACCTTCAGGCTGAAGAGGATCAAGAATAAGTCAGCGAAGGCCGCTGGAGCCTGAGCCCGTGGCCCTCATTGACATCCTTCAGAATCGGGAGAAGCTGGCGAAGTTGGTCTGGCTGGCATTCATATCCAGTCTCGCGTTTATCGCCATCGGTCTGTACTTCATCGTCAAGGATCTGCTAGCGTAGCATGCCAAGAAGGCTACGGCTTCGCGAGGCCCTTTTTCTCGAGATACTTCCCTCTAACGGACAGGGCGTACAGGGCCGTAATCGCTCGCTCAGGGACAGGCATCACCGGGATTCCTCTTGAATCGAGGAACCTCTCTGATTCAGGGTCATCAATTCCCGCAAAGCAGGCTACCGTCGGTTTTCCGCTGAGCTTCGATGTGATTGCGATCCACTTCGCGATCTCGTAGAGGTTCGTTGCCGCCTGTCGTGCGGCGATTACAAGAATCCCTTTCACCTCGGGGGCGTGACCGACTGCCTTCAGGACATTGGCATACCTCGCAGTGTCCGCGTCTCCAATGATGTCCACCGGATTGCCCCAGCTCCAGGTCGGTGGACAGGCCTTCCC
>JBASRQ010000159.1:0-6092 GCA_049273895.1 Thermoplasmata archaeon
TGTTTGCAGCGCCGGGAAAGAAAGCTCCGGCGCTTGTGCGGATTGTTAGGTTTTCTGGAAGTCGCTACTTCTTCAGGGGTGGCTCTGGCCGCTGCTCAGCCCTCGGGTTCGCTCCCTTACCGCCTCCGCGACGCATCATCGCGTACACGATCGCGACCAACGCGACGATGATGGCCGCAGCTGCAATGGCCCAGGGTGTGTAGTCGGTCGTCTTCGCGGGCGTCTCGGCGATGATCAGATGCACTTCACGTAGTGTGAACCTGTTCACATCGCTCAGGAGGCCAGTCGGCATGTTCACGAAGCCAGTGAACGTGTCGATTCTGTAGGCTCCCTTCGCGGTCATGTAATAGAGCACGATGTATGGGGCATCCTTGTAGACGATGTCCTGCATCTCGTTCACGATCGCCTTTCGCTCATCCACACTCACGGTCGTTGCCTGCTCGTCGTACAGCGCATCGTAACTGGCGTTCGCGTAGCCGCAGTCGTTCCAGTCGCCGATCTGGTTGGAGAGCATGATCATCAGGCTGAAGCTCGGGTCTGGCTGGCCCGAGTATCCCCAGAGGAACATGTCCTGCTTGTAGTCCGGGTAGACATAGCTGTTGATCGTGTTTGCGTCTGCGGACTGAACGGTGAGCTTCACGCCAATCTGCTGCCACCAGGTCTGTATCTGCTGCCCTGTCCTCATCTCCTCGGGCCATCTCTTAAGCACCAGGAGGGTATACGACATCTCCGTGGCGTGGTCGGGCGACTCCCTGATGCCGTCGTGGTCAAAGTCCAGGTACCCACTGTCGTTCAGCAGCTTGTTCGCCGCCGAGATGTTGAATTCCATGAGCGGTTCGTCAGCGTTCCACCAGGCAGAGGCAGCCTTCTGGACGATTGTGCTTCCAGGTTCAGCCGAGCCCAGTTGGACGAGGTCTACCAACATCGACTTGTCGACGGCCATTGAGAGCGCCTGCCTCACATGCACATCCCTCAAAGTCGGGTTGCCTTGGCCCGTGGCGTCGCAGTTGATGCTAATCTCTCTGTAATACAGGTCCACGTTCGTGGCGACCTTAACGTTCTCGTCCTGGTTGAGCACGCTGATCGAGGTCGGTGGGAGCTCCTTGGGTATCATGTCTATCTCGTTGTTCCTCAGGGCGTTGATCATGGCCTCAGAGTTGGCATAGAACTGGAACACCACCTTGTCGACATGCGGTGCACCGCCCCAGTAGTCCTTGTTTGCGGTGAGCTCGACCGAGGTTCCCTTGACCCAGCTCGTTAGCTCGAATGGTCCGGAGCCGACTGGCGCTTCATTCGTCGCCGCCAGGGCTTGGCTCTTGTTCATCCCTGTCCAGATGTGCTCGGGCAGTATCGGCACGAGGCACATGTCGGAGGTGATCGTCCCCACCGGTCCTGAGTACGTGACAACAACCTGGTAGTCACCGCTCGTCGTCACATTGCTAATGAACTTGACCTGGTCCCTGAAAGCCGAGAGGTCCAGGGTCTTGATCATGTCGAACGTGAACTTGACGTCCGAAGCCTTTAGCGCCTGGCCGTCGCTCCAAGTCGCATTCTGGACAAGATTGAATGTCCATTCAAGGCCGTCGCTAGAGGTCGTCCAGCTGCTTGCAAGACTCGCTGTTGGCACGAGTTCCTTGTTCCACATCAGGAGCGTGTCGTAGATCTCCTTCTGCATCATTCGTCCCTGAACCGTGTTCGTCACGAACGGGTTCAAGGTGTCCTGTTCCTGTAACCACCCTATCCTCAGGGTTCCGCCCGATGGTACCCCTTCATCAGCAGCGCGGACAACCGTCAACAATCCTGCTGAAGAAGAAAGGACCATCACTGCGCACACTAATATGGCTGCAATACTGTTCCTTAACTTCACTTTCTCAACTCCGAGCGCGCAAGAGGAAAAAACGCCTTGCGCGAGTCCCCCTTATCGAGCTGCCGAGAGAATGTTCTTTCAACATATATAGACGTTGTAGCAACCCACTGCGGCAGCCTGTGCTCTCTGGCTGGCGCCTCTTAGCCCAGGTGGTCTATCACTCGTATGATCCTATGCAGTGCATCACTGGTCTGCCTCAGGAGCTCTTCAATGTGGTTCTGAAATGCAATCTCGATCTGGGGACCATCGACTCGCGAACCGGCTTCCCGTGAACGGTCGGTAGGCGCGTGCACACGAATCCGAGCGCCGAGACCTCCTAGCCGGTTCTGCGGTGCTGCATTGCTGCTCATCTTCACGGTCTTCTCAAGGTTTCAGTCGCCCATTCAGTCTCCATTCGTGAAAAGCTTTGCGGTACTGTCATTCCATTCTGCTGGAACATCATGCAATCTATACCGTTTCCTGCGGAATCTGCTGTCCATCCTTTCTACAGAGCGAAGGTTTCTCTGTTCCATCTCTTCGCCATCCTTCCGTAGAGGAAGTATGTCGCGACCGCCAGGAGTGCACATAGGAGCAGAATGGTCAATGAAGAGACCAGCTGGCTGTCGGAGTAACTGAACGACAGAATGCTAAGCGCGACGAGAGGAGGGATCACGAAAGCGGCGAATCTGCCAAGAATCCTAGGATCGAAGAGATAGCTGTTCGTCCTCAGTCCCGTTAGATAGGCCGTCGCGGTCACCGTATAGGCTGCAGTGCAGTACGCAACAACGAGCGAGATCGCGAGCATGGATGCCTCCGATTGCAGGAGGCTGAGCACTATGAGGAAGGCTGTCGAGATCACCCCTGCGAACATCAGGAACATCAGCAGCTTGGCCTTGACGAGCTGTGTCACCTCGACCGGCAAGACCTCATATAGGGTTGGCGTGTCGAGCATGTTGAGCCAGGCGTAAATCTCAACCCCGAAAAAGCCCATCATCGCTGCGAAGAAGATCGTGTTGAAGTGGATGCTGATTTCGATGACGCTTCCAATGAACCAGAAGAGAATCGCCAGGAACGCCAGAGGTCCCACATACGCCACAACAATATAGGATAGCGACCTGCTCCTGGTGAGGTCGATCCAATCCTTAGCCATGAAGGTCGAGTATTGCTTCGCGAATGAGAACTTCTCCGAGGTCGGCAGAATCATCTCAGCATATCTCTCGGCCGCTCTTCCAAATCTGATTTTGATCGTCCAGATGGCGACCGCTGAGAAGGCGAGAATCAGCACAATGGAGATCAGCAAGTAGACCGCGTCCCGCGTGTTCTGAAGCGCTATAGAGGGAATCAGCTGGGGGGCGATCCCGCCACCCGCGAAGTAGCTGCCCACGAGCGCTGCGAACAAAGCCAAGACGGCCACGGCGAAGGTCTTCCTCCAGCGAACGTACACAGAAGACAGGAGGAATGAGTATGAGAGGCCCAAGAGGAACGAGAGCGTGACTGTGAGAAACAGAAACAGGATGCTCGTCACCCTGAAGCCAGTGAAGGGGACGGTCAGGCCTATTCCTCCCACTAGCGGGACTATCGTGTAGAGCAGGTAGTAGATCGTGTCCTTGACGTAGAACGCGAAGAACATACTCCTGAAATCGATTGGCTGGATCGTGGGGGTTTCGAGGAGCATGCTTATCGATCCGAAGCGTCTCTCTGCAATCCTGTCCCCGAACAGCGCAAACCCGCCCACGCCGAGCCCGTAGATGAATATGACCGAGTGCAGTACCAGATACATCTGGCTCATCGGAATCTCGCTCAGCAGTTGCTTCGCGGAGAGTCCGATCACGAAGGCCATGAACAGGATCATGATGGGGAAGAACATGAACTGCACTCTGCCTATCATCTGCGCCTGGAGCCTGCGCTCTTCCACCAGCATGAGGCGGATGAATTCGAGGTCTTTCGCATATCTGCCAGGCATTTGACTCCTCCGTGGATGACGGCGTCAGGCTTCTAGGTTCTCAGTGTACCTCATGAACACGGAATCCAGGGTCTCGCCTTTCCGCTCCAGCTCGGCCGGCGTTCCGACCGCGACAATCCTGCCCTTGTTGATGATACCTATTCTGGTGCACATCTTTTCGGCGATCTCCAGGATGTGCGTGCACATGAACGCCGTGCCCCCCCTCTGAAGATAATCGTGGAAATATCCTTTGAGCAGTTTCTGGTAGTGCGGGTCGAGGCCCGAGAAGGGTTCGTCCAAGAACACCAAGGGAGGATCGTGAATGAGGGCGGCGGCGATGACGAGTTTCTGGCGCGTGCCCTTTGACAGGTCCTTACAGGGAGTGTTCTGGACTTCTTTCATGTCCATGTAGTCGATCCAATGACGGGCCTGCTCCTCAATGTCCTTGATGTCGCGCACCAGACCCACGAACTGCAGGTACTCCACTCCGGTCAGGAAGGAGGGCGGTGACTCGATCTCGGGGACTATCCCGACCTTTCTCTTGACGGCAATCGGGTCCTTTGCTGGGTCGATTCCGAGCACTCTGGAGCTGCCGGATGTGGGTTCCAGCTGCCCTGTGAGAAGTCTCAGCAGTGTGGTCTTGCCAGCCCCGTTCGGGCCCAAGAGGCCGAACAGCTCGCCCTTTGAGATCGTGAGGTTGATGTTGTCGAGTGCCGTTAGACTGCCAAACCGCCTTACAAGCTGCTTGGTCTCGATTGCGATATCGTTCATGGTCTTTCTCTCCCATTGCCTGATGGACTTCGATTGCGGCCGTAGAACACTGGGCCAATCTGTGAACGTCTCTGCAAGTTCTGGCTTCGGATTAACCTTTCTGCTCTGATATCAGAAATGAGAGTACGGTGGTTGTGATGAAGGCCGAACAAGGCTCTCTCCTCGGGGATTGCAACCGCACGATTAGCCTAGTCGAAAAACTGAAATGTCCAGAAAGCGTCCTGGAGACGGCATACGCTGGAGGTCCGGAGAACCTTGAGAACGCATGGACGCAGACCGCTGAATGAGTTCTCCGCGGAGGAAGTAGTCAGGGCGTGCGAGGAGAACTACATCGATTATTGGAGATGTGTGGGCACATCACCAAACGCAGAATTCTCGGAGGAAGGGGGGATCACGCATTGCATCACTCGTCTGCCTCAGGAGATCTTCAACGTGGTTCTGAAATGCAATCTCCGTCTGGAGACCATCGACCCGCGAATCGACGATGCGATAAGGTACTACAGGTCGCTCCGCATACCGATGGTCTGGCACACTGGAGTATCATCAGAACCCCGGGACATAGGCAGATACCTCGAAGCTCGCGGATTTCCGCACGACTACGATGGCGCCGCCATGGCCGTAGATTTGGAGTCCATGGATGAAGACCTCGGCCCCGCAAAGGGCGCCTCCGTCAAGACCGTCGCGAGCGATGTTGACAGCAAGCATTGGGCTGAGTGTCTGGCGTCTTCTTGGGAATCCCCCAGTGAGATCATCCCTTGGATGCTGAGCAATGCCTGTTTCAACCTTTCCATCGAATCCAGGGCTGGCAGGTCGCTCCCGAGGAAGATGTACTTAGGGCTTTTCGAAGGCAGACCCGTCAGCGCGTCCATGCTGGTCTGGAGCGATTTTGTCGCGGGCCTGCAGGCCGTCGGAACCGTCCGAGCGGCCAGCGGCAGAGGTGCCGGGACGTCGGTCGTCAGAGCCGCTCTCGCGGACGCGCGCGCGATGGGCTTCAGGTTCGCCGTCGTGCTATCGACCGTCGAGGGCGTGGGATTTTACAAGAGACTGGGGTTCAAGGGGTTTGGGAAGCTGCCAGAGCACTCGATGCATTTTGAGGGTCCTTAGCGATTGAGCGATCACTGGCGTGGAACTGGGCACGAGCATCAGCAGCGCCATTATTGCATTGAGCTAAACTACCCCTCCACTTCCCCTTGAGCCATCCTCAAAGAAGGTCCTATTTGAAACTGTGTGCTGGCCCCCATTGAAAGGTATTAATCGCACACCCCGGTATCTCCTCCGCCCGGCGTCGCTGGGATATGGGAACCATGGCAAAGGAAGTAGATGTAGCAGTATTCGGATGCGGCGGAGTTGGACAGTGCATAGCTCAGGATCTCGCGAAGAGCAAGTTGGTATCGCACTTGGTTCTAGCAGATGTGAACCTCAAAGGTCCTGAGTCAGTGAAGAAGAGGAGCAAGAGCGACAAGGTCGAGATCGTCAAGGCCGACGGGTCGGACCCCGACGAGGTCGCCAAGGTCGCGCAGGAGGTCGACATAC
>JBASRQ010000177.1:0-39034 GCA_049273895.1 Thermoplasmata archaeon
GACGTATGTCAGGTAGAGTATGGGCCAGATGATTGACATTATGAAATTGAAGGTCGTGTTGAGAACGACGAGGTTCCTGAAGTACTTGTTTTCTTTGAGATCCGATGTGAAGATGAATGACTTGAGACTGAATTTGAACAAAGTCTTGGGCGATGCGTACATCTGCTTCTTCTGTTCCATGATCTCGAAGAGGATCAGCGATCCTGCGATGCCGCTCACTCCAGCGATGAAGAAGGGGATCGCGAATCTTCTGACCGTTTCCCCTGACGTCGGAATCACCGCGCCTGCGAAGAGCGTCCCGATGAGGCTGGCCAGGGATGACACCGCGAAGAACTTGCCCATGACCGATCCTCTATTCTTCACCGTGGTGACGTCGCCCACTAGGGCAGACCATGTGGGGATCATCATGGAACCGATGAACATCTGGATAGCGACCAGGATGATCAGCTGCCATGCGTTCATCGCCCCCACCATGAAGAAATAAAGAGCCATGGACATGACTCCGCCCACTATCAGGAAGGGAATCCTGCGTCCGAAGAAATCGCTCAGCTTCCCCCACGGAACCTGCATGACAGTGGGGAACAGATTCGTGAACGCCTGCAGCCAGCCAAGCTGGACGGAAGTGGCATTCAGGCTGATCGCCAGGAAGGGAACATAGGGATCCGCCATTCCCTTCGCTAGGTTGACCCCGATCTGATTCGAGGTCATCCTGGAAATCACTCTGGCCTGAGTGTTTTTCTTGTCTTTTCCTCTTCCAGCATTCGCTGAACTCATTGCGAGCGCATCCCTCGCACGGGGAATCGTGGCGGAGGAGTATATTTCGTTTTCGGAGACGCCCGCAGACAATCGCCCTCCACGCTCAACTCCCGATGCCAGATAGGAGAATAGCCGCTGACCGTCGGGCATACTGGAAATCATCCAAAAGAATATATATTAACACGAGGCGATACAGGGACGGTGGGATATTTGACGAAGGCATACTGTGTCAAGTGCAAGAAGTCCGTCGAAATGAAAGACCCGAAGAAAGTCAAGCTGAAGAATGGAAAGCCTGCCACGAAGGGCTCATGCCCGAAGTGCGGCACCAAGGTCTTCAGGATCGGCGGCTAAAACCGCTTCCCCGAAACCAATTCCAGAAGACCCCGTAGCGAGATTCATGAACACTTCAACGGGGTTCTTCTGAAAGCGTTTTGTTCCGTCCTAGATAGAGTCCTCTTTGGGCAAGAGCTCGAAGCGCTCTGATAGCTCGCCAGATTGTGGGATATGCTGGGATCGCCTTCCGTTCGAACTCCCTGAGCAGATTTCCCGTGTGGTCTCCGCCGAATACACTGATCACGAGGGGTGCCCCACCGGCCTTCGACCGACGCTCGGCCACGTCGATCAGTCTCTTGGTAACTTTCGGCGGCTGAAGCTCGAGAGACATCATTATCCCGTCGACACCGGGGTCGCTCTGTAGAGTGGCCAAAACCGACTCATACATCTCGTCAGTCACGCCTGCGGTCAGATCGACTGGGTTTCTCACGGACGAGAAATCAGGAACGACCTCGCGAAGAGAATTCTGAGTGGATTTGGAAAGCAAGGCCATCTTCAGACCGGCACCGTGGTCCCGAGATTCAACATAGTCTGCCCCTATGACCCCGAAGCCACCGGCACTCGCCACAACGCAGATCCGGTCACCCGCGATGCGATCCACATATGCCAGAGCTTTCGCCACATCCACAAGTTCCTCCTCATCATATGTTCTGACAACGCCAGCCTGCTTCAGCGTTCCATCAATCATGGAATCAGAGGAGGCGGCCAGCGCTCCTGTGTGGGATTTCGCAGCCCTGGAGCCAGCCACAGTTCTGCCTGACTTGAGAACGACGATCGGCTTGGCCTTGGCAACCTCTTTAGCGATCCTGACGAATTCACGACCGGACGAAAACGATTCGAGGTAGAGAGCGATGCATTTCGTGGCAGGATCAGTCGCGAGATATGACAAGAGTTCGTTCTCGTTGATGTCGCTCTTGTTGCCGAGGCCAACGCACGCCGAGATCCCGATCCCGGAAGACTTGGCCTTCTCCAAGAAGGAGATTGCCACCGCCCCGCTCTGGGAGAGAAGCGCAATCGAGCCCTTCTTTGGGCGCGGGCTTTTCTCAGTTGGGACGAAAAAGGTGTCGAGGCCGATGGACGGCACGAACACTCCCAGCGTGTTGGGACCCAGGATCCGCGTCTTGGTCCCCTTCTTCGCCCGGACCAGCTCATCTTCCAGCACGCGTCCGTCATGACCCGATTCCTTGAAGCCTGACGACGTTATCACGACGACTCCCACGCCCTTCTTCACGCACTCCCTCATTGGCCCCACTGTCCCGGAAGCGGGAAGGGAGATCAGAGCTAGGTCGATGGGTTCCGGAATATCAAGGATTGATGAATAGCAGCGGTGACCGAGGATCTTCGTTTCCTTCGGATTGACAGGGTACAGACGAAACCGGCCCTTCGACAGGTTCTTCAGCGCGATGTGGCTCAGCTTCGTGGGATTTGCCGACGCGCCGACAAGAGCAACTGACTCCGGCCGCAAGAGCGAATCGAGGGGCTGCTTCATCAACTGAGCGATTGCCTTGCTGGGTATTATGCGTTCCTGATTTACCGCCAGGCTAGGCTGTGCCGCGAGGGTAGCGGGCCGCACGAATCCGATAATAGAAAGAAAAGACGATATCAGAAGAGGTGCGAACACCTCTTCTCTTGTGGTTTGGACAGCCGCCGAGATTCAGTAGTATTTCGTGCCCCTCGTTATCTGCTCGTCGACGTAGATCTTCCTCTTGCCCAGCTCCCTGAAGAAGGCCTCCGGCTCGACAGTCGCTTCTGCAGGGAAGACGCCCGACTCCTTGATTCTCTTCGTGTGCTGCCAGTGCGCCACAATCGACGGCGGAACTGAGGTATCACGGGCTGATGACACGCCTCTCTCCGGGTCGTTCCATGTCACGATGAAGTAGGTCACCGTCGCCGGCATCCCGTCCTTCTTGCCAGCGCAATCGATCCTGAACATGTCGTATTCGAACTTCTCCTTCGGTGGGGCCGCTCTGCCGTCGGACACTCCCTTCTGGTACATCGCCGTCAGGTAATCCAATGGCGATACCTTCGCTCCGCTGGCCTCCAACGGGTTGGTATCGGCAAATCCGAGCGCCCTGAGCGTCAGGAATGTGTTCATGTCGTTCTGCGGGAAGCCAATCCGGAACGTGACCCTCTTCGCATTGAGATACTTGCCCATGGTGGCCGGCTCCGAATGCTTGATGAAGTAGGCCTTGACCTTGCCTATCGGGTCAGGCATAACGACATCCGTCTCGCCGCCGAGTATCTTCTGCTTCTGATATTTGCCATCTATCCACTGGACAGACTCCTGCGTGAACTCGTCGAGAACGGTTCTGATGGAGTAGCCAGGCCATCCTGCTTCCTTCACGGGGAGCGTGTTGCCCCATGCGCATACGATGTCTATGGCGTCGACCGAGTCGAGCCTCTTCGCCCCAGCCGCTCCAGCGATGTTGGTCATTCCGGGTGTGCTCCCCAGGCCAATGGTCGCGTTTATGCCAGCATCCTTCCACTTCTTGTGAAGCTCGATCTGCTTCAGGCACGTGTCGAAGAAGCCGCCAAGGTCGGTATACGTCGCGCCGCCCTTCAGACACGCGTCCATGACGCCAAGGTTGGTCTGATACCATGCACAGTTGACGACGGATTCGACCTTCTCTTTCTTGATCGTCTCAAGCACCTTGCCCGTGTCGTTCGCGTCAAGCTCCATCAGCCTGATCTTTTTCGTGAGCTTGAGGTCGTCCATCGCCTTCTTCACGTTGCCCATTTTCCGGCTCGAGGCTATGATGTCCTTCTCACCGCAGAACTCGATCAAGTCCTGGACGTTGTAGGCGCCGATTTGCCCCGATGCGCCGAGAATCAGTATGCTCATCTCTTGCACCTCCTTTCGTTCAATCCAATTGGGTCCTCCAAAACTGTCTTTCGGAACAGACAGTAGCCGTACAGTTACATTCTACTTAAACGTTTTTGGCATGCGCCATGCTGAACTAGAAGAGTTGGCAATCTACAGCGTTTTCGTTGAAGCAGCGATAGACTTTCCCGTTAGAACCGAAACGCATTGCGAAATCGACGCCTCTTGAGAGAATCTAGCTTCCGCGAGAGCGCCTCACATTGATCTTCCTCTTGGCCTTCGCCCCCTTGATGAGCTGAATCTCGAACACTGATTTCAGGCCCCCTTTGGCATGAATGCACATGCCAATGCAGCATTCTTCACGAAATCCCTGGCCTCTGTCACCCGATCTCGGCAATGGCGTCGATCTCCACCAGAGCGCCATTAGGGAGGGCGCTGACCTCGACAGTGGTTCTGGCCGGTCTATGGTCTCCGAAGTGCTTCGCATACACTTCGTTGACCTCTGCGAGATCCTTCATGTTCTTCAGGCAAAGTGTGACCTTCACCACGCGGGACATGTCACTGCCAGCGTCCTTGAGGACGGCGTGGAGATTTGCGAGCGCGCGCTCCGCCTGCGCTGCCGCGGTCTTGCCCGCCAACTCACCCAACCTCGGATCCAATCCGATCTGGCCTGAGCAGAACACCCACTCGCCACAGATCATGGCTTGGGAGTAGGGGCCGATGGGTTTCGGAGCGTCCGGCGTGAATACGGGTTTTGATCTCGCTGCCATAGTTCACTCACCCCTTTTCTTGGCGCTCTCGTAAACGACGTTCCCGGAGATAATAGTCTTCAGGACCTTGATGGAGGGGAGCTTGGCGGGGTCGGTCAGCGGATCACCGGACAGGACGACCAAGTCCGCAAACTTGCCCACAGAGACCGTTCCCTTCAATCCTTCCTCGAACGAAGCGAATGCCGCGTCGCGCGTGTAGGCAGCAATCGCATCCGAGGCTGGGATTCTCTGGGCCTCGAAGGGGGCGTTGACAGCGGAGTGAATCCCATAAAGGGGGTTGAATGGCATGCAGTCCGAACCGAAAACGAGCTTGACGCCCGCTGACAGGACCTCCCTGAAGGGATTACTCCTGGATGCCCGGTCCCGGCCCAGCCGATAGACATACATGCCATCGGTTCCGCCCCACTCCCCGATGAAGTTGGGCTGCATCGACGCGATGATCTTGAATCTGCGCATCGTCTTCAGATGGGCCGGCGAAGGGAGCTCAAGGTGCTCGATCCTGTGCCTGTGATCCTTCCTCATGTTACAGTTGAGTGCAGAGGAGATAGCAGACAACGCGACCCCAATCCCCTGATCCCCAATCGCGTGAATTGCCAGCTGGATCTCTGCATCGTTCGCCTTTGACACCATCTCGTTTAGGACGGACTCGTCATGGATGAGAATGCCTTTGTTGCCAGGATCGTCGGCATAGGGTTCGGAGACTGCGGCCGTCCTAGCTCCCAGCGCACCATCGCAGAAGATCTTCAGTCCGCCTACCTTGAGCATGTTCGAGCCCAATCCGGTCGTTAGGCCCATCTTCAGCATTGCGTCCAGGGTCTCCGAGGGCGTATTGTACCAGACCCTAACAGCAAGCTTCCCCGCCCTCTCAGCCGACCTATAGACCTCAAGGTCCTCTGGCTGGCCATTATCATCAATGGAGGTCACGCCGAGTGCGTGTGCCTTCTTCGTAGCTAGGACAAGTCCCTTCATTCTCATGACTCTGTCAGGAGCTGTTGCCGCTCTGGGAATCGAGACGGCGCTCTCCCTGAGAATGCCTGTGAGCGCCCCGGACGAACTGACCTCAGCGTCCGGCGTGTCTCGGCCTATTTCGAGAGTCGAAATGGCAAGTGAATTCACAGAGGACAAGTGCCCGCAGACGCGGTGCGCGACCGCAGGGTGATTCGGGCAGCAGGCATCCAAATCCTTGGCTGTGATGAATCTGCCATCCTTCCAACCGCTCTCATTCCAGCCAGTTCCTATGACCCATTCCCCTTCTGGTATCTTCCTCGAGGCCTCCCTCATGAGCGAGAGCGCCTCATTGATTGTGCGAGTCCGCGTGAGGTCTGTACTCATGGAATCGACGCCCATCTGAAGAAAGTGGGTGTGACAGTCAATGAATCCTGGGAAGACGACCTTGCCGCCCAGATCGATCTTGTGGCAGCCGCGAGAGGCGACTCTCTTGATCTCGTCGTCGCTGCCGACTCCAACAATCATGCCCTCAGACACTGCGATTGCTCGAACTATCTTCTTGTCGCGGTCCATGGTGTAGATTCTGCCGTTGTGCAGCACCGCGTCAGCGCATCTGGCATCCATCTCTAGCACCAATGCAAGTGAAGCGTCAATCTCAGATATTATGATTCACGCGCGGTCAGAAGAAGGCTACTTCGGATAGAGCATCATGTCCACGAGCGTGGCAAAGGCCTGCTCAACGTTGTATCCAGTCTTGGCAGAAGTCAGCATGGCAGGGGAGTCGTGTTTCTTGGCGAAGACCTCGAGGTCTTGGTAAGGCACCCTGGTCTCCTCCCTGAGATCGCACTTGTTCCCTAGAAACACGATCGGAACCTTGCCCGTCGTAGATGTCATCGCCTTGATCCAATACCTCAGCTCTCCAAGGCTCTCTTTGCTTGTGACATCGCATACCGCGAGTGCGCCCTCGACTCCGTAGAAGTAGGCCTCCCTCAGGACCTCTCTGAAGCTCGGCTGGCCCATGATATCCCAGATGAGCAATACGACACGATTAGGAGCCCCAGACTCAGGGTTCTTCACCTCGACTTCCTTCTTCGTAACCTTGGTGCCGATGGTCGCGATGTACTTGTCGTCGAACACGTCGAGGACATATCTTCGAATGAGACTAGTCTTGCCAACGCCAACGTCTCCAATCAGACATATCTTCAATTTACGTGATTCGTCGCCTTGGGGCAAGTGTCCAACCTCTGAGACCGCAGCAACATATGGATAGCTGGTCTATAAAATCTTTGCAGATGCATGCCGCTCCGAAGGAAAGCGTGGACATGCAGGTGAGTTCGTGAGCGATTCTCTTCGACTGTCTCTCCGACAATGCCCCACGTGAAAAGACACTTATGCCATGAATGCATTTCTATTAAGCGCTGATGTGTCTCAACGAGAGCGCCCCGCTCGTTCGCAATGGCGCTTGGATGGGGTTGGATGCATCGTGAAGAATAAGGGTAAGACCCCTGAACCAACGAATAGGAGGAAGAGAAAATGTCTTGCGGAAAGTGCGGTGCGAAGGGAAAGAAGAAGGCAACGAAGAAGGCCAAGAAAAAGAAGAAGTAACTCCTTGGTGAGCAGGGCTCCTCTCTTTCAGGAGGGTTGTTACATGGCTCCGAAGAAGAAAGCATCCAAGAAAGCCGGAAAGGCATCCAAGAAGAAGAGGTACTACCGAGGAAAGGAAGTCCGCGCCTGCAAATCACGCTGATCTTGCGAATGCTGGCAATGCTAGCCTCGAAGACCGCGGATCAAACTCCAACAAATCTCTTATTTCTTTGATTATCATGCATTTTCTGGAGACCAGACCGTTGAGCGAGCCAGGAAGGCGCATCAGTCTGGACCCGCCGACTGTGACCCATTCATCGATCGCATATCTTCGACCGAATCTCCTGGCAATCACCTGACGCTCCTTTCTTGAAAGTAGGTATGCGGACTCATCGTCAATCACGACATGGAACCCGCGGCCGGAGAACACGACCCCAACCTTCTCGTACAAGGCATCGAGCTCCCTGAAGAGCGCAAACGCCTGCTTCCGCACCTCCTTGAACTCGTACATGCAGAACGACAGCCCTCTACCCCTTTGGATCTTCTCGCCGATGTGACCGTGATAGGGGCAATCGACATTCTCTGGGTCCAGGTCAAACGCGAGCTGCTGGCCATCAAAGTTGTCGCACTTGTCACATCCCATTGAACTCTCATGGCATTTGGCGCATTCTTTTACATCTGCGTATCTGTTGCGATCATAGTAGAGTCCTTCCGGGAGGTACTCGATCGCGTAATCCCTGATGTCTGCCGCTGTCCTCCATGTGTCGATGATGACAACGTTGTCTCTGTCCTCAGCATGCGCTGGCGCAACGATTCCGGTATGACGACCAGGTATCATGGCGAACTTCATCGAGCGGCTGCGATCACCGATCCACCTGGAGACCGCACGCACATCGAACTCACTCTGATAGAACGACCGCCTCTCCTCCAGGCGCGAAGGGCGCATTCCCCGCGGATATCTCTGCACGCATGCAGAAGCTCCGACGAGCTCAATATGCTTTTGGAAACCGACTTATGGAGGATACACATTGAGGGCGCTTGATACCAACGATGTCCAAGACCCCGAGGCTGCTATGGTTGATTAGTTTCCATCACGCCTGCAACGATGGGACCCTCATGGCTCTCGTCGCGCTCATACCGATCCTCGTGAAGGAGATGGGGCTGTCGTACTACGAAGTCGGGTTCCTCGGGTTTGGGCTGATCATAACTGTCATGGTTCAGTACGGGGTCGGGAGATTCGCAGATAGAGTCTTCTCAAGATATCTGCTGGAGATCGGCGCGCTGCTCATGGGTGCCTCGTTTGTCCTTCTGCTCTTCGTCAGCGATTTCACTGGCCTGTTCCTTGCAGTCATATCAATGAGGATCGGCGCGGCGTTCTATCACCCGGTCGGGACGAGCTGGATAACGAGAGAATACGCAGGCCCATACGTCGATACTGCCCTCGGAATCCAGAGCGGGGTTGGCAACTTCGGAGTCATTCTTGCCCTGGGCACATCTGGTTTCCTCGGCGAGCTGTTCACCTGGAAGGCGCCATGCCTGATATGGGCAGGGCTCAACTTCACCGCTGTCCTACTTGGTCTGATGCTCATCGAAGAAGGGGGGATCAGGACGCGATTTGTGAGACAGTCTTCGCAGGTCTCCTCAAGACGCACATTCTCGAAGTTGTGGTTTCTCGCCCTGCCCATAATGGCGGGAGGGGCACTGTACCAAGTCACAAGCTACTTTGGGCCAGTCCGCCTCACGGAAGCCGCGGACTGGACGGCGGGGAGCGCTGACCTGATGTTCGCGATTTGGATAGGCATCGGGACATTCACCTCATACCATTTCGGCGCAATGAGCTACAGGTTCGGAAGAAAGGAGCTGCTTCTGACTGGATATGTCGTGTCTGCAGTGTCGATGCTCCTGCTGGCACTCGTGCTGGACTGGTTCATAATCGGGCCGGTCCTCCTCGTCTATGGCGCCTTCCTGTTTGTGACTTATCCGGCCCTTTTCTCCATCATCAATGAGGTAACGAACGAATCCGAGAGGGGGACGGCCTTCGGGATCCTCTTCGGGCTGCAGCTGGGAGGTGGTGCGTTCGTTGTCTATGTCTGTGGAATCGTCGCAGACTCACTTAACAACCCTGACTATGCCTTCGTGATCGTCGCAGTCCTGGCAGCGGCATCTGCTGTAACAATTGCATCGAGATATCGCTCGCAATAATGCAGGTGCGATAGTCTGTCTAGGAGATGCGGCCCTTCTTCCCCGGTTTGAGAGTGGGCTCGGGCTGAAGATCCCTGGCGTATGGGAGCCCTTCCGCTCCACGCTCCCATTCAAACAGGACCCTGCCGAATCCTCTTCTCTTCTCCTGTCGAAGAATCCAGAACACGATGATGTCCACAGCAACGGCAGCGATGCCTGACAGATAGACCATGTCGAAGATGTTGGCACCTCCGATGCTCAGCATCGGAAATCCCTCGGCAGGTGCTTTGAAGGACAGGATCTCGGTCAGATGAAATACGTCCGCACCGACAAGTGTCCCGATTACGCCGGAGAAATATGCGAGAGGGGCCGCCTTCCTGATATCCGCCCAGAAGGCCGACAGTGAGTATAGGCCGGCCGCAAGGGCCGGCGCAAGGGCAAACTGCAAGTCGGCCACGATACCAACGCCCTCCTCGGCCCTGGTGATGAAATAGGTGATTGTGGCCACAACTGTGATCCCAATGCTCGCTTCCGCCAGATGCACGCGTCTAGACCTCAACAACACATAGCATATGAGAAGGGGGACGATTCCTCCGCCAACGCTTATGCCCACCCACCAACCGTTGTACGGGAATATGGGGATCGAAATCCATCCAAAGAGGAGGGTTATCGTCAGGATCGACCCTGCTTCCCCTCGGGAGAAACCGATCCTCTCAAAGACCTTCTCGATTGAGGATACGTAGAGAAAGAACAGCAGCAGCACTAATCCAGTGAGGGCCAGGGCAAGAAGGATAGGGTCAATTGTCTGCGCCATTTCAGGTAAGTAACCACTCACATTCGATAAAATCCTATTCCCTGCGTGGTTGAGTTCTGCGCCTCAAGGCTGTCCTTTTCGGGTAGATGCACTCCAGCATTGCTAGGCGCATAAGGATCGTCTCCGAGACCCATTGAGGGTCGACATCGCCGAAGAATACCAGATGCGAATCGCAGCTGCAGTCGGACGACCCAAACCCCGGAACTGGAACGCTGGCTCCTTCACATCGCAGGAGGGCCTTCGCAACGCTGCACTCGATATCCTTGCGATTTCCGGGAATTGCCACCGTGGCCATGATCTCCGCGTTTGCCAGAAGATAGTCGATGTGCCATCTCTTTCGCTTGTGCTGAGACTTGTGTCTCTTGATGCGACTCTCAATCCCCGAAAGGGCGGAGCCTACGTATGCGTAGGCTCCAGATCGGAACACCTTCCTCCCAAGCCTGCCGACGACGACCCGTATGTCCTCGGGGACTTGGACTATCAGACAGTAGGCTCCTTCCATCGAGACTCCGAAGGCTCGGAGCCAGATTAAAGTTGCTCCTCACCCTTGAGGATTTGGGTCTCGCTTCAAAAAGCCATATATCGATGGATGCCATGTCTAGGCCGCTACATAACGCTCGGGATGGGACATGGTAGACGATCTATCGCTAGCTCTTTTGCCAATAGTCGCCGCCGGGTTCGTCGTTCTGAATCAAGGTGCGAAGTTCGTGACTGACAACGCCGTCGCCGTCTCTCGCAACTTCGGCGTGAGTCGCTTCGTGATAGGGATGCTTGTGGTGTCCACGCTCGCAGCTATGCCAGAAGTGATTGTTTCGCTCTTCGCGCTCCAAGAAGGCGCCAAATCAATCGCACTCGGAAACAGCCTTGGGTCAAGCGTGGTTACGATAGCATTCGTTGTCGGTCTCGCGGCGGTCATTGTTCCCATAAAGGTCACAAGGGAGATCATAATGCGCGACGCCGTCTTCCTCATGACTTTCACGATAGTAGCCTCGGTGCTGCTTCTCGATGGCAACCTGACCTTCCTCGAGGGCATAGCCCTGATAATCCTGTTCGTGCCCTATACCATGAACCTGTTGTTGATGGAGAGGTCGACCGACCCCAAGGAGCTCGAAGAGAGCATGGAAGATGCGACAGTCCAATTGGAGCTGATGGGGCATCTCTTCGGCAGGAAGATCGAGATACGAGCCGGCATCCAGTGGCTCGTCTTTGGGATCATCTGGACAGTTCTAGGCGCCGAGCTTATCGTGAGGGGTTCCATGGGAATAGTCAATGACTTCGGTCTCAATCCCTGGCTCCTCAGCATAACGATCGTTGCCATCGGAACTACTCTGCCGGACATCGCGGCGGCGTATCACGCGGCCAAGAGGGGTTTCGGAGATCTCGCGCTTGGCGAGGGGATAGGCGCGAACATAGTTGGATTGCTCCTCACGCTCGGTCTGATGGGCATCATCCGGCCCTTCGGATTCCCGATTTCAGACGTGCTCCCCATCCTGGCCGTTCTCAACCTCGGGACTTTCCTCATGCTCGTGTTCATGGTCAAGGGGATGAGGATAAGCCAAATTGGAGGCGTAATCCTCGTCAGCACCTACTTCGGCATGGTCGCCTCGATCCTTCTTCTGGCCCTGCGTTGACGGGTGCCAAGGACAAGGAGATTCCATTGGACTTATCTAGGCTTATTGACATTCGTGAGACGAACATACGGGGTTGATGCATTTGGCAAGGCAGCTGATCACCGAGTTAAGCCCGGGCGATGTTTCCGAGTACGTATTCCTCTGTGGCGAACCTGAGAGGGTCCCCAAGATCGCTTCCATGCTCTCTGGGCCGAAGAAAGTGGCGCAGAAGCGCGAGTTCTGGGTTCATGCCGGATCTCTCGATGGCACGCAAGTGACTGTGGCCTCGACAGGGATAGGAGGCCCGTCAACCGCCATTCTCCTTGAGGAACTGGCGAACCTTGGCTCCCACACCTTCATCAGAGTTGGGACGAGCGGAGGCATTGCGGATGGACTGGAGAAAGGCGACTTCGTCATCTCGACGGGAGCTGTTCGTGCCGACGGGACAAGCAGGAGCTACGCTTGGCCCGAGTATCCCGCGCTAGCGCATCACGAGGTCGTATTGGCGCTCATAGACAGTGCGTACAAGCTGAAGACGAGGTTCGACGTCGGCATCAGCCTTTCAATTGATGGATTCTACAGCGAGAACAAGATCATGAAGGAGGGAAAGGTCGCGCCGATGTCTCGGACAGAATACATGCCGTCCTTCATGGTGAACAGGCTGTCGGATGCGAAAAAGATGGGTGTGAAGAACATGGAGATGGAGAACGGAACGATATTCACTCTTAGCACGCTTTTCGGGCTCAGGGCAGGCGCGATCTGCACGGTCTCCGATGTGGTTCCCTGGCACCCCACGGACAGGGTAATCGATTTCGAACAGAACATGACTGACTGCATCAGGGTTGGCGTCGAGGGGATGCGAACTCTCATCGCCTGGGACAAGAACAAGAAAGGAAACAGATTCTGGTGCCCATCGATGGCCTGACCACTTCAGCTGTCACTTCTGGCCCTGCTTCTGCCTCTTGGAGGGCTTCTCTGCGTAGAGCGGAGGAGCCTGCAACTGAGATAGCGGCTCAGGCCAAGGAACGGAGTGAATGCTGGGCGATCCCTCCCTGTCCCTGAAGTACTGCTGGTAGAACTCCTCAGAAAGGTTGGGCACCACTGGGGCTACCAGCTTGATGAGACCCAATCCGACGGACCACATGGTGTACCAAGCGGCCTCGTCCTTCGAATCCAGCCTCTTACCCTCCTTGGTCAGGTATTCGGTGGACACTTCTTCCCTCACGAAATCCTCCACGGTCTTGAGGACCTCGATCAACTTCCCATCCTGAATGAGATCGTTGACCTCAGCGCCCATCCTGTTGAAGGACTCGAGGAGGTGCTTGTCTGAATTACGCAGCACCATGAGCTCCGTGATCGGTTTGGCCTTGATCCGCTTCGTGATGAACATCTCAAGGCTCCAGAGCTGTTTCCACAGATGGGTTTCCTGTCTTCTCAAGTCCAGCAGTGCCTTCGCATCGTTGTACTCCCTCGTCTGCATGGCTTTCGACACGTTCCTGATAGAGTCCTGGATGGCATCGACCTGGACGCCGCTTCTGCCGAGAGTCGGGGTGAGCCTCAGGACGTCCTGGATGTATCCCCTGAGGTGACCGTGCCATTCCAGCCTGTCCTCCAGGAGATCCT
Source organism: Thermoplasmata archaeon (assembly GCA_049273895.1). Classification (GTDB taxonomy): domain Archaea; phylum Thermoplasmatota; class Thermoplasmata; order UBA10834; family UBA10834; genus COMBO-56-21. Next base: position 13,441 of record JBASRQ010000177.1, read on the forward strand.
TGGCCATCATCATGTTGGTCATGGCCTGGTCGGACCTGCCCTCCTTGTACGTGTCGATCGAGTCGGATATGAGCTCCTCGACATCCTTGCAGAAGATGTCCAGCTTCCGAGCTTGGTTTATGAGAGACTCCGCCTGCTTGTAGTACGAGAGGAAATTCACGCTATTGTGGCCCCGCTCCTCTAGGATCGATGCGGCAGCAGAGGCAATCGACGGATGCCTGCTGAACATGCATTCCACAAGAGCAAGCTCGCCGAGTTCCGATTGGGTAAGGCGCGCGAGGCTGGCGCGGACCTGCTTCCTCACCTTCGGAACTTCGTCGTCGTAATGTTTTACCAGAACGGGAACGATTGCGAGAGGATTCTTGCCGCCATATTCCTCTATGCGGTCGATCATCCTGCGCCTTCGCCCAGGCATGAGAGACGATAGATCTGAGGCCAAGTGCCTGTCTATCCTGAGGCTTTCCACGTCCTTGGACATCTCGACGTCAGCATCGCTGACATAAATGCCTCTGGCCAACTCCCACACCTGCCAGAGTGAGCATACTTATGCCGATACATAAGTCTTTTCGGGCCCGGGTCTCGTGGAATCCTCGCTAGGTCGGCACTGCTGGCAACTCGAAAACGGGGTGTCATCTCAGCTGGTTCATCTCCCGCAGTTTCGCTACGGAAGGGAACTTCAGAGGTTTTTCATTCGAAAACACTACTGGCACGAATGTCGAGAGGCCTGTCTCCGGCAGAAGCGGGGAAGCTCGGTCTGAGTCCGTGCAACGGATGACATCGAGGCCGGATGCGACAAGACTCAGAGCAGGCAGGACGAGCATTTCGGAGACGGGGTCGTGAAGGAAACAGACGTCCTTGAGAGACGCACCGACCTTGTCCCTGATCCTTATTGAAGGATGTACGTGTCCAATTATGGTTGGAACCTTTTTTCGATTGCCAGTGTGCCCGTGAACTATGCGGATCCCGCCCACGGTGGTCTCCTTTCGGAGCGGGATGCCGTACTGCGAAAGAATGGCTCCGAGATAGTTGTCATGATTCCCTTTCACTACTTCGATCCGCACCAGTTCCCTGAGGCGCGCCACGAACCTTGAGACGTCATTCCACTCCTGGATTAGGTTTCTTGAGAAGTTGTGCTTGAGGTCTCCTGCGACAACGAGTCTTCGAGGAGACACCTGCTCGATCGTCCTGAGCATGTACTCTTCGATCTTCTTGGTCTGGACCCGTGGAATGCTCAGGCCCTCGTATTCCAAAGCGGCCTCGCAGCCCAAATGCATGTCCGCGACGACGAGCACGTTCTCTGAGGTTATGAGCGCGGCTCCCCCCGAATAGAGTTCTATCTCATCGGCTACCCTGTATCCTTTGAGCGACACGATGTTCAGTGCACCTATGGCTATCAGCTATATTTGGACTACTTTTCCCTCTCTGCTCATTCTCTTATATACTGGGTTGACCGGTCTCAGCTCCGGATGTTGCGCAACAGCTTCGTGTTGCTCGATGGCATCGGATCACAGCGCGAGGTATCTCTCTGGCGCTCCGGCATCGAGACATGGGAGGATTTCCTCAGGGAGTCGCGGACAAAAGGTATCTCCGAAGCGAGAAAGGCCGCGATGGACGAAGAGCTGCTCAATGCCAAGAGGAAGTTGGCCGAGCAAGATTCGTCATACTTCGCCTCACGCATGCGTCCGCGAGAGCAATGGCGGTGCCTTTCGGAATTCCGGAAGTCCGCGGCGTTCCTCGACATCGAGACCACCGGCATCTCATTGAGATCCCCCATAACAGTCGTTGGCATCTTCGACGGGACGCGCATGCACACTCTGGTCCGCGGGCGCGACCTTTCGTGGTCTAATCTGAAGGCCATTCTTGGCTCGGTGAGTGTCATAGTCACCTTCAATGGCTCGAGCTTCGACCTTCCGATGATCGAATCGCAATTTCCGGGAACGGTACCGCATGTCCCGCATGTCGATTTGAAGCACTCCCTGAGGAGGATAGGATTCACTGGCGGCCTGAAGAGGATAGAGAGGGAACTCGATATCAAACGAGACCATAGGGTCGAGTATATGACAGGCGAAGATGCGGTCTACCTGTGGAGATTGTGGGAGAAACAACAAAACAAGAACGCGCTCGATCTTCTACTCGAGTACAACTCCGAGGACTGCGTGAACCTGAAAACTCTCGCTGACTTCGCATACCGCTCCCTCAAGAAGAGAACCTTCGATGCGGTCGTCAGTGCCTGGAAAGATTGAATACCGGCATGATTGTTAGGGTGAGGGGATGGACGCACTTCTACTGCTCATCATCGCACTAGTTGCCTTCGCGGTATTCATATTCCTCGTAACGAGGGCAGTCAAGGCGATTATGTTCATCGGGATCGTGGCATTGATGGCATTCGTATTGAAGGCCCTTGGTCTGCTGGGGTGAAACGGTGGGGAGTAAGGACCTGATATCATCTATATCGCCCGGCCTTTGGTTCTCTGCGGAGAGAGCAGCTGAAGCTCTCAAACGTTGCGGCGATGTGACGGTCGCGACACACATCGATGCAGACGGGATCTCTTCAGCGGCGATTGCACAACTAGCTCTGAGCCGAGCTGGCATTCGATCCGACACGGAATTCTTCAAGAAGCTCGATGAAGGGGCTATCAAGAAGCTGACGGAGAAAAAGGCGGACATTGTGTGGTTCACGGATCTCGGCAGTGGCTCGCTCTCCAAGATCGAAGGAATGAAGGCGGTGGTCACGGACCACCATATGCCCGACCCTTCCTCGAGAACCGGGAACAAGGGAGGTCAGACTGCGCTGACGGACTTCAGCACCGTTGTCCAAGTGAACCCGCAACTGAATAACATCTCCGGGGCGAACGAGCTGAGCGGGGCAGGGAGCACATTCCTGGCTGCGCTCGCAATGGATCAGCGCAACATCGACCTCGTACACCTTGCTGTGCTCGGCGCCATCGGAGACCTCCAGGACCAGAAGACGCGGCGTCTTGAGGGCCTGAACAGGGCGATCCTGTCTGCCGCGATAGAAGAGAAGACCGTCGAGGCGGTCGAGGACATCAGATACTTCGGCAGAGAAACCAGACCGATCCACAAGCTTCTGGAGTTCTCGAGCGATCCTTTTGTTCCAAGGATAAGCGGCAACGAGGAAGGAGCGCTGAGCTTCCTGCTCGAGCTCGGAATCGAGCTGAAAGACGAGGACGCGTGGAGAACCTGGGTTGACCTGACCAGCTCGGAGAAGAAATCGATAATAGACGCCTTGAAAGAGCATCTCCGCGAATCTCGTCGGAGGCCGGAAACCATCGAGAGACTCGTCGGGGAGGTCTACGTTTTCACGCGGGAAGAAAAAGGGACACCGGTGAGGGATGCGAAGGAGTTCGCGACCTTGTTGAACGCATGCGGAAGGCATGGCGAGGCGGAGGTCGGGTTGAGGATTTGCATCGGGGATCGAGGGGATGCGTTGACGGAAGGCATGGCTCTCCTGAGGGATCACCGCTCGGCACTGAGCAAGGCTCTGACCTGGGCGAAGGGCAGCGGCATCATAAGGCTCAGGAACATTCAATTCTTCGACGCTGGAGACGAGATCGAGGACACTATCGTCGGCACTGTTGCGGGAATGCTGCTCGGAAGCGAAGGGGCAGATAGAAGTGCTCCGATGGTGGCATTCGCGGAGTCCACCGAGTACTCTGACACCCCCAAAGTGAAGGCGTCTGCCAGAGGAACCCAGGACTTGGTTGCGAGAGGCATGGACCTCTCGGCGGCCATAAGGAATGCCGCTGAGAGAGTGGGCGGTGTGGGCGGCGGGCACAACATCGCAGCCGGAGCCACCATCCCATCGGATAAGAGAGACGAGTTCCTGAGCCTGCTGGACGAGATCGTGGGCTCGCAGATCACTTCCCGAGGACAGCGACGAGGATAGCCTTCTGTGCGTGCATCCTGTTCTCAGCCTGGTCGAAGACGACACTGTGCGGTCCGTCGATGACTTCCGCAGAGACCTCGAGGCCTCTGTGAGCTGGCAGGCAATGCATGAATAGGTAGTCCTTGCCGGCCTTATCCAACAGTTTCTCGTTGACCTGGTAAGGAAGGAACAGCTTCTCTCTCTGTTCCTTCTCAGCCTCCTGACCCATCGAGACCCAAGTGTCCGTATAGATGACATCTGAGCCCTCCACGGCCTGGAACGGGTTGGACATCGTCTCGATCTTACCTCCCTTCTCCTTGGCTATCTCCTGCGCCTTCGCCAAGATGTCCGCACTAGGCTTGTAGTCCTTGGGAGTGGCGGCGCGCATGTCCATTCCGGTCAGGGCGCATCCGAGAAGCAACGAGTTGCAGACATTGTTGCCGTCACCGACATACACAAACTGAAGGCCTTTGAGCTTGCCCTTCTTCTCCATCACCGTGAGCAGATCGGCTGCGCATTGACAGGGGTGTTCGATGTCGTCGAGCCCGTTGATAACAGGCACCGAGGCGTGCTTTGCTAACTCCTTCATTGTCTGGTTGCTGAACGCCCTGTACATGATTGCGCTCACATACCTGCTCAGTACGTTGGCGACATCAGACACCGATTCTCTCTTCCCCATGCTCAGCTCGTCTGGGCCGATGTAGAGCGCCTTGCCGCCAAGCTGAGACATCCCCACTTCGAATGAGACCCTGGTCCTCAGGCTCGGCTTCTCGAACACCATGCCAAGGACTTTCCCCTTCAGGACATCTTGCTTCTGGCCCTTCTTGGGTTCCTTCTTCATCTTCACCGCGCTGGCAAGGATGTCCTCAAAGTCGTCCTTCATGTCCAGAACCGATATGATGTCGCGCTTCAGACAGACCACCAAATTCTGCAAGCGCCTGTTCAGTATTAAGTCTTTTTAAGGCGCTCAAGATGCCTGCCGTGCGCTAAAGGTCTAATTCAATCCCAACAACGGGAACGGCCACAACTCAGACAGAGATCGCACCCCGAAACACGGGCCAAGGTTCCTCCGCATTCGGGGCACGCATCGTCTCGGAAGTCTGATGGAATCCTCTTTCTCAATCCCGAATTCAAATGCCTCCCTCCGTGATCAATGCATGCTTCTAGTTGACTTCATTCTTCACCGGGGAGGGAGCCGAAAGTGCGGCAAAGACTCTAGCTCACTCTAGAACGACAGACGCAAGGATGAACTCTGCGACATGCGGGAGTGTTAACGCCTAGGCTGGAGTGATTTGGGGGCGTCTTGCCCGGTCGAAACGCCTAAGACTACTACTTGCTGCCCCAGCGACCAATCACGATGATGAGCACGATCATGAAGAGCGTGATTACGAGCGCCGTGATCAAGTACCCAATCCACCCTACCAGATCGATTGTTTGAAAGGTCGTGTCGACGCCAGCCACTTTCAGGCCACCAGTAACGACCTGGTTCCACAGCAGCGCAATAACGAACCCAAAGGCCGCTGCCAGAGATGTCGCGATGGTCCTCTTCACTTCAGCCTTAGACAGCTTCTTCTCTTCCGCCAATGTAAATCCCTCCATCCTCATAGAAACACCTGACAGGTGATAATGATTTCTGCCCACGCGGCCAGAGGCGGCATTTATCCGAGCATGACGACCGAAGGACTCTCCTTGGGATTTGGAAGGGGTGTGGCCAGTTACTAGAAGGAAGCCCGATTGGCCGCATCATCCACCATCAGATTCCCATGCCTACGCTCTTTTCCGAGAATCATATTGGACCGAAGGGTATTTGAAACAATGACCAACCAGGCGGCGGAGATGCGATTTGGACCGGCAGAAATTGAGGCCGAAGCAAGAACCTGTATGCATTTCATTCTTTGGAGTGCTTCTCTTCCTGTTCTCTCAGCAGTTGATTGTGCGCATCTATGGCTGTGATACCTGCCAGCGCATTGACCAGATAGATGTATCCCAGACTTATCATCAACAGTGGAACGGCAATCCATAACATCCACGCGCCATATGCTCCCCTTGTTGCAGCCACGAAAGAAACGATCAAGATGCCAGCAATGGCAGGAATGAAAGCCCAGCGCCCTCGAACACTCCATTTCCTCTTTGCTTCTAGCTTGTCCGATTGCATTTGATGGGAATTGGCCGCCCTGCATATTTTCCTTTCTGCGGACGGCCGTCGCCATTTCTTACCTAAGGCCTTTCCCGAGACTTCGAGCAACGATGATTGACCGAAAGGAACAGTTGCCTAGCTATGCTTGACAATCTCTATCCACGGATAGACTGAGGGAAAAGCCAGACAATTATCCGATCGGTTCAATCAAAACGGATCGATACCCGGCGCAAAACCCTTTACTCTCCATTCTAGACAGGAGCTAAACCCTATTCTCACTTTCTAGCGAACTTGAGCAGTAGGAGACCTACGAGACCAATAAGCACCGCAAGAATTCCAGGAACGCCTAGCGGATTGTAGAACACAGTTCCTTTCCCTTCTTCTCCGAATGCTGTTGAGGCATACAGAACGAAGACGAACCCAACGATAGTGATAACCAGAAACGGCATCATCAGGAACAACAACTTCGCTTTCTCGTAATCCACCTAGGTCCCTCTGTCAGAATGGAATCGCCTTTCCCTCATTATGGTCTTTTCCGAGGATCTCGCTGGACCCCGTTGGATTTGAACCTCAACAAGTTATCATTCCCAAGACGCAGGCACTCTTAGTTCAATTGGGCTCAAGGTGAATTGAGGTCGCGTCGCTACAGAGGATACATACTTAGGTTGCATTGTCAATTTACCAGTACCGGGGTGGACGAATTGCGATGGATGGTGAACGTCCTTTGCCTTCCAGGCATCGCGCTGAGTCTGATCCCGATTTTCGTTTCCTGGATCGCTGTCGACGAAAGCCCAGATGGTATCAATCATTTCAGCGCAGTTGAAGTTCTCTCGGGAGAAGTCCACTCATCCTGCAACTGTCTGGTTGTATCGAGCACCCTGTTCGTTGCAGGGACCTTCTTTTTGCTTGTGTCTCCACTTGGTTCAGTGGTCCAACTGTCTGGTGTTTCGGTTTTGCTAGCAGGTTTTCCGTATTCGGTAACCTGCGGCTCGTACTGCATATTCAGTGCGGACGCAAGCTTGGGGACTGCCGTCAGTATCGTTGCGGGAGTTCTGCCACTAGTAGGCCTTGCATATCCGTTTGGTATCGGACGGGGGTTGAAGCTGGCTCGCTTGACAGAAAGATTCCTGACTTTCGGCAAGCATCAGTAGAACTGTATTGGTTTCCATTGCCTCGTCCTCTTTTTCCAATAGGTCCCTCGTGACGAACTTCATACTCGGCCATCAGACAGCAGAGTGTTTATAGTGATATCATGATTTGGGTGAAGGTGTCAGTCTGAAAACAGAGATTGATAGCAGGTCGGAGATTCTCAGAACACTTTTGCACATAACCGTGGAGTAATCAGCGGCCTATTCGAATTCGTGGGGAGAGAAGTTCTCATCACTCGGTTACCGAAGTGGTGAAAAGTGAAGAAGGCGAGTAAAAGGAGGGGGAGATAAATGGCAAGTTCCACTGAAAAACCAAAGAGCGAGGCGCCACGGCGCCAAAGAGGAAAGTTAATCGCCATCGTCGTCGTCATACTTGTGGTCGTTGCTGCTGTTGGTGTGATCCTCGGCACTCGAAATGTTCGGAAGGCAAATGTGATAACTTATGTGACCAATTCAGAGATGGTCACTCTCGACCCGAGCAGCGAATTCTCCAATTCCATTATACTATTGCCTAACGTCTACGAGACTTTGACTCACTGGGATCCCACGGAACAGAAGGCAGTTCCGCTCCTCGCGACGGAATGGAACGCCTCGTCAGACGGACTGAACTGGACGTTCCAGCTCCGCCAGGACGTGAAATTCCACGACGGTACGCCTTTCAACGCGACGGCGGTCAAATTCTCGCTTCTGCGAACGATCACGATAGGTCAGGGAGCGGCTTATATCTGGGCGCCTCTCGGTAATGCGACCCAGGCAGCCGGAAATATCGAGATCCTGGACACCTACACAATCCATTTCCATCTGCTGTACCCCGCGCCTTTCGACAAGATAGCGACCTGTGGCTACGCTGCCTACATTTTCTCCCCGAATACCCCGGGCGCTAACTATACGCTCCAGCAGGAATGGTTCGATGCTGGCCATGAAAGTGGCTCTGGCCCGTACATGCTCGACACAACGGTACAGTACTCGAACAGTTACGTGGTCTTGAAAAAGTTCGCGGGATACTGGGGTGGCTGGAAATCTGGTCAGTTCGACAATGCGATCATCAAGACGATTGCAGACCCGGCACAGCGGGAGCAGGCAGTGCTCAGTGGAACTGCGGATATCCTAGTGGACCCGCCCCTCCAGGATGTGCCTACATTGCAGAATAATAGTGCAGTGAATGTAGTGAAGAACCCGAGCTATCGTGCCCTCTACGTATTCTTCAACATGGAACGTTCCCCGACAAGCAACACAACCGTCCGTCGGGCTCTTGCCCATTCGATCCCCTATGATGACATCATGACCTCGGTCATGAGTGGCCTCGGGACCCAATCCATAGGCATGATTCCGGCCACGATGTGGGGGCACGACGACACGTTGCCCTATTACGACTTCAACCTGAGCACGGCGGAGCAACTCTTGACCGAGGCCGGTTATCCAGATGGCGGATTTACACTCAAGTACACATATCTCCAGGGGGACTTATATGAGCAGAAGGTCGCTGAGCTCTGGAAGGAACAACTCACGACGCTTGGCATTAACCTCGACATTCAGCCCATGCCCTGGGAAGAGCAATGGCTCCTCGCAACGGCGAACCCCGCCACTGCCCAGGATATCTTTGTGATGTACTGGTGGCCGGGTTATGTGACGCCGTACGACTTCCTCTACAATATGTTCAGCAGCTATAGCTACGCGTACTTCAATCTGGGCTACTATAATAACTCCGCTTTCGACAGTGTGATCGATAGCGCAGCTGCTCTCGAGGCTATAAACCCGACCCAAGCCCTTGCAGATTATCGTATCGCCCAGCTCATGCTCTATAATGACTGTCCGGGCGTGGGGATTGTGGACATAGAGAATCTGTATGTCCTGAAGGCGAATCTGCAAGGCTTTAGCGACAACCCGGCCTACCCACTGGTGGTGTTCTTCTACCAGTTGCATCACTGAGGACTGAAGACGTGGGCCCTCCGTCTCGCCAGTGGACAATAGCGCGGAGGACCCGCAAGCCTGGCGCCGCAGGAGGGGCGTTTGCTCGTTTCCTGCTACGCCGGGTGCTCCTCGCCGTCCTGGTGGTCTTCGGGGTCGTGGTGATCACCTTCTTCCTTTGTCGGGTGATCCCTGCGGACCCTGCGGGCCTTTGGGTGGGTATCCATGCAACTCCGGAGAATCTCGCGCAGGCGCGCGCAAAACTGCACTTAGACGATTCACTGCCTGTGCAGTTCTGGTACTATATGACAGGCCTGATCCACGGTGACTTGGGCACCTCTATCCGGACACACAACCCTGTCCTCAAGGATATCGAAGTGAAGCTGCCCGCGACTTTTGAACTGGTTACTGCCTCTCTGATCATTGCAATTGGCGTGGGGATCCCCCTCGGCATCCTCGCGGGGGTTCGTCGTGGTAAGTGGCCAGACCATCTCGCCCGTTTCTTCGCGGTAGGCGGGGTTGCTCTGCCCTCCTTCTGGGTCGCAGTCCTCCTTCAGATGATTCTCGTCCAGATATTGGGTATCTTGCCCCTCCAAGGCCGCTTCTCGGACAGTCTGGCTATTGTCTATCCCATGAAGAGAATTACGGGCTTCCTTGTGATCGATGCGCTCCTCCAGGGGAACTTCGTCCGTTTTGAAGACGCCGTCGCGCATCTCATCCTGCCGGCCATTACGCTGGCGCTTTATCCGCTTGGTCTCGTGACGCGCATGGTACGGACGATGATGATCGAGGTTCTGGGCGAGAACTATATCCGTACGGCCAAGGCTTACGGTATGCCTTCCCGTGTCATACATTATCGGTATGCTCTCAAGAATGCAATCGCTCCTGCCATCGTCGTCGTGAGTCTTTCTTTTGCTTACGAACTCACGGGGGCGTTTCTCATTGAGAATATCTTTGTGTGGAATGGGATTGGACAGTACGCCTTCCTGTCTGCGCTCTCCTTCGACTACCCCGCAATCCTCGGCTGCACGATTGTAGTGGCAGTTTTCTACGTCGTCATGAACCTCTCCGTGGACCTCATCCAATCCTTTTTGGATCCCCGGATAGTACTGGCAAAGGGGGGAGGGTGATAAGGCCAATCCTTCTGGAATCCCCGGATAGCACTGATAAAGGGGTAATGGGGACCGAATCTCCGGCCCTGGCCCGCGTCCAAACTGCAGCAATGGCGTTCATTCGCGGGCTCTGGAGAATCCTCCGACGAGACCCTCTCGGCCTCCTGGGTTTCGTAATCTTCATGCTCTTTGTGGGCGCGGCCCTCATTGCACTCTTCCTGCCCTTCCTCGTCCCGTATTCCGCTCAAGGGCAAGGGCAGACAAACGTTGCGGAGAGGCTTCAATCACCGAGCTGGGAACACCTCTTTGGCACGGACGAGTTCGGGCGCGATCTCCTTGCACGTCTGTGGTTTGGCGCGAGCCTAGCGCTCAAGGTCGGTGTCCTCACAATCGCCATAGCTTTCCCCGTCGGCGTCCTCCTTGGGGTGCTCGCGGGGTACGCGCGCGGCCTGGTGGAAGAATTCATTATGCGGGTCACGGACATGTTCCTCGCCTTCCCACCTATCATTCTCGCATTCGTGATTGCGGCGACGTTGGGTCGTGGCACAAACGCCGTGATCATCGCGATTGCAGTGAGCTTTTGGCCTTGGTACACACGACTTGTGCACTCCCAGGTCATTCACATCCGCTCTCAGCCGTTCGTCGAGGCAGCGGTCGTGCTCGGGTTGCCCCGACCCCGGATCATCCTGCGGCATATTCTGCCGAATTCCATCACGCCAGCGACAATCCAAGCATCTATGGATGTCGGGTCCGCGATTCTCATTGCTGCATCCTTGAGTTGGCTCGGTCTCGGCGCGCAACCTCCCATCCCTGATTGGGGTGTGATATTCAACACCGCTTATGTGACAGGAAGCTTCGTCACTTATTGGTGGTATTCCACATTCACGGGTCTCGCTATTTTCCTCGTGGTCCTCTCATTCAACCTCCTAGGAGATAGCTTCCGGGATGCCCTCGACCCTAAGCTACGGCGGAGGCGGTTGTTGATATGAAACCCCTACTCGAAGTGAAGGACCTGAGCCTTGAGTTCACAACCGAAATCGGCACTGCGAAGGTGTTGGACCATGTCACGTTTTCGATTGGAGAGGGCGAGATCTTCGGATTGGTGGGCGAGACGGGGTGCGGGAAGACTGTTACAACCCTCGCGATTCTGCGGCTCCTGCCTCCGAACGCTCGCATTCGCACGGGCAGCATTCATTTCATGGGAGAGGAACTCCTCTCGAAGACAGAGGCGGAGATGGAGCGCCTCCGCGGCACGGCGATTTCCATGATCTTCCAGGATCCTGCAACGAGCCTGAATCCCGTCTTCTCCGTGGGGAAGCAGATCACCCGGATCATCATGACCCACGAAGGCGTGGATAAGGATATGGCAAAAATGCGGAGCCTCGAGCTTTTCCGGCGCGTAGGCCTTCCGGACCCGGAAAACGTCCTGAGGAGCTACCCTCACGAACTCAGCGGCGGGATGCAGCAGCGCGTGATGATTTCCATGGCTCTCGCCTGCCGACCTCAGCTCCTCATTGCAGACGAACCCACGACTGCCGTTGACGTCACAATCCAGGCTCAGATCCTCGACCTTCTCGTAGAGCTCCAGCGGGAATTCCATCTCTCGGTTCTTCTCATCACCCATAACCTCGGCATTGTTGCAGAGACTTGCATGCAGGTGGGTGTTATGTACGCTGGTGCGCTCGCGGAGGTAGCGCCAGTGCGCGATCTTTTCCAGAACCCTTTACATCCCTATACCCAGCGCCTCCTGAAATCCATCCCACGGGCAGACGTGCGAGACAAACCGCTTGCATCCATCCCCGGAAGCGTCCCGAGCCTCATCAATCCACCGTGCGGATGCCGATACCATCCACGATGCGAATTCGCGATGAAGACTTGCGCGGTCCATCGTCCCGAACTTCTCGAGACACAGCCCGGGCACAGCGCCGCGTGCCTTCTTTATGAGGGGGTGAAGGAATGAGCATAGTTCGCATAGAGAATCTCACGAAGCTCTTCCCCATTCACAAGAGCTTTGCTGGACGCGCATACGTCCATGCGGTCGACGGCGTGAACCTCGATATCGAGGAAGGGGAGACCTTCGGTCTCGTGGGGGAGAGCGGCTCTGGAAAGAGTACTCTCGGCCGCTGCATCCTTCGCCTTATCGAGCCTACCTCGGGCCACATTTGGTTTGACGGCCGGGAGCTCACCGTAATTCGCGGGGAGGTCCTCCGACAGACGCGGTTACGGATGCAGATTGTCTTTCAAAATCCTATTGCCTCTTTGGACCCACGGATGCGCGTGGGTCAGGCTATCGCCGAGCCGTTGCGAGTCCATCGGAGGCTTACCTCACAGGACGCGCGTAACGCAGTGAGCGAGTTGCTCCGACGTGTGGGACTCAATCCCGAGGTCGCGGAGAGTTATCCCCACGAGCTGAGCGGCGGGCAGTGCCAACGCATCGCCATCGCACGGGCTCTTGCCCTCGAGCCGAAGTTCATCGTCTTGGACGAACCGACATCATCCCTCGATGTCTCCGTCCAAGCCCAAATCGTGAACCTTTTGAAGGAGTTGCAGAAAGACCTTGGCCTCACATACCTTTTCATCAGCCATGATCTGGCCCTCGTGAGCTATCTCGCGGATCGCGTGGGCGTAATGTACCTGGGGAAACTCATGGAGGTCGGCGGCGCCGTGGATGTCCTCCGGGATGGCCAACACCCGTACACGATAGCGTTGCGGAACGCCGTGCCATTACCCGACCCGGGACGGGAGCGCGCCCACCTCCCTCTGAAGGGGGAAATTCCTTCGGCGCTGGAGCCGCCATCGGGCTGCCGCTTCCGCACTCGGTGTCCGTGGGCCCAGGAGCGATGCACCAAGGAGGAGGCTCCTCTCCGCCAAGTGAGGAAGACCTGGGTTGCCTGTCATTTCGTTGAAATGATATCGGAGGAAGTCACATGAGAACACTGAACTTGGCGAATGTGCAGGATATCTTAGTAGGCGCAGCGTTTCTGGGGACCGGTGGTGGCGGGTCGTTGGACAAGGGGCTCGAAATGGTCGCGGCGGATTTGAAGGCGGGCCGCTCGATCCGCCTTGCAGATCCAGATGAATTGCCACAGGAGACCTGGATGTGCACGCCGTATTACTGCGGGAGTCTCGCGCCAACCGGGAAGACCGTTTTCGAGGCGAAAGAAGAGGCACTCTACGATGGACAAGAATGTCTATTGGCAACGAGGGCTCTCGAACGCCATCTCGGCGTTGCCTTCGGGAGCATCGTGGCTACGGAACTCGGTGGAGGGAACACGGCTGCCGCCCTGTCCGTCGCTGCTCAGCTCGGGCTTCCTGTTTTGGATGCGGATGCGGCAGGCCGTTCGGTACCTGACCTCCAGCACTCGACATACTTCGTCGCGGGAATCCCCATTGCGCCCATGGGCATTGCGAATAAATACGGGGATGAGGTGATCGTGCAGCGTGTGATGGACGATTTTCACGCCGAGGCTTTCGTCCGCTCCATGGCCGTGATTAGTGGGGGGCATGTCGGAGTCGCAGATCATCCGGGCTGTGTCGGGAATCTACGGAAGGGCCTTGTATTGCGGTCTATCACGTTCTGTGAGAGAGTCGGACAAGCGATCCGCGGCAAGGCGAATGTCATCAAGGCGATCCTCGAGGCCACGGGCGGTTACCTCTTGTTCCGAGGCGTGGCGGTGGCGAACTGCAAGTATGAGGACAAAGAGGGGTTCACCTTCGGTGAAATCTCCCTTCGTAGCGTGGACAGGGACTACGGGAAGCGCTACAGAATATGGTTCAAGAACGAGAACATCATCGCGTGGCGCGATGATAGGGTCGACGTCACAGTACCAGACCTTATCTGCCTCCTGGATGTCGAAGAGCGCGTGCCGGTTTTGAATCCTTGGGTGACGAAGGGGCAGTCGATTGCGGTCTTCGGCCTTCCCGCCCCGAACATATGGCGGACGCCGAAGGGTATTGAAGTTTTCGGCCCTGGATACTTCGGGTTCCGATCAAAGTTCGTGCCCGTTGAGAAGAAGCATAAAAAGGAGGCGCGCTGATGCGAGCTTTCTTGAGCCGCAGATCAGATGACCGGAGGGGATTCACACGGAGAACGTAAAGGGCGTGGCGACGGTTATTGTTAGAGACCTGCTACGGTTAAAGAAGGGCGAGACGGTCATCGTCTATGGCGACCAAGGCGCGGATCCGAGTGTCGTGCGCGCGACAGCTGACGCGGTGGAGACTCATGGGGGGCATTCACTGGAGGTCTGGTACCATATCAACGGGCCGCTGGGCACGGAACCCCCTGCTTCGTTCGCGGAAGCTATGAGGAGCGCAGATGTCCTTGTGGAGTTCGCGCAGACGTATCTCATCACTACGAAAGCATTCGAGCGCGCCATGGCCGCGGGCGCGAGGGCACTCTGCCTCTCGGGGATGGACGCGGATATGATGACTCGGTGCATAGGAAATGTGTCTCTCCCCGATCTGAAGAAATTCGGGATGACGCTACAGGAGATGACCGCTAGAGCGAAGGAAATTCGTGTGACATCTATCGCAGGCACGGACATCAGCTTCAAAAACGGAAAGCGACCCATTATCCTTGACACGGGGGAGTGCGTGATTTCTGGGCGTGATAGCTACCTGGGTGGGCAGCTCTCTTGGGCTGCGATGGAGGGCACGATTGAGGGGAGCCTAGTCCTAGACGGCACGGTGTGGCCTCCCGATCCTCTCGCACCATTGAAAGAGCCAATCCGCCTGGAGCTCTCGAAAGGGCGAATCGTTTCCATCGGTGGCGGGAAGGCTGCAGATATTCTGCGTAAATGGATTCGGCACTTCCGAGACCGCAGGATGTATAATGTCGCACACTTCTGCTTCGGCTTCAACCCCGGTGCACACATCTCGGGAAAAATCCTCGAAGACGAGCGAGCCTTCGGTGTATTTGTCACGGGCTTCGGCTCTCAGATGGCCTCCTTTCATGGCGGCTACCCCCTCGCAAAGAGCCACATCGACGGCGTGACGATGAAGCCCTCCGTGTTCTTTGATGGCGAGGTCGTCGAAGAGAATGGCTGCTTCACGCATCCTAGGCTCGAGCCTCTGCAGGAGAGGCTGATGAACGCTCGCTGCCGGTCGGAGCAGACGGCGTGATGAGATATCGCAGCGGATATGCGTGCGCGAGGATCTAGGTAGAAGTCTGCAGGATGTCGGTGCAATGAGCGAGCCATTCGAGCGGGCCCTCATTGATTGACCGAAAAGAAACTCTGCCTGGCCATGCCTGACAACGTTTATCTACGGAAAGGACATGGAGGAATGTCAATGGCCGGGGTGGGGTAGTGGTATCCTTGGGGACTGTGGATCCCTTGACCCGGGTTCAATTCCCGGTCCCGGCCCCACATGGGGTCTTTGAGCGAATGAGTTCATGAGAAGAGAGCGCCACAATGAGGGCACTTGGTGTCGCTCTCCAAGACCGGCTTGCCACAGTTCGGACACTCATATTCCACTTCTTCAGCACCGCCTCCCTTGTCAGGGACCGAATCTCCCTGAGGGGCGTTGCGAGCGCTGTCCAAATCGACCACCGCGGTCTCAGAGACCTCTTCGGCGAACGCCCCGAATTCGGTTCCACAAACGTCGCACCTGCGCTGCGAAGGGGATATCAGCTCGCCGCAGAAAGGGCATTCGAACTTGACGTCTTCGAAAACTGCGCCGCATCGTGGGCAGCTCCTCTCGGTGCCCGCGACAGTCTTGCCGCATACCATGCAACCAAAAACGAAGACTGGCAGGGGTTCTTCGCCCATGCTACGAACATGCGTTTACAGTTACTTAAATCATACCAGAATGGCGGAAATCGCCATGGCCGTTCAATGCCAGAGTATTTCTACCTGCCCTTGCTCGGCTTCGCCTTTGAGGCCTTTTTCGAAGGCTTCTTCTTCCCGGGAGCGGGTTTCTTGGAGGCCCTCGCCTTGCTCTCCTTGACCTTGCCGGACGCTGTCGGTTCCTCCGGCAAGATACCGACTTCGGCCCTCTCGAAGGGCCTCTCCGCGAACACGGCCCCGCAGTTCGTGCAAGACTCCGAGGCGATCGGCAGCTTCTCACCACAGATCGGACAATCGACCTGGGCCTCGTCCAAGGGCAGGTCGCACCTGGGGCACCTGTCCTCGTCGCCGCGGATCATCAATCCGCAACCTGGGCACGCCACCCTGCGAATGGACTCCCGAAGCTCCTTGACCTCAGTGGTTATGATGCCGTTCACGAACTCGTCCATATCGAAGCCGGAGCTGGATTTCTCCACGTTCTCGGAGAACTCAGTGAGATCGATGCCGCAAGTCGTGCACGCGACCGCGTTGCGCCAGATAAGGCCGCAGCAGAACGGGCACTCGAACAGCGTGCCCGGCCCGAACTGCAGGCCGCATCTGGGGCACTCGGTGTCGCTCGAGCGCACAATGCGCCCACATTTGAAGCAGCTTAGGAATATGTCCTTGCGCGCTTCTTCCATCATGTCAGGAATGGCCTTACCTATTATATAACTAATCGAACTTCGTCTGTGCTGGCAATTGGATGATTTCAGGCCGACGAATCGCGCTTTCCATTGGAACGCCGCATGCCAATCGCCACGACCATGAGCACAAAGAACACAGGGATCAACACCTGGCTGAACTCCGGTATCTTGTCGAAGATGACCTGGATCGGCGCAGAGGTGTTCTGCGTCCACTGCCAGCAGATATGGGTCTCGCCCGAGACAGAGTAGATGGATTCCAGATACTGTTTGGAATCGGCTGTCTGGGGGTTAAGCGTGAGAGTGGACCAAGTCCCAGTTACGTTCTTCTTGCCCATGACAGTTCTGCCCACACCGTTCGTGTCCGTCTGGATCCAGAACGCATACACATTGCCCGTTGAGGAGTCCAGGGAGATAGTCGGATAGAGATTGCCTATAGTGCTGCCAGCCGCGTCCAATCGGTACGAAGCGGACCATGCCCCGTTGTTGTACGCGTAGTAGATCCTCGGCTTGGAGACTGTTTGAATGTAGCCGTTCCCGTAGACCACGTGAATGACTCCATGCGCATCCACAACGGCGCAGGGCGGAGCATTGTCGGTGTTCGAGGAGTCCTCACCAGTGCCCAGAGTATAGATGGTAGTTTGGGAAGACCACGTGCCCGTGTACTTCCTGGCGCCAACGTTGCCGTCATATCCATACACCGCCCACATATTGGACCCGGAGCCGGCAGGCAGGATCGAGCCCTTGATGTTGGATTGGGTGCTGTCCGTTGAAAGCATGTTCCCCCTGTACACGAAGGAGGTGATGCTGTCCGTCGTGCTGCTCCTGAACGCCGAGAGGTCGTATCTTGCTGGACCGGTCTGGGTCTCGTTCGAAGACATGACCCACAAATACCCTGAGGTATCCTTTGAAATGAAAGCGTTTTTCAAACCAGCCGAATTCTGAGAGGCTGCAAGCGTCCTATCGACACCTGACCAGGTAATAGAGTGTGTTGCAGGCGCAACAGTCCCCCTCTGCAAGTACACATTCCTGGACGATGTAGATCTGTCGCCGACAGCATACAGCAGATTGTTAGCAGAATCGTACCATATCGACACTTTTCTGACCCCGGCGGTCTGGAAGACCGCTCCCACAAGATTCCATGTCACGCCACTGTTTGTGCTGTACTTGTATACTGTGTCGGTTCCGTCCCAGAAGAAGCTCCAGAAGTTGGTCCCGTCATACAGCAGTTTCCTCTGGTATGACATAGCCGTCGCGTATGCGGCAGCCACAGCGACTATCCATCCGTTCGTGCCCGGAGGGGAGGAGGCAGGGAGTCCACCTGACAAAGCCCTCACACCAGGAGGCACGGAAGAGGCGAGGTCCCCATTGCCGCTCCAATCAGTCGTCTCCACTACGTAGGCCCATGAGGAGCTGCCAGAGATCAGCGTTGCCTGCATCCCAAGTTCAATCTGGTAATAGTCATTTGCGGCATCGACGAGAGCTCCAACAACAACATTCCACTGACCAGAACCATAGGACATCAGAGTCTTGTTCTTGATCTCGCCATCCAACCCTCTGATCTCGACCATATAGTCCGCGCCGATGGTTCTAGAGTCGAATGAGATCGGGTACCCAGTGGCATTCGAGAGGTCGCTGTCGATGTATATCCTGAGAATGTCCTCGCCGGTCTTCCTCGTCGGGATGATCGTGCCGCTGCCACCTCCGCCGCCCGAGGGTTTCACGACGACCGTGGGCACGTATGAGCCGCCGCACATTTCGCCAACGACACTCACATAGAAGTAAGCCGACTGAGTTTCGTTCACAGCGCCAACAGCAGAGATGTCAATGTTGTCGTTCCCCACAGGAACTACGTCGGTGTCGAGGGTGGTCCTGCCAGCCCAGTCGGCAAACGCGCCATCGATCTGAATAGTCGCCGGAGGTGCTGCGACATAGGCCTTTGTTGGCCCGCCAACGATTCTGAGATCCCCGAATGTAGAAACTACGCCTGACCGAGTCACGAGGGCTGCCACGGCGGTGCCCGGTGCCAAGGACGAGGTGTCAACGAGCACCTCGATTGTCTTCTCCTGCCCAACAGCCAAAGACATTCTATCGAAGGTCGACACCAGAGTCGCCCCGTAGACGGTGGGCGTGACGCTGTTGATCGTGCCCCCCCTGCCCATGCACGTGAACTTAAGCTTGAGGAGCGACACACTGGCCGATTGAGCAACAACTCCAGTGGATTCAATCCCGGCGCCCGATTCCTGTGAGACGACGAGCAGCCCGCCGGTCTCCTGGACAGGATAGCTCACTGAGCTCCCTATGTTATCCTGAGTGAACAGCAGGAACTTCGCCTTCGCGCTTGGCGTGACGGGAAGATCCGCCACGGCCTCGAGCTGGTTACCTGAGACCGCAGACTCGAGGGATCCGAGCCGCGTCCACGAGGTCCAGTTGTATGGGTCCGAAGCAGAACCGTACTCAGACATCGACGATGACTGCACCGATCCGTTCCATCCGTCCAGCTCGAGAAGATAGTTCGCACCGATGCCCGAGACCTGATAGCCTGTGTTCGAAGAGTTGTCCGAGTCGACGAAGAGATACAGGCTGTTCACAGCGGAAGAGGCCATGAGCTCTCCTTGGGTCTTCACATAAAGGAAGAGCTTGTCGTTCTGCGTCTCGACAGCCCACTGATCCACCGTGGTCTGCGTCGAGCTTCCAGCAACGTACATGCCGTACTTCTCGACGTGCGCCCACTCGTTGAACTTGCCGTCGACTAGTACTGGAGACTTCTCATTTGTATACGAAAGGTAAACGAAGGTCGGGATGATGATCGCAAGAGCGACAAGCACGGCCATGAACTGCCATCGTCTGATCACCTGCAGCTGTCCGCCACGACCCCTGGTCAGGCGGCCTTCGACCCTTGTCCCGTTGGTCATGCCAGTGCCGTTCACGAGCCCCGTGCCATTCACGACGCCCTTGCCGTTGACCAGGCCTGTGCCGTTGACCGCGCCCCTGCCGTTGATCAGCCCCTCGCTCACGCGCGAAGGAGTGCCCACACGAGCTGCTGTCACAACTTCTGCAGGCTGCTCGAGCGGCCTTCGGGGCGCAGCGGGCGCTTCCAGGATTGGCGGTGGCGGGATCTCCTCGATTGGCGGAGGCCCAGGAACTTCCGGCTCCTCCTCGAAGCCGACTCCGCACCTTGGACACGACTTCGAACCCGGCGGCGCAATAGCTCCGCACTCTGGGCACTCGAGCATCTCGCCCTCGGCGACGAGCGGAATGCCACATCTCGGGCACTTTGCCTCTCCGCCCCTTAACTCTAAGGCGCACTGCGGACAGGCGTGCTTGGCAACTGGCAGGATGAGCTTGGGAAGCTCCTTGTGAAGATAGTCATCGACATCACCACGAGATGGCGCGACTTTCGCTGAGGTTCTCCTCTCTGCCACCTTCTGGAGCTCCGTCGAGCAGATCGGGCATTTCGAAATACCAGGTGGTACTCTGTTTCCACAAAGCGGACAAACAATCGCGGGTTGCTCGGACAGACTCTCAACACCTTGGGGGGAAGCTTAGCAGATGTAGTCCCAGCAATCTCTCTGTGTCATGCCAGGTTCTGAATTCGCTTGATAGTTCCTATTAGTTTGCGCCTATATATATAATCTGGCCACGTGGAATTCGCGAGAAGACCACTCTCGTGCAAGCGGCGTCATGTGGCGGTATGGTCGACGAGGGAATCTCTCGAGCCAGCATCTCGCGTTCCGCGCAAGCTTAATATAGCAACAACATTGTGGCGCGGATAGGTAGATCGAAGTGGCTTTTTCGGGTCCGTTGAACAAGATCGATGATTTCAGGTTCGAGATCCCCAGATCATTCAAGCCCTGCATGTCCACGTCCGCGGTCATCTTCGCCGACGACAAGATGATCCAATCCGTGAGAATGGACAACGCCCCTGAGCAGGCTGCGAACGTGGCGTGTCTCCCGGGAATTGTGGGGAAATCGCTCGCGATGCCTGACATACACTGGGGTTATGGGTTCCCGATCGGCGGAGTCGCTGCCTTCGATGCCGAGAAAGGAGTGATATCGCCCGGCGGCATCGGCTACGATATCAACTGTGGCGTCAAGCTTGTCAGGACCGACTTGGCCTTCAAGGACATCGACCGCGACGTGAAGAAACTCCTCGATTCAATATTTGACAATGTCCCATCAGGTGTCGGAGAAAAGGGCAAGCTGAGGCTGTCGACGGGACAGATGGACGACGTGCTCGAGAACGGGGCGAGATGGGCCGTGGCCGAGGGCTATGGCTCGGACGACGACCTGGACTCTTGCGAGGAACGGGGCTGCATGTCAACCACTGATCCCTCAAAGGTGAATGCCAAGGCAAAGCAGCGAGGAGCGCCTCAGCTGGGGACCCTTGGCGGGGGAAACCATTTCTTGGAGATACAGAAGGTCGAAAAGATATTCGACGAGAATGCGGCGAAGACCTTCGGGATCGATTCCGTCGACCAGATCATGGTCAGCATCCATTCTGGATCAAGAGGATGCGGGCACCAGATTGCGAGCGACTACATCAGGGTGATGGAATCCGCCATCAGAAAGTACGACATCAGCGTTCCCGACAGACAACTCGCATGCGCACCCGTCACGTCAGACGAAGGCCAGGACTGCTTCAAAGCAATGAGCGCGGGGGCTAACTACGCCTGGGCGAACAGGCAGCTCATCCTCCACTGGGTCAGAGAATCCTTCGAGAAAACCCTGAACATGAGCGCCGAAGACCTCGGAATGAAGTGCGTTTACGACGTGTGTCATAACATATGCAAGCTTGAGGAGCACGAGTTTGAGGGCAAGCGCCGGAAACTCTACGTCCACAGAAAGGGCGCGACAAGAGCGTTCGACAGCACAAGACCAGAGGTACCCGATAAGTACAGGAAGATCGGACAACCCGTGCTGATACCAGGAGACATGGGAACTGCGAGCTATGTGTTGGTGGGCACTGCCCAAGCGATGGCCGAGACCTTCGGATCGACATGTCACGGGGCTGGGAGGCTTATGTCGAGGACCTCCGCTGCTAGACGTTTCACGGCAAACGACGTAGTCGCGATGCTTCAGAGCCGAGGCATCTACATCAGGGCGGCCTCGAAAGACGGGATCATCGAGGAGGCGCCCGGGGCCTACAAAGATGTGGACGATGTGGTGAGAATCGCCCACGGCGCAGGCATCTCGAAGATGGTCGCGAGGCTCAAGCCCCTAGGTGTGATGAAGGGCTAGAAGTCAAGCACCTTCTGGGCGACCTTTCGCACTCTCTCCCGGAAACGCTCTGGGCATGCCACCATCACCGCCCATTCGTGGGCCCTTCTGATTTGCAGTGAGGCGGCTATCGAGCTTATCCTAGGCAACAACTTGACCCTTCCATCGTCCAGGATTCGCACATTCGTCAGCGAGATTCTTGGTTCCGAAATCGACAGCTCGCTGGAAGGCACATCGACCACGACATAGCCAGGCTCGATACCCGCCCTTCTGGCGATATCCTCCTCCAAGGACCTTCGCTCGTCCACCGCTCCAAGGGAGTCGATTTCCTCCCATTTGTCCAGCGGGATTTCCGCGACCCTGACCGCGTGCGCTTTCTTGAAAAGCCTTCGATACTTGATCAGTGTGGCGATCTCCTGGAAATAGCCGCCCTTGGCGACAAGATGCGCGAGCAGGCTCGAGTCGGTCATGCTGTGCATTCGATCGACCTCTTCTGCACCCAGCTGCTCAACGGCCTTCGCGAGCATCAGCTCAGATATCCTGACGGTCTTGTGGAAGTACACCGAGGAGAACATGAGCGCCCTGGCGACGAGCATACCCTCGATGGCGCTCAGGCCTCCCCTTTCAACAACGAGGTCGCCGTTGAATACTTGGAGCGTCTCGAATAGGCGGTCGAGATCGATGACGCCGTAGGCCACGCCTGTGTAGTGCGCATCCCTCTTGAGATAGTCCAGCTGATCCGCATCCACGGGCCCGCTGACTATCTGAGACAGATACCTCTTCGAGTTGAAATGGGTCTGACCTCTCTGCTTGGTCAGGGTTCTCTGAGGTCCAGATGGGGAAGCCTTGCCTCCCAACAGGTTCCCGACCTCAATTGGATCGATACTGAACCTCTCCAGAACCTCGGGGATCGAGGAGTATCTGCCAAGGATCTTCTTGTCGGAGGGAGACAAGACCGTCTCTTCCCCTCTGATGAGCCTCCTGGAAATGTCTTCATGATCGATGCCAAACCTATCATGAAGAACGAACTCCAGCGTGTGAGAATACGGGAGGTGGCCGACATCGTGGAGGAAGGCCGCGCACTCCACCAAGGTCGCCTCTTCGGGGTCCATCTGCAGCGACGTGCAGATCCTCCGAGCAACGGCAAACGTTCCCAGTGAATGCTCGAACCTCGTGTGATTGGCGCCCGGGTACACCAAATACGCCAGTCCGAGCTGATGTATGCTGTGAAGGCGCTGGAGCTCTGGAACCTCGAGCAGAGACAGGAAGACGCCGCCCAATCGGATGCTGCCGT
This sequence comes from Thermoplasmata archaeon, assembly GCA_049273895.1. Taxonomy (GTDB): domain Archaea; phylum Thermoplasmatota; class Thermoplasmata; order UBA10834; family UBA10834; genus COMBO-56-21. The sequence continues at coordinate 36,612 of JBASRQ010000177.1, forward strand.
GAACGGAATCGTGGACGATCTTGTGATCTGTCAACTGTCATAGGACTGCTTCACGCCTTATAAGCATATTGAGCACATGCGAGCCAGAGTGGCAGGAGATCGGGAGATTGCACTGGGGAAATCGTCATTATAGCTTTTGATAACGATGCACAAATCCTTTTTAAGAGCACAGGGCAATCTCTAACCAATCGTAGAGCTAGGAGGACTTCAAATGGAGTCCGGGCAGAACGACTCATCCGACAAGATACAGACCTTCATAGACGGCTTTGACAGCAAGATAGGCGGAGGGGTGAAGAAAGGACACGTTGTGCTCGTAGCGGGGACACCCGGCACGATGAAGTCTTCGATCGCTCTCAACATACTCTACAACAATGTGAAGAAGAGGGGCGTCAACGTCCTTTATGTCAGTATCGAGGAGAGCAAGGAAAGCCTATTGACAGCGATGAGCACGCTCGGCCTGGGGGGCATCGACGAGAGCAAGTTCTTCATAGTGGACATCGGCCGGCTGAGACTTGAGCATACAGATGCAGATGTCGGTCGGGACTGGTTCAAGATTCTGAAGGAGTATCTGAGGAAAAAGGTCGAGAACGAGGGGGTCGAGATCGTCGTCATCGATTCGCTCACCGCGGTCTACGCGCTCGCCAGCATAACGAACCCAAGGCAAGAGCTGTTCCATTTCTTTGGCTTCCTGAAGCGGCTTGGCGTCACCACTTTCCTCATCTCAGAAACACAGGTCAATGGCGGAGCCTTCGGGCCATATCACGAGGACTTCCTGGCCGATGGGACAATCCTTCTGAAGTTCGTCGACGTTGGGGAGACCGATGTGCAGCTGAGGATCCGAGCCGTGAAGATGAGGCATTCGAAGATACACCACGGATACCTGACCCTGATATTCAAAGACGGTCAGTTCATGGCCACCACGCCCATCGCCGAGTAGTCGGGAAGGCGCAGGATCGTCAGCAGAAGAAGTGTACACTGGCAGACTGAGTCTTGACACCGGAACGAAGCTCAGAACCCGCCCTTGATCTTGTTCCGATCGATCTTCACGCCCCGCGGAGTGATCATCAAGAGGTTCTTGCCAACGCCCGCCACATCGCCATCGATGTCTCTGGCCACATTCTTCAGCTCGGCGGTAATCCGCTTCATGGTAAGGTCGTCGTTCGCAATTGATGTGTAGTCGACAATCACGATGTTGTCGTTGTAGATCTCGCCAGTGAGCGCTGACAGGTCCTCATACCTGAAAAGCTCTCCAACCTTCACGACGGTCTTCGCGCTTTCTATTCCGCTGAGACCCTCGTCTTCGAGTGCCATCTCAGTCAAATCTATGTACTGCTCGGACCCCATGGTCTCTCTGGGCGCGCTCTCTTCCGCAGCGGGAAAAGGCTTCTTCTTCAGAATCGTCAATGTGCATCCCTCAGCCACAGTAATAATCGTGTCCGGATATAAAACTACTCATGCATAGCCAGGCAACTCGTTTTTTCGCTCAATCAACGGGGGATTGACGCTCGGAGAGGTCATAGACCTCTCAAACGCTCGATTCACTTAGAGTATCGCGGAGTTCGCTTCTTTTCGGTAATAGTGTCGCTCGGTTGTCGTCGTTGAGGAGTGTCTCGACATGACGGAGACTGTCTCTGGAGACACTCCTGGGCTACGTCCTATCCACAAACACGCGAAGCGGACGGAACCTCTATCTGGAAAAAGACCATATGCAAGGAAAGGCGATACACTTCGTCGAGAACGGCAACTCATGGACGGTTTGAGAGCATGGTCGTTCACCGTAGAGAGTGCTCGCTAGCTGTGGTTGCGGGAATTACGCTGGCGTTGCTGGCGCCTTTGTTCTCTTCTACGATTGCAGAGGCAGCGTTTACGAACAAGACCGTCCTCGGGACTGTGTACGATCACACTGGCAACCCCATCATCGGTGCGGATGTGACCGTGGAAATATGGGGCGGGTATTGGCCTGAAAAAGACTTCCTCCGCATTTCCGGCTCGACAGTGACAGTTGCGTTGGGATACTACGAGTTGACATTCAGCAGCAACTACTGGGATCCGCACAACACCATCTTTGTCATCGCGACCTATGGCTCCGATCAGAAAATCCGCCAGATCGAGGCGAACGGAGACGAGTATCAGACAGTGGACGTGTTCATGAATCTGACCATTCCTGAATCCGACGGTCCCCTGGTTCTGCTGGCGATGATGGTCGGGTGCATGGTTCCCATCGTGGTCTTGCTAGTTCGCAGGCGAAAGTAGTTACGCTGTGGCAGGTTCAGACAGAGCTGTGGAAGGTGTCATAGAGCCCTAGCCTGGGTAAAGTCCATAGTGGAGGAAAGGCGATTCCCGCAGAGGGTTACAACATGGGCGGAGAAGAAATCCCTCCATCAATCAAGAGTCATCTGTCACTGAAGGTCTACTATGCGAAT
>JBASRQ010000188.1:0-18433 GCA_049273895.1 Thermoplasmata archaeon
CCGGAAGACCTTTGGTCCCGTCGCCGAAGATGACAGTGACTAGGGCGCCATAGCCAGTTCTCTTGAGGTTGTTTTCCGCGAAATTCGCAAGGCTCGCTATCCTCTCGATCGTGTACATATGACCATCGGGAGCGATGATCTCCGCACAGACGGCGGCATGGTATCCAGAGCCGGCGCCTATCTCGAGCACTTTGTGCCCTGGCTTGAGCTGGAGCCTCTCGGCCATGATCGCGACCATGTGGGGGGCGGAAATCGTCTGGCCCTCCCCAATTGGGAGAGGGGTGTCGACATAGGCCTCATCCCTGATCTCGGGCGGAATGAACTCCTCCCTGGGGACGCGCTTCATGGCCTTCTCCACCTCGCGGTCCGTGATGTAGCCTCGGCTCACGAGACTGTTGACCAAGCGATTGCGTTCTTGCTCGAACTCCTCAAACACGAAGAGTGAATGGCCACCTGAAGCAAAAAACCTGACGACTCATTCAAGAGGATGTCTTCCTGACTATGCTGGCGTAGACCCTCACGATATCCCTCGCCGCTGCTCCGCCCGTCCTGAGGGATTTGTCCTTGATCTTGATTGCGTGTATGACGACGTCGTGCTTGCCGACGCTGATTATGTCGCCTATATAGAACTCCTCATCGGGCACGGCCATCACGTGCTCCGAGTAGCTCTTTCCGAGATGGCTGACCGAGAACGGCACCCTCACCTTGTCGAATCTCTTCCCCCAGACGGTATCGATGTCCCTAACCTTCGCGCGCTTCACCCTGGCACCCTTCGACTCGATTGAGGTTATGAGCACGGGCTCCTCGCCGCACATGACCTCGTCGTCGACCGAGAGAGCCTCGTCAGGGCCGAGAGAGACGGAAGACCGCGTCGATTTCTCAAGCCAGCTTATGATCACTGGAAGCTCGATCGGTTTCTCGACCTTCATGACAGCATGATGCACTTGGCCGCACTCCCTGCATTTCACAGTGGATTCCAGCACGGTCTGAGCCTTCCCACCGATCTTGCCAGAAAGCACCTCGTGCAGCGTCTCCTGGCGGCACACAGGGCATTCAACCATGACAGATGTCGGGAGGGTCATCGCGCGGCCAGATTGCCCTCATGTATCTTACTTCTTTCCGCCTACTTCGAAATCATGCCCATGCCCTTCATGGTCAGGACTGGACCCAGGGATTCCTGCTCTCTGAAGCGCTGCCGAGATGGTGGGCATATCCCACGGGTCCATCATAGGAGATGCCCTTTCTCACACGCCAGTTCGCCCTTGGTGACCCTCAGAGGGGCGCCACAGTGAGGGCATCTGGCTTCTGACAGGAAATGCTCGATCCATGCGTTCCTGACATCAGGTACGCTCTCCTCTTCGATCCGCTTGAGCATGGACTTCAACGCGGGAGTGGTCGCGAGCCGCCGAAGCGCCTGGAGCGATATCGTCCGTCTGACCCCTTTATGCAATGGTAACTTGACCAGAATCGGGGCGAGAAGAATGCCCGCCGCCAAGCCACCAAGGTGAGATTCGTAGGCAATCTGCGATGATGTGGGAATCAGAAACAACTGAATCAGGACGAACAGACCGACGATGATCCATATGGGCATTGGAGGGAGAGGCACGAAGAAAATGAACATTGACATCTTCTCGTTCGGGTACAGCCGGGCAAAGGCGCCGAGCACTCCGCTAATGGCGCCAGATGCTCCAAGCACGAGAATCAGGCTGTCGTTCCAATGCAGGCCCGCGAAGACAAGAGTACCTGCAAGACCGCTGAGGAAGAACAACAGAATGAACGATCTTGAGCCGACTCTTTGCTCGAACACCATGCCAATGAATATCAATCCCAGAATGTTGAATAGAAGGTGCAAGAGGTTGGCATGAGCGAACATCGATGTCAGAAGCGTGTAGATGCGCGCAGGATCGCCCAGATCGACCGGACTGAAGGCGATCTGGTCCTCCGCGGTAAACCAGTTGTTTTGGCCGACGAGAGACATCACAATGAATGTGAACACGCAGACCGCGCTGGCGATTATTGAGAAGCTGAACTGCTTCCACGCGGCATAGACCGTGGCTGCGATTATTACGCCGATTAGCAACAGAACCCAAGGTTCCATAATCAGATCTCCATGCAATCTCTTACAACTTCGACGTTCAATGACCTTGTGCCCAAAGATGTTCTTCGGGTGATTGAGTTCGGCTAGTAAAACCTTAAGCTCGATGGAATGTCTACGCCAAGCGTGCGACTGGACACTTCTCTGGATATAGACGCCACTCCTGATGTCTATGACCCGAGCAACGACAGCTACCTTCTTTTGAGGGTAGTCGACGTTGCGCGAGAAGTAAGCCTTCTCGAAATGGGGACTGGAACAGGGTTGATCGCGATCCATGCAGCGAAGTTGGGCGCGAAGGTCACAGCAGCAGACATCAACCCGCATGCGGTTGAGTGCGCCAGAAGAAATGCGGCTAAGAACAACGTCAGACTGGATGTTGTGCGCAGCGACCTCTTTGAGAAAATCCACGGTAGCTTCGATATCATAGCATTCAACCCACCATACCTGCCAGCTGAGACCAAATCGACAGCCTGGATAGAGAAGGCGTGGTCTGGCGGCGAGGAGGGGGGCGAGGTCGCGATCAGGTTCCTCCAGGATGCCTGGAAACACCTCAACCCTGGCGGAAGGATCTACATGATCCTGTCATCCGTCGGAGGACTGGTGTCGGCGTTGAAAGCGGCCAGAGAGAGATACGATGTAAGACTGCTCGAGGAGCAGCGTATGTTCTTCGAATCTATCTACGCATATGAATTCCGGTTCAGAAGTGTGTTTTGAGAATGAGGCGAGAAGTATTATTAGGGGCACTTCTGATTTGGTTTGCTCAGCATCGGGAGTGAACCAGTGCCGCGAAAGGGGCCGAGGAAGTACAACAATCCCAACGATCTCGAAGAGCTCTGTCAGAGTTTTTTGAGATGCAACGAATCCGACAAAGGCGCTGCGATCCAATACTGCAAGGACTTCCTCACGATGCTCGCCGACAAGCCGCCTGTCACAGGAGCTGTTCTATCCTCTCGCGCAAAATCTCGCTGATGACCTTGCCGTCCACCTTTCCTCGGAGTTCCTTCATCACAATTCCCATGAGGGGACCAAGGCTGTTCTGTCCGCGCTCCCTGATGAATTTCTCGCGAGACTTCACGACCCGGGCGCAAACCTCTCGAACAGCGTCCATGTCGATCGCCTCCACCCCTAGGGTCTCGACCGCCCTGGCCACCCCGTGGCCGTTCTCCAGAACAGACGCCAGTATCTGCGGTATCGCCTCCTTGGCGAAGGACCCGTTCTTGAGGCCCAAGAGCACGTCCTTCATCGCATCCAGTGATAGTGACGATGGGGTCAGCCCCTGCTTCTCGAGTTCCGGATAGATGTTCAGGTAGATCCGTGCGACAACCTGCGCGTTTCCGAAGCCAGAGGCCAGCAGCTCGAACTCGTCCTCATATCCCCCCTTGACCAGGGACTCCGCCTGCTCCTTGCTGATCCCGAAGTCCTTGACGAACCGCGCGACCTTCTCCTCCGGCATCTCCGGAAGGTTCAGATTGATGCTCTCGAGTATGGTCTCGTTGATGAGGATGGGCTTGACATCGGTCTCCGGGTACATCCTCTCCTTCCCGGGCAATGGACGGCTGTAGATTGTCTGACCATCGGGCAATGGGTCCCGGGTCTCTTCGGGAACGCCCTCGATCGACGCGTTCGCCCGCTCGACGGCTTTTGCGACCGCTGCCCTAGCCTTCTCCTCCTCGTCTGCGACTATCATGAAGGCGTCCCCGGGCTCGACAGCGAGCGCAGATGTGACGTCCTCAACCTCGGCAACGGTGACACCATATCCTGGCAGTTCATCAGAATGGAACAGCCCTTTCACGCCGGCCACGCGCGCATGCGCGGCCATTTCGGGACCCAGGCGTTTCACGCCGTCGGCAGTCGGTCCCAGAAGGCCCCCGAACTTGGGGAGCTTAACGACTAGGACTTTGCCGCGCGACTCAAGCGCGCCCTTGATGACCTTGCAACGGGTGTTCCGGAACATCCCGGAGAGGTCCTTGATATCCGGCTCGATCCTCCTGGCCCCTCGCTCCCTGAGAGTCTTCGTGACCTCCAGCAGCGCGAGCTGCCTCTTGACCTCCTCCTCGACATAAATGTGAAGAAGCCTGAGCTCCTGGGCGCCCTTGATCTCCACCCTCGCACCGCCTGATATTGAGATGTTCACGTCCTCTCTTATCGTACCTATCCCGCGTCTCACTTTCTTGGTCGCCCTCAAAAGAGAGCCAAGCCTCTCGGCGACGAGCCTTGCTTCCTCGGGGGTCGAGATGTCAGGGTCAGTGGCGATTTCGATGAGCGGAATGCCCAGCCTGTCCAAACGGTAGGTGACTTCGGCGCCGTGCTCAGAGATCCTCCTCGCGGCGTCCTCTTCCAGACAGAGAGTCGACACGCCGATGCTCTTCTCACCGACCTGAACCGAACCCCTAGTCGAGATGAGCGCGGTCCTTTGGAATCCCCCGGTGTTCGATCCGTCGATGACGATCTTCCTCATGAAATGGACCTCGTCCACAGGTATCATGCCGAGCAAACATGACATCTCGAGCGAGGCCTCGATCGCGCGCTTGTTCGCATCGTGAGGAGGTTCTTCATCCGCCTCCACAAGGCAGGAATACGGGACGGTCTGGTATCTGAAATGGAGCTTCCTCTCGGATTCCTCGAGCGCTGCCCTGTCGATCTCGCCCATCTCGCTCTGCGTTGGCCTCAGGCGCCTGATGAACTCCTTGTGATGCTCGTCTGAGAACTCCGTCTCGCACTCGCAGAACAGCTTGCCCGTGCTGAGCTGCTGATGGATCTCGATCCCGACCTTCAGCCCGAGCACCCTGAAGTCCAAGTCAGACCTGCCTCCTCGAAGCGAACTCGCCAGCGATGTTCGTCAGCATGATCTTCCGGACCTCGTCTGGGTCTTTGGTCTGCCCCATGGCCCACATGAGCTTGACATACGCCGTCTCTGGCAGCATATCGCCGAGCGGGATCGCGCCGGCAACGATCATGTCCCTGCCGGTGGAGTAAACGTTGAGGTTGACCGCGCCGTAAAGGCACTGGGTCGTGACGTACACATGGACGCCGTTCCTGACAGCCCGCTTGACCGAACCCACGATTTCCTCTGACACATGGCCGAGACCGGTGCCAGCGACGACGATGCCCTTCACCTTCTCGGCAATCAGGTCGAAATGCTCGGCCTCAAACCCCGGATAGAAGTGCAGCATGCTCGCCCTGCCATCGATCCTGTCTTTCAGCTCGACGGGCCCCTTGGAGCGCTTCGCGTAGTCGGCGAGGAATGTCATCTCAGGGCCCTCCACCTTCACGATCGGCTCCAGGTTGATGCTCTTGAACGCGTCCCTTCTGGACGAATGCATCTTCCGAACCTTGGTGCCTCTGTGGGCAAGAGTATAGGAATCCGAGGATTCACCGTGCATCAGGACCACGACCTCTGCGAGGTCGCTGTCCACGCAGAGTCTTGTGGCTGCGAGCAGGTTCATGATCGCATCGGACGAAGGACGGTCGGACGACCTCTGGGACCCGACACAGACCACAGGACCCGTCAGATTCCGCAGCATGAAGGAGAGCGCAGCCGATGTGAATCCTAGCGTGTCTGTACCGTGAGGCACTATGACTCCGACAGCACCTGAGTTGAGCTCGTCGGCAACCGCTCTGGCCAGTCCTTGCCAGTGCGTCACCTTCATGTTCTCGCTCAGTATCGAATAGAGGACCTTCGCTCGGACATTGCACAGGTCGAGAAGCTCAGGCACTGAGAATATCAGCTCCTCTGCCGAGATGGCCGGATGGACCGCTCCGGTCCGGTAGTCGACGTAAGAGGCGATTGTTCCGCCCGTGCTGATGACCGCCACATCCTTCTTCGAGGGGTCACTTGGGAGGAGTATCTTCTTGCGCTCCCTGCTCTCCCGCTTGGAGACGACTTTCACTTCTGTATCCTTGCCGGCCTTGACGCCAACGTTGTAGCCATTCGGCAGTTTGAGCGTTATCATCGATGTGTCGCTGAACTCGTGATGGGGCATCAGGATGCCCGTCTGCACGTCCTTGGCTCTTCGAACCTCGATGACATCACCAAGCTCCGCATCCGCCTCGTCCAGCAGCTTGCCGACGAAGCCAGAGTACTTCATCGACTAGTGGATAGGGTTATTCGTTTTAAATCATTTGCTGGTGCTAAGAGATACCATCCTCCAGTGCCAGTGGAGGGCACAGACAATGTTTTATGATTCCAACCTGATGCACCGGAAGGTCGCATAAGATGAGAGTCCTGGCTGTAGGGGGAGGGGCGCGGGAACACGCAATCGTTGCGGCCCTCGTGCGTTCAGGGGCAGATGTCTTCGCTTGCCTGAAGAACAAGAACCCGGGGATCTGCAAGGCCGCCAAGGGATACACGCTCGTAGACGAGAACGATGTCCCAAAGGTGGTCGAGTTCGCGAGGACAAACGCAGTCGAACTCGCGGTCATAGGCCCTGAGGCTCCGCTAGAGGTGGGACTCGCAGACGGGTTACGGTCCGCGGGGATACCGACAGCCAGTCCTAGCAGATCCGCTGCGAGGATCGAGACCTCCAAGAGCTTCATGAGGGAGCTGCTCTCCAAGCATGTGGTCAAAGGCTCGATCAACTTCGCGGTCGTCGACACCAAAAGGGACCTAGAGCTTGCCCTGGACAGGCTCGGGATGAATGTGGTTGTGAAACCGACGGGACTGACCGGGGGCAAGGGTGTGAAGGTCGTCGGGGAGCACCTGATGACCAAGGAGGACATCCTCGCATACGGGGACGAGATCTTCTCGAAGAAGATTGGAGGGGCTGCCAGGATAGTCCTCGAGGAGAAACTGGTGGGAGAGGAATTCACTGTCCAGGCATTCTGCGACGGAAGGCGTGTCGTGCCGATGCCCGCCGTGCAAGATCACAAGCGCGCCTACGAAGGGGACAAGGGGCCGAACACGGGAGGGATGGGATCCTATTCTCAGAAAGGCGGGCTTCTCCCTTTCCTCAGCAAGGGCGAGTACGATGACGCCGTGAAGATCATGGAGGACGTAATCAGCGCCCTGCGAAAGGAGGGGGCGGAGTACAGGGGCGCACTCTATGGGCAGTTCATGCTCACGAGGGAAGGGCCGAAGGTTATCGAGTTCAACGCGAGGTTCGGGGACCCAGAGGCGATGAACGTCCTCTCCTTGCTGAAGAGCGATTTCACCAGCATATGCAAGAGGATGGCAGACGGGAGCCTCTCGAGGAAGGATGCGGAGTTCGAAGCCAAGTCCTCCGTCTGCAAGTACGTCGTTCCTGAGGGCTATGGCACCAAATCACTTGCGGGCGAGGAGATAGGCGTTGATGAGCAGGCGATCGCGCGCGAGGGTGCTAAGCTGTACTATGCGAGCGTGAACGAGAAGGATGGAAAGGTTTACACGACGACCTCGCGCTCCGTCGGCATAGTGGGCGTGGCCGATTCCATTGAAGATTCAGAACGCATCGCGGAGAACGCCCTGAGGCATGTGACCGGCAGGATTCATGTTAGGCACGACATCGCCAAGAAGAGCATGCTCGACGCCAAGGTCCGAAGAATGGAAGACATCAGGAGTGGGCGCATTTGAAGGAACTCGAGAAGGTCATCTCCAAGATAGAGGCTGAGCTGGACGAGAAGGATCAAATCAGGGAGGTCGCGCTCAAGTCCTCCAGAGCCGTCGCTCGGATGTCCGGAAGCATCCTGAGAGGGTTCCATCGGGGCAAGGACGGAAAAGCTGAGGTCGGCGAGTTGAGGGACGAAGTGATGCGGCTCCTCAGCCTTCTAAAGGATCATCCGGAGCTGGAGCACGCAGGCTACGTCGAGACAGCGCTTCAGGAATACGCGGAAGTCGGGATCATAATGTCGATCATTGAAAGGGATGACGTGCCCCCTCCCGAGGAGTTGGGGATCGGCAGCGTGCCATACCTCCTGGGCCTTGGCGATTCCATAGGCGAGCTACGGAGGTTCTGTCTGGAGGAGTTGAAGACGGGAAAGGTCACGAGGGCGAATCATTTCCTCGACAGGATGGAGGACATATTCACCGCGATCATGCGCTTTGACTATCCCGAGGCGATAGTCCCGCTCAGGCACAAGCAAGATGTCGCGCGGAGCCTTCTGGAGAAGACGCGCGGGGAAGTCGCTGTCGCTGCGAGCGCGAAGAACCTGCACGAGAAGATAGAGGAGGTCCTGAGAAAGGGCTAGCGGATCACGAGAAGTGCTTCTTGATAACGGCCTCGATGTTCGCCCTCGGGTGTGCGCCCGTGAGCCTCTCGATCTGTTGGCCGTTCTTGAAGAATATCAACGTCGGGATGCTGTGGATGCTGAGGTTCATCGCGGTCTTCGGGCTCTCGTCCGTGTCAAGCTTCGCGAAGACGACCTTTCCCCTGTAATCATTTGCAAGCGCCTCGAACGTGGGCGCGAGCATTCGGCAGGGGCCGCACCATGGGGCCCAGCAGTCGACGATCAGCTTCGCAGAGGACTTCACGGTCGTATCGAAACTGGCATCGTTTATGTGAAGGATTTCATCCGACAAGACTATCGCTTCCTAGTGGTGGCCCGAGGTAAAGAATCCTCCATATAAAGAGATTGTCCAGACCGTTCAGGAAAAGAGTCTCGTTCAGGGCTTCTTCTTTCTGGGAGGCGGCTTCGAGATGTAGATGAGACCTACGAGCACCGACATGATGATGATGCCGATGGTTAGCACGGCCCCGGTCGGGTTCCCCTGCTTGCCCACATAGACTGTCCGGGAGAACACGTTGTTGCCGTCGCTGAACTCGACGACCTTGTCAGGGTCGTTCACGGAGACAGTGATGACATGCTTGCCCTTCTTGATGTTTAGGAAGGTCCAGTTGTACTCGATCTGCTTGGACGAACCCGCGGACACGTTTATCACCCGGGTCTCGAGCAACTCGCCGTCCGCGTAGAACTTCGCCGTGACGTTCTTCGCATCGACGGCTCCTGTGTTATAGATGGTCGCTCGGATCACTATGGGGTCCACGACCTTCATCGAGAAATCCGACTCGGCTGTGCTCGAGGTGGAAGACGCAGATTCCCTGGAGGTAGCGTTGATCCTGATTTTGATGGTCTGAGGCGCAGTCGCAGGCATGGTGATGTTCAGGATGAACACGCCCGAGGGCGACCCTCCTGAACTGGGGGTGACTGCCGAGCCGGTGGTGTTCGTGCCGATGATCTCGGCACTGTACGAGAAGTTGCCCGTAGTATCTCCGGCAGGGCCACCTGTGATCGTCAGCACGCACTCGACGGTCTGGTTCTTGCCCGCGAAGGTCGGATGGGCGAGGTCTATGCTCACGCCGCTCACCGCAGCTGCATCAGCGGTGGGATGCGTCACCCAAGCGACCGGAGCGATCATCAAGGATGCCATCATGAACATCAAGAACGCCCTGACCACGCGCGAACTTGTCACTTCTTGCCACCTCCTCCGAGGCCCTTCTTCTTCCTCAGTAAGAAGAATGCGAGGAACAGACCGGCCAGAGAGGCCACCAGGGCTAAGTCAACATACACGATTGTTCTGTCGAACTCGTACGCGATGTCGCCCCGCACTACCTGCAGGCCACCAGGACCGATGGATAGGTCCGGGACCTTGACAGGCACAGACCCGTACGCGCTCGTGCCCGGATCGGCCTTCGAGCTCGCCAACACCGACGCCATGGCATATGGATCTGGGTTCGACCTTGTCATCGTGAAGTTCACCAGGAGTTCCTTCGAACCGAAAGCCGTGAGGTTCACCTCGGTGACGGTGGCATTAGTGATCGGATCGACGATGTTCGCAGTCCAGCCCACGGCAGATAGTGATGGCAGGTTTGCCACCTGCAATAGGAAGATACCGCCCACGTTCCCAGTGTTGTTCACCCTGAAGGTGGTCACTGTGTTTTTCGAGTACACTGGCTGGGACGTGTTCAGGCTAGTGACCGCCACGCCGTTCACCGGCGCGACGTTCATGTAGAGCGCAATCGACGACCTGGCAGACGCGAGCGCTTTGGAGCGCACAAGGCAATCGACCTTCGTCTTGCCCGCGGGGATCGTGCTCTTAGCGGTCACGTTGGCGAATATCGTGGCCTCGTTATCCGCGCCGAAGCCGAGCGTCACCTCGCCAGGCGAGAACGAGACATCGAACCCCGAACCGACAAATGTGATCAGGAACAGATCCTCCGCGTTGCCCGTGTTGGTGACCGTGAACGAATAGATGACCTTGACGCCAGGCTTGGCCGTCTGAGTTAGGTTGGAGTTCCAGTATGCAAAAACGCCCCGCTTCGTGTCCCTCGCGAGCGCGAAATCGGAGAAGACGTCTGTCGTGTTGAGTGAGACCGCAGTGGAGCCCGAGTAGGCGACTGTGATTCCGTTTTCGACAGCGGATGTCGACGCGCTTAGAGTGTAGTTGCCCTTCGGAACGAGCACCGTGAAGCTGCCGTCAGACCCGGAAGTGAGGTGCAGCTTAGCATTGCCGCGAGAGACGGAGACGTCCAAGGCCGCGCCCACGTCTCCGACAGTGACCTTGCCGGAGAGATACTTCGATTCGGACAGGTCTATGCGCATGTCGAGAGGGACGTTCCTCGACAGAGAAATCGTGCTTATCGCCGCGCGCTTGTCCTGTGGTCTGAGGACATAGAGCGTGTAGTCTCCCGGCTGTACGTTGACAGCGAATGCTCCGGCAGGCGACGTATAGAACGAGGAGTTCAGGCCGTACTTCGAGTTCGCGATGAGTTGCACATGTGCTTCCTGGCCCGTGCCGTCAGGTCCGAGCACGGTGCCCGAGAAGGTCGTGTTGTCGAGGCGCATCTCGAGGCTGGCGTCCAAGGCGATTGCGGATGATCCGACGGTCACGGCCTTGTCAGCGAACCACTCCACATAGAGCGTCCGCCCATTCGATGAACTGCTGATCTCGAGAAGATACGAAACGCTGTATGTGCCCGGCGGCAGCTCGATCGTGTAGCTGCCATGGGAAGAGGATAGCTTGGTGACGGATTCCCCCGTAGATGAGGTCGCGGTGACAGTCACCGCGGTGGTCGCAGGCGTCGATCCCGTCTTGATTGCCCCCGAAACCTCGTAGGCCAGACTGAGCTGGACATCGTGTTGTCTGGAGGAGAACGAGACCACTGCAGTGCTCATGCTAGCGTAGTGCGCCCCGCCCAGAAGCCCTGTGCCGTAGACCTTGTAAGTTCCGGGCAGTACGAACACAGAGTAGTTTAGCGAGGTCAGGGTCAGATCCTTCCTCTCCGGACCCTGCAGAGTCAGCTTGAGGTTGTCAGAAGCGCCGAGGACAAAACCGAACATCTCGACTTTCTTGATGACCTGGATATCGCGCTTGATCACATCTCCGCTCGGCAGGGCCAGCAGGGGCTGGTCGTACACATACCTCTCGCCGCCCTCGGGCGTCGTGTCCTGCTCAACGACAACGCTGTAGGTCGTCGCAGGAAGGGAAACCGTATACCTTCCCGCGGGACCAGTCGTGACGTAGACCGGGCTCATCAAGAAGGATGAGGGCAGGAAGGCCACACCGACTCCTCTGACGCCATTGCCTTGATATGTGACCTGGCCGGAAACGACCACGTCGTCAGGCGTGGCCACAAGAACGCCGGAGCTGTTGTCGGCTGTTGCGGTGACCTCCCGAGACCACTGCGAATATCCCGGATTCTCGAGGGTCAGCACTGCCTGCGAGTCCTTGGGAAACACGGCGACGAACGATCCATCCACGAGGGACTCCGTCGTGAACGACCTACCGCGAGAGTCGGTGATCTTCAGCTTGGCATATCTCCCGATGTCTGAGGACGAGACGCCCTCCATGGCGTCCTTGTCCATATAGACGAAGCCTTGGAGGACCACACCGCTGGACATCTTTATCAGTAGGCTGGTCGAGGGTCCCTGGACGGCCACAGTGCTCGAATAGATGCCCTTCGCGCTGGCGCTGGTGCTTGTCACGTTGTATGTCCCGGCGGGCAGCTTGAGGTTGAATGAGCCCCCGCTGTCGATCATGACGGGAACCCTCGCTCCGCTGGACATCTCGAAGACGACGTAGTCGTTGCCCAAGGAGGAGAACGAGGGACCCTTGAGAGTGCCCGTCACGTAGACCGATGTCACAAGGGATATCGTTCCGCTGGCAGAGGGTGAGATCGATGTGTCAAAGCGCTCAGCGCCAGCGTATTCGATTGCCCCTGAGTACGATGTCGCGTATATCGTCCACGGGCCCTCTGGGACCTCGATGTTGATCCAGCCGAACTGATCCGCCTGGCCGGTGATGACAGCTGTCGGGTCGTAATCGTTCGAAGCCATGTACACGGCATAGGGGGCAAACGAGTTCCCAACGACCGCCCTGGCCTTTATGGTCGATTTAGGGAAGGCAGTGAGGTTCTTGACGAGATACTGGGCGGATGCAAGGTCGATGAGCGCGTTGAACAACATGACATCCGGAGCGCTGGTCGTGAGGACATAGTGGCCGGAGAGGATTGGATTGTACGAATACGTGCCGTTCTCGTTAGTGTGTAGTCCCAGCTGTTCGCCGCTTGATAGGTCCGTGAGCACAAGTTCGATGCCCGACGCGGGCGTGCCGTTGACATATGCTATATCGCCAGCCACTCCGCACGCCGGCACCGCGAGATCCTGAGTGGACTTCGAGCCAGCAGTTATGTTGGTCCGCTGGGCCATCGTCACATTGGAGCCGAACAGGAATGCCTTGATGTCATACTGTCCAGGCGGTAGTAGGACATCGAACGTTCCATCTGTCGCGTTGATCATGAAAGTCTGGCTGGTGTTCAGGTCCTTGGCAAAGACGATCGCGCCCGATATCAGCTGATCCGTTTTGGCAGTATAGTTGCCATCCGAGTTCAGGTCCCAGAAAATGTTGCCTGTGGTCTCTGTGCCCTTCATCTTGAAATCCTTGGTTATGATGTAGTCGGGCACACCGTCATTATCCAGGTCCTCTCTGACCCTCATCGCCTGGTTGTCAGTGACATTGAATTTAACGCTGGTGATTTTGTTGCTTCCGACCAGCCCGGTGTTCTTCGCGCTTCCAGTTGAGACTGTGAGAGTGATGTTCCCGAAAGGAGCGAGCAAGGAGTACTGGCCGTTGCTGCCCGTCAGAACGCTGCCGTGGGGTATGCCGTACTCGTCCTGTATGGTCACTCTCATCCCCGCGACTGGATTTCCATCCTCGGTGGTCAGCGTGCCGTTTACGTACGCTCCCTCGTAGTACTCCAGGAAGACAGCACCGGCAGTATAGAGAGCGCTCGAGCTTTTGTCGATCACGCCCTGGGCTTCTCCACTGTTGATCTTTTGCTGGAGGGCTGACGCCTCGTCGAGGCTGATTGCAGTCCACGCATCGGCGTGTTTCTTGTACTCTGGGTCCGGATACGGATTGTAGTACACGGTCCTGTAGACCATCCGGAAATGAGTCAAGTTCCAGGCCGGAGCGGCAGCGTAACTCGACAGCGATCCCGAGTAGCCTGGCACGCCGTCGTTGGTCAGGCCAATGTCCGTGCCCATGAAGCCGCCCATGGCCCTGTAAAGCATGCTCTTGTAGAACATGTCCTTGAAGGCGATCGCGTAATCGACGATGGTCATGTCGGAGGTGACCTGATCCAGAGAGTATTCGTTACCGTTCTGGTTCACCGCCTTGATCTCGTAGAAGTCGATCGGCGTGGAACCACTTGTGATTCTCCTGTCCGAGAGCTTGGCGGGTGCATAGAAGATGCCGGTGTCCTGCCCGGTGCGAGGGAACATCCTCGAGTCTACGCTGAAGTACCTGATGTCCCAGCCGGTCAAGTCGCGCAGGTCGCTATAGAAGGACACGAGGCTCTCGAGGCCGATCTTGGACAGCTCGACCCTCGCAGCGACGATCCTAGCGTTGGCGTCGCTGAGGGCGCTGTCCATGGGTCCGTAGACCGTCGGGTCGGACAGGATATCATTGATGATAGGCTGTGCAGGGCGGTGGATTATCTGCTCCATGCGGTCGGTGTTCACGCCGTACTTCTCAAAAAGGTCGAACACCTGGGGTTCCTTGCCCGCGTCGACAGCTCCCTGTATCAGACGATATGCGAATATTGCAATCGCTTCCTGCTCGCTCTGGGCCATGATGACGTTCCCAGTGAGCTGGTAGCCGTTTTGGAAGTTGTCCGCGACGGTCGGATGTCCGCCCGCCTCTATGGCTTCGAAACCGTAGTCCCACCAGGAGACGTACGCTGGCCTCTGAGATTCGGGCAGGATATCGGAGTCGCGATGAGAGAACCAGTCCCACGCAGCTGGGAAATAATACCTTGGTAGCGGCAGAGAGTACCCGAACGCCCCGAGGTACCAGTCGGAACCGTTCACAGTGTCGTAACCTGCGGGCCTCAGGAAGCTCGGAAGACTGTTGTAGATCTGCCTGTCCAGCTTGCTCTTCGTCTCCGACGGTATGCCGGCATCAGTGGCGTACCAGACATTCGGCAGGACGACCAGGAACGCCAGAAACAGAGCGCCGATCACATGCCGTATCTTGACGCTCTTTCTGATGATCCTTAGATATGACCCGCTGGCGCCCACGAGGGATTTGCGCACGCTGTTGAAGTCCAACCTGTCAACGATCACGACTGTGACCCAGGCGGCGACTATCGCGAAGGCAGGGGCTGCATTGAACATGAATCTAGCTGCGGAAATCGCCATGAATATGGCTGCCCCGAGCCAGACAACGATGAATATGTACTCCGACGTGGCCTTCTTCGGGACTTTCAGGAATGCCCAGACCAGTCCTATCAATGACATGAAGAACGTGACCATGCCGAACCCCAGCGCGAGCTCGCTGAACTTGGGCGCTTTCGCCTCCGCGATGGTCGAGTACAGCTTGTTCTGGACGAAGTATCCCTGGCCGCTGAGAATCGCCTGGCCCAGCGCAGGGTCGATCACGTTGATCATCAGCACGCCGACTATCAGGATCATGGCTATCGCAGGCAAGGTGAGCGTCCACGGAAAGTCGCGGGAGACGACGAACAACATGCCGAGGATTATCGACGCGAAGAACAGGTATACAGGAACGTCGAACCGAACTGCAATCAGCGTCTGCTCGAAGTACACAGGGAACGACAGAAGAAACCCGAACCCCATCGCGATGAACACGATGAACGTGATGCTAGTCGAGTCGAGATTCTTGAACTTGTTCAACAGGATCTGGATCAGGTAGTACACGAGTATGAGCACGGTCGCGTAGCCGAACCCAACCCATGCCATGATAACCGAGCCGTAAGAAACTCCGGCCAAGAGCGCGTACAACACAGGCGTCTTGCTGTGCGTGAAGTAGTCTCTCAGGCCTCTCTTGATGCTGGTCCAGCTCCGCCAGTTCTCTACCCACTTCCTGTGCTCCTGCGTCTTAACAGCCTTGAGCAAGAAGTAGAAAGTGAGGACTATGAAGAACAGGATGAACGAGTCGTGGTCTGCGTCTGATAGCACGCTCCGCTGGACGTGGCTCGGCATCACCGCGAGGAGGAAGGCCGCGACCAATCCTGCACGCCTCCCGAAAGTCTCCTTGCCGATGAAGTATGTCGGGATGACCGTCAAGGCTCCCCAAAAGGCTGTGGACCACATCAAAGTCCAGCCGAGCGAGTCCTGGAGCGACCTGAACATGTCCTGAGCAATGACCGCTGGGACCACGATAGACATGCTGTAGAACGGCGGACGCGGGTTCCTGATCCCCACTGGGTAGTTCAGCATCAGGTCCATATACAGCTGCTTGCCAGTGTGCGCAGAGTAGTTTATGATCCGCTCCCAATAGTAGGAGTCGGACCCGCCGGAGACCAGGTATCCGTTGCCAGAAGCAATTGAGTAGGCGAAGTACGAACGGATGAAGAGGGCTAGAACGAAGATGAAGAACAGCATGAAGAGGCTGGACCAATTGGCGGTTATCCACTTCCTGAGCTCGCTCGGCCTCCCGTCACCCCTCTTGAGCTTGGACAGAAAAGACCTCGGAGGGCTCTCCCTTGCCTCGGCCAAAGATTGTGCCACCTGGTGATAGTAGCCCACCGATACCGAGGGTGCTATATATACGTTATCTGCAAGGCGCGCTCGAAACGGACCTCTGAAAAAACATCTGGCATGTCACGATTTGTCATCGCAGCGCCCGCGCTTTCCGACGCGCGGGTCTGTTCAAATGCTCGTTCTGACCTCGTCAGCTAGCTTCTTGGCAGCAAGTGCAGGGTCGGGAGCCTCATAGATAGCCCTTCCGACGATGATGTAGTCCGCTCCGGCTCTGATGGCGTCAGAGGCCTTGCCTCCCTGGGCGCCGACACCGGGACTAATGATCTCCAGGTTACCGATGATCTTGCGTAGATCAGCAATCCTCTCAGGCCGAGTGGCCGGCGCGACTATGCCACGTGCGCCGACAGATCGCGCAATCGCCGCAAGCTTGTCCGCGACCGGAGCCGTGAACTGCCTTCCACCCGGATGGCTCATCTCCGTGACCACGAAAACCTGCCCTTTCGCCGCGTCGACGCATGCCTTGACCGAATCGTCCCCGGTGAAACCGTGGCATATGACAGCAACCGCGCCTCGTGACATCGCCTGTTCGACGATGAGCTTGTTCGTGTTCGGAATGTCGGCTATCTTCATGTCGCAGATGACGTCCTTGACGCGAGACAACTCCGTGATGATGTCTGGGCCCGCTGCGAGTATCAGAGGCCAGTTGATCTTGATCGCGTCCACATGATTTTTGACGGCCTCAACGACAAGCATCGCATCCGCGCGAGATGTGACATCGAGCGCCAGGATGATTCGGTTCTTCTTCTGCATGAGCTACCCCGGAGCAAATCTACTACCTTTCGGTTAATCTTTCTGTATAGCGTCATGTCGAAAGTACTATCATTATACGTCACCGGCATATGACCCTCGTGAGCAAGATTACAAGGTTGCCGAAGCGTTCCGCGTACGCGGGAAAGCTCCCTAGAGGGTGCGTGCTCTGCGAGAAGGGAGCGAAGCTTGTCCTCCTCGTCACAGGCAAGTGCTCTCGCAGATGCTGCTACTGCCCGCTGTCGTCGGCCAAGAGAGGCAGGGATGTGTTCTTCGCGAACGAGAGGAACGTGGACAGCATCGACGACGTGATTGACGAGGCCGAGCTCATGGAAGCCCTCGGGACTGGTGTCACTGGCGGAGACCCACTTGAGGCAGTCGACAGGACGGCCGAGTCCATCAAAGCGCTCAAGAAGAGATTCGGGAAGTCGCATCATATTCACCTATACACGTCGACTACCGATCTCAAGAAGATCGAGAAGGTCGCGAAGGCTGGCTTGGATGAGATAAGGTTCCACCCTCCGATGAACCTGTGGAAGAAGCTCGACGAATCAGACTTCGCAGATGCCGTTGAGAGCGCGAAGAAGCTCGGGCTGAAGGTCGGGCTAGAAGTGCCGGTCGTCCCAGGCAGGGCCCAGGATCTCGTCGGCGCAATTTCGTTTGCCGATGAGCACGCGTTGGACTTCGTGAACCTGAACGAACTCGAGTTCTCGGAGACCAATTGGCGTTCTCTGAGAGCTTTGGGATTCGACGTCAAGAAGGAGAACGACGTCTCATCAGGGGTCGCTGGGAGCGAGAACCTCGCATTGGACTTGCTGAGATTGCGGACAGGCGTGCCGCTTCACTACTGCTCGTCAGCGTTCAAGGACGGGATTCAGCTGAGAAGGAGGATAATGCGGAGGGCCAAGAACGTCCAGAGACCGCACGAACTCTTGACGAAAGACGGGACACTGCTCATAGGAGTGATAGAGACGGACAAGTTCTGTGCGACGGCCGCCTACATCATGAAGGAATTCGATGTGCCTGGCCAGCTGATCTACAGCAACCCGCGCAAGGGGCGGCTCGAGATCGCACCGTGGGTCCTCGAGGAGATCGCTGATAAACTGGATTGCCCGTCCCACGTCGTTGAAGAATACCCCACGGCCGACAGGCTCGAGGTAGAGCTCAGGCCGCTCAAGCGACGCTGATGCTCTGCACGTTGTGGTGTCGATTAACCACTTCTCGGGCTATGCGCAGGTTCTTGCCGTTCTTGCCTATGGCCTTGCCCTTGACCTTCGGATCGACAGTGACCGTCGCGTGGATGATGTTCCCGCGGTCCTCTATCGTGACGCTCTGAACCGAATATGTGTGGAACACGTTCTTGATGAATGTCTCAGGGTCCTCGGAGTACTCGATCACATGGATGTTCTTGCCGGTGAGGTTCTTCAGCCGGATGACGTTCTCTCCCTTCTTCCCCACGGCCCTGCTTCCCTGGCCCTTCTCCACGACGAACACGAGCTTCTCCTCGGTCTCGAGGCAGTCCTTGACCTGCGTGCCCGTGACCTTCTCGAACAACGTGATGTACCGCAGGGTGTCTTCTGTAAAAGTGATTTCTCCCATGTCACCACTCATCAG
>JBASRQ010000190.1:0-7977 GCA_049273895.1 Thermoplasmata archaeon
TCTCAATTTGTATATATCGTAACTATAATCAAAGACTATTCATTGCCCCTGTAAGGGGCAAGAACACAAATGAGCGCGCGGATCGCAGAATATCCGGACTTAGTCAAGGCGTTTTGCTCGTTTTTTGCGCTGCCATGCTATTTTATAGCACGCATTTGAGCACGAACTCATGCTGGTGAAGGCAGCGAATCCTCGTCATTGGGGAAAAACGGCAACAAATCGGGTATTAGTTGACGCTTTTGATAGGGCTTCTCGAAGTGCCGGTCTTCTGAGGGCATTTTGGGACCGAAATGCGACATTTTTAAATAGGCACAAACCAATGCTTTGTCGGACATCTGTCCGAAGCCGAAGGGATGGGAACTCAGCATGCGAAAGTATCTCAAGCAGGATGAGCTCAAAGCCCTGCTAGAGGCACCTAAGCGAATGAGAGATCGTCTCATTATCAAACTTCTCTACGAAACGGGGATGAGAGTCGGCGAACTCACAGCCTTGACAATCGGTGACGTGGACCTCGAGGCCGGCGAGATCACGATACAGGAAGCAAAGCGGCACGAGGAAGGGCGCAAGGTCCCGCTCGTGAACAGTTGGACGAAATCAATGCTGCGCGACTACATCGGAACCCGCAAGATTCGGAAGGATCCGTTGTTTGTTTCGAACAAGCGCGGGCCTCTCTCTAGGAGACAGGTTGAGAGACTGATTGGCAACTACGGCCAGAGGATCGGTTTGGACAAAGACAAGAGACATCCTCATGTGCTGCGACACACCCATGCCGTCTATGCTCTGAAATCTGGCATAGATCTCCGCACTTTGCAGCAGAATCTTGGGCATTCCAGCATTGAGGTCACGGCGATCTATCTCACCATGGACATCGACGACAGGAAAGAGGAGTATTCGAAGCACCCATTGCCTAGCATTGGCGAGATCGACAGCGTACACTCGCATGCGGCACAGACGGAGAACCTCGCTAATGCTGCTGCAACTCAGGCGAACCACACCAACTCCTTTGTCATCTCAGATGATGTATAGGTTAATACTATACTATTTCCAATGAAACATCTTCTGAATATACTATTTTATGTTGGAATTGAAGCCAGGAATGTCGGATGGAATCCTGAGCATTTTCTCGCGCGTCCATGATTAGTCTATAATATCGGAATCGTCACTCTCGACTTGGATGAATGACGAGTGGACCGAGAAGTACCGTCCTCAATCTCTTTCCCAGATCGTGGGGAACGAGAACGCGATACGGGGCATCAGGAGATGGGGCGATTCCTGGAAGAACGGTGTCCCTCGCTTGAAGGCGCTCACCTTGCGAGGCGAGCCAGGCACGGGAAAGACAAGTGCGGCTCTCGCACTGGCGCACGACATGAGTTGGGACTTCATCGAGATGAACGCATCAGATCACAGGAACGCAGCATCGATCAGAAAAGTAGCAGGAGTTGGCTCTGTCAGCCAGACCTTCAATCTTGAGGGGGAATTCCTTTCGTCCGATGCCGGCAGAAGGAAACTTGTGATACTGGATGAGGCGGACAATTTGTTTGGCAGGGAGGATTTCGGCGGTGCAAAGGCAATTGTCGAGACAATAAAGGAGTCTCGCCAACCAATAATACTGATTGTGAACGACTACTACGAGTTGTCCAGGAAAGCTCCTGCCATCAAGTCGCTTGCCGAGAGCATTACGTTCAGCAGGCTTGACGGAAAATCGATTGTTCGGGTCCTCAAGTCCGTCGCTGAGCGCGAAGGGGCTGTGATGCCCGATTCCGTTTTCAATCATATTGCGGAGAATTCCGGTGGCGACATGAGAGCCGCTTTGAACGATCTCCAGATGCTGGTCGAAGGCCGCGAATCGATCAGTCTGGAAGATTCACAAGCTATCGGAAAGCGGAATCAGCTCAAAGAGTTGGATTCGGCTCTGCGCACGATGTTTGGAGCGAAGACGCTCAAGGACGCTCGGGACGCCACATTTGACATCGACAAGACGCCAGATGAACTGGAGAAATGGATCGAGGAGAACATACCGTTGGAGCTCACGGACTCGAGCGATATGGCCAGTGCTTACGACGCACTTTCAAGGTCCGACACGTATCTTGGCTGGACAAGAATGCTCCAGCATTACGGACTGTGGTCATACGCGAAAGAGATGATGACTGGTGGGGTCGCTCTTTCCAGGCAGCACGGGACCAGACCAAGCGTCCATCAATATAGATTCCCAGGATTCTTCATCTTGATGTCCAGAGCCAAGGGGCCCCGAGCAGCAAGGGACTCAGTCTCAAGCAAGCTCGCCGACTATCTCCACACCTCCCGGAGATGCGTTAACGACTCGACGTTGCCTCTCCTTTCTGTCATGGTCAGGAACGACAGCGAGCTGCTCACGAAGCTCGCCGTTGACCTGGGCCTGGACGACGGCGATATCGCATATCTGCTGGGAGCTGCTGTCGATTCCGAGGCTGTCCAGAGGATCGTTGCCCAGGCCAGGGGAAGTGGCCAGGCGACCGACGCTGGACCGAAGAGAGTCGGCAAAGCCTCCCGCGGCAAGGGGAGACTGGCAGGTCTCTGAGGGGTCGATGGATTTGGATTCACGGGCCAAGGAGCATCTCGAGAGACAGCAGTACCGTATCATCGGCGGCGCGGGAGCGGTCAAGCTGTGCCACTGGATGCGCCAGAAGCTGATATATGGCAGATCGTGCTACAAGGAGGAGTTCTATGGCATCGAGTCTCACAGATGCCTTCAGATGACTCCTGCAGTGAACGTCTGCAACTTTCGGTGCCTATTCTGCTGGCGTTATCACGGGATGACGGGATTCGAAGGGTCAGGTTATCCAGAGCCCGAACAGCTCCTGGAGAAGTGCCTCGAGGAGCAGAAGCTCCTCGTGTCGGGCTTCAAGGGAGACCTCAGGTGCGATCCGAAGCTTTGGGAAGAGGCCAGAAGGCCAAACCAGGTGGCCATCTCGCTGTCTGGAGAGCCCACGCTGTACCCCAAGCTCGGGGAGTTCATCGAGCTGTGCAAGCATAAGGGAATGACCACCTTCCTCGTCACGAACGGCTCTGTTCCAAAGGTACTGGAAAAGCTCTCTCCTCTCCCCACACAGCTGTACGTGACAGTTGCTGCTCCGACAAAGGAGGTGTTCGAGAGGCTCTGCGTGCCGCAGTTCCCGCGGGCATGGGACAATCTCATGGAAACGCTCGAGCTACTGCCGTCGTTGTCGACGCGGACCGTGATCCGTCACACTCTGGTGAAAGACTGGAATCTCGGCTGGGAAGATGAGTATGCCAAGCTTGATTCGATTGCCCAGCCGTTATTCATCGAACCAAAAGGATACGTCTTTGTGGGCGATTCGAGGACCCGGATGACTGCGGACAACATGCCCTCTCATTCTTCTGTCAGGGAGTTCTCGAAGAGGCTGGCAGAAAGGCTCTCGCTCGAGATCCTGCGAGAGAGAGAAGACAGCAGAGTGGTCCTCGTCGGTGAGAAGACCGAGAACCTGCGAGTGAGATGAGACTCACTTGAGCCTTATGGTCTCCAAGTTAAGCGGGGCCCTGGTCTCTATCCCGAACTTCTTGTACAATGTGCTCGCCAGGTCCGAGCATTTGAAATCCTCTCCGTGACAGATGATTATCCGTTCGGGTCGCGGCTCGAGAGTGCTGACGTAGTTCACGAGCTGGCGTCTGTCGGAGTGGCCGGAGAACCCATCGACGGTCTCCACATCCATCTTCATGCGGAGCGTCAGGGGCTTTCCCTTCTCGTTGAGCGTGATGTCGCTCCAGCCTTTCTGGATCTTCCTGCCCATCGTGCCCTCTGCCTGATAGCCCACGAAGGCGATGGTGTTCAGCTCGTTGTCGCACCATGCTTTGAAGTACTCCATGACAGGGCCGCCGTTCATCATGCCGCTCGTGGCAAGCACAACGCAGGGTTCAGGGTCATGGCATATCGTCTCGCGCATCTCCGAGCTGTCGACCCGCTTGAAGATCTCGGACAGGAAGGGGTTCTCGCCCATCTGAAATATCTGGGTCCTCAGCTGGCTGTTCAGGTATTCTGGATATGCCGTGTGAATCGCGGTGGCCTCCCAAATCATGCCGTCCAGGTAGACAGGGGCCTTCTGTATCTGGTGATTTCGCATCTGCTCCTCGAGCACGAGCATGACCTCCTGGGACCGGCCAACTGCGAACACGGGTATCAGGACCTTGCCCCCGCGCGCGAGAGTCGAACGCACGATCTCCCTGAGCTGTCCTCCAGCTTCCTGTCTGCTTGGCTGCATGTCGTGGTAGCCGCCGTAAGTCGATTCTATCACCAGTGTCTCGAGTCTGGGGAACTTGTTCACCGATGCGTTGAACAGCCACGATTTCTCGAATTTGATATCGCCCGTGAACGCCACGTTGTAGAGCCCGTCTCCGACATGAAAGTGCGCTATCGATGATCCGAGAATGTGCCCCGCGTTCTGGAAAGTCAGTCTGATGTCGGGAGAGATGTCGGTCGTCTCGCCGTACTTGAGCGGGATGCAATGCAGGACCGCATCTCTGATGTGCGATGACTCGTACGGCGCCTTCTTAGCCTCACCGACCGCCACCTTGATGAAGTCCAGTTGGAGCAGGGACATCAGGTCACGCGTGGGCGTTGTGCAATACACAGGCCCGTCATATCCGTACTTGAACAGCGCGGGCACGAGACCACAGTGATCGAGGTGAGCATGGGTGATGACCACAGCGTCAATCGAATCCATGGGCTGCAGTTCAGGGGCGCTCAGATAGGGAGTCGAGCCGCCGTTGTCGGCAGAGACGGCAACGCCGCAGTCGATCAGCACTTTGCTCTCGCGGGTCATAAGCAGGGAAGCGCTCCTTCCCACCTCCCTGTAGCCTCCCAGGGAGGTCACCCTGAGCCAGGTCTCCTCGTTCATGCGCTGCCTCATGAGCCTTCTGCCGACCTTCCTGAGGAACTCCTTTCGCTCGTCCTGCATCTTCCGGAGATAGCTTCTGATCTCGCTGACGGTCTTGGACGGTATCGGAGGGGCCCTCACGACCTTCGGGGCCCAGCCGATCTCTTTCTTGATCTCGTTGAGCACAGACCCGTGCTTGCCTATCACGAGCCCTGGTGATATCGCTTCGATGGTCACCTCCCCGGTCTCGTCGTCGAAATAGATGCTGGATATCTTGGCCTCTTCGGGGATGATCTTGCGGATCCTCTCCTCCGCGCTCTCGGTGTCCGCGAGCATCGTCGGGTCAGGCCTTATCGCCACTCTGCGTCTGAGGCTCTGAGCCAGCTGGCGGACAAGGTCGTTGTTGTGCGCGAACTCCTCCAGGTTCTTTGTGTATATCACGATGACGGGGCCCTCGAAGTCGATGTCCGTGACTTCTATGTTCGTCGGAATGGTTTTCTTGACCGCTTCCCTGGCGTCTTCTAGAATCTTCTCTATGCCCATCTGTTTCACTCAGCTGTGTCGAATAGGTTGTCTCGGCAGAAACGCCTACTGAAGATGTATGGACTGATTACGACAATTTCATCTTGGCAAGCCGCTTCTGAACGTCCTTGTCGTCGTATGTGACGAATCCGTCCTTCGTTATCGACGCGACTGCGTATCCGTCTCCAGACGCGGAATCGCGTTTCATGGCTGCATGCAGACCCCTTATCGCAAGGTCTATGCCGTCGGTCACTGACAGGCCTTTCTCGTAGTGGTCCTCCAGAACTCCGTACACATATGGGGAGCCGGAGCCTGTGGTGACGTAGTCGTCAGGTATTGCCCCTCCAACCATGTCCAAAGCATAGACATGTCCTCCGTCCCTGTCTATGCCTCCGAGTATCAGGCCAACATAGTACGGGTAGAATCGGTTGCCCCCAAGCACGTTCGAGGTAAGTGTAGCGGCGGATTTGACGCTCATCGGCTGTCCTCGCTTGAGCTTGTACAGCTCCACTTCTGCGGTGATGTACCTCGCGAGAGTCTGCGCGTCACCGACAACACCTGCGACGGTCAGGCCGAGGTTGTCGTCGATCTTGAAAAGCTTCTGCGTCGTCTTGTGGGCTATGAGAGTCCCCATCGTAGCCCTCATCTCCGTGGCCATGACGACGCCCTCTTTGCAAACTAGCCCTATTGTCGTCGTACCCTTCTTGACTTCTTCAATGTCTGTCATGAATGAACACCGTCATTGAAAACTGACAAGCTAAAAGGCGTTTTGAAAGAATCCCCCTGCCAGTATATAATTGTTTGTCCTCAAAGTTATAGGGCGGGTTCGGGAACGAACGCTCCTTGCAGGGACAAGTTTTATCTCCGAAAGCGTCACATAGGCATCCGAGATGGGTAGCATATAAGTCCCTTCCAAATTGGCACGCAACCTTGATTGGACGCCGTGCTCCGAAAGGATTTGGAGGAAGGGCGTTGCGTCAGGAAACCAATTGCCTGCCCATCTCCCTGCGATTCTCCAGCACAACGATAAATACGTTCACGAGCATTCAATAATCGGGCGCAGGTGACTATCATGAAGATCCTCGTCGTCGATGATTCAGAAGCGTTCCGGAAGGTCATGATCGAGCTGCTAGTGCGTGTGGGCTTCCACGAAGTCGTGGAAGCCAAGGACTTCGAAGAGGCCGTCGAGGTCTTCAGTAGAGAGAAGCCAAAGATCTCCTTCGTCGACATGATATTGCCCGGCAAGTCTGGTGTCGAGCTCACGAGGGCGATGCTCTCAATGGACCCGAAGGCCACGATCATCGCAATGAGCTCGATCATAAACAAGAAGATGATCCGCGAAAGCATGGACACGGGGGCGAAGGACTTTCTCCTGAAGCCTACCAACGAGATCGCTCTCAGTTCTGTGATGGCGATGTGGAGTGATTAGATGGGCCTCTTTTCAAAGAGGACCGAAGTGAAGAAACCAGGAGCGGAAGCCGGACTCGGGATCACCCGGAAGTACAACCTGACCGGCGGCAGGTCCTATGTCGTCGAGGAGGCGCCACCGGACATCAGCTTCGACGCTTTCGTGAACATAGTGTCGACGACCTCTAGCAACGGATGCAAGAAGATGATGGGCCTTGCGGTCAGCAGACAGCACCCGGACCTGATAAGGCAGAAGTACGGGCTCGAGACAACCCCCATCTACTGGCTCGCGACGCGGACTGGCCAAGATGTCATCTCGCCGACGAACCTCGGCATACTGACGCACACATTGATCCAGTTCATAGCCGAGAACCCGTGTGGCGTGATTCTCCTCGACGGCATCGAGTACCTTGTCTCGAACAACGACTTCAACAAGGTCCTTCGCGTGATCGATCAGGTCAACGACCATATCTCCCAGAGCAAGGCGGTCATGGTCATCCCCGTCGATCCGAGGGCGTTCGAGCCGAAGGAGCTGGCCCTCCTCGAGAGGAACATGGAGAAGATAGCGACTAAGCTGAAGCCAAAGTGATTCTCAGGCAGTTGCTCAGCTGGCCACCAGGGCCGTCGCGGTGTAGACGAGCTCGGAAGCAAGAATGCAGGTCCCCAGGGAGTACATGAGTGTCGCCCTGTCCTTCTTTCCCTCCAGGCCCCACAGAAAGTACGTCACCGCAGCGTTGGTCTCCGCCAAGAACGTCCCAAGGACGAGGAAGAAGAGGCCTGCCCCCACTCCCCCTGTGCCCCCTGACGCGACTCCTCCAAGCGACAGGTAGATGGCGTAAGTGACTCCGAGAACGATGGGACCGAGAGCGTAAGCGGTCATCTTCATCATAGATATCGTTGGCTTGAGCCGGCTCTTGAGGGCGGATTCCAGATCGCGAAGGTCCTTCAGGTACGCCGCGATGTCCATCGCGAGCATTCCGGCAGCCAGCTCGTCCTTCGTCGCAGCTTCCCTGACGACTCGGAAGCCCTCGAAGGCGTTCGAATCATCGCACCTGGAAGATCGAATGCCATCGTCGCAGACGTCCCCTCCTGAGATCACAGATCTCAAGGCGAACTGCCGGAGGGAGCCCGAACTGCCGCCCGTCTCGTCTCGGCTGGCTTTGTTCAGGGCCGACTC
>JBASRQ010000196.1:0-1623 GCA_049273895.1 Thermoplasmata archaeon
CTTCGAGGCACAATACGCTGGGCACGCACGGTTTCCGACGAGCCCCGCATCGGACGAGTTGTTGATTATCGACCCGCTACGCTGCTTCTTCATGTAAGGAATCGCGAACTTGGTGACAAGGAAAGTCCCTTTGAGGTTGATATCAAGAACTCTATCCCAATCATCCTCAGTCGTATCCTCAGCCAGCTTCTCAAGGTAGACGCCAGCATTGTTGAAGAGGACATCGAGTTTTCCGAACCTCTCCACAGTGCGTTCAACCATCCTCTTTGCATCCTCGCTGCGGGAGACATCTCCCCGAATGAACTCGACCTCACCGAGCCTGCCCAGGCTTCGAATCGCCTTCCTGCCCTTCTCCTGCGACCTGCCAGTGATGACGACTTTAGCGCCTTCCTTCAGGAACAGCCGAGCCGTGGCGAAGCCCATCCCCTCCGTTCCTCCTGTAATCAATGCGACTCTGCCGTTCAGCTTCATTGTTCTCAAGGCGTTTCCCTATCGGGTAACTAGAAATAAAACTTCTCGCACCCTCTTGGAGCACGAGCAGACTTCCCTCACTTAGAAAGGGCAATCGGCAGCGCTACCCTGAACACGCTACCCTTCGATGGGTCCCCTGGCACTCGGTCCTCGACCCAGACCATTCCGTGATATCCCTCGACGATGGCCCTGACGATAGAAAGGCCCAGACCACTCGCAGGTGGACGCTCATCGCCCGCCTGGTACCTTCCAAACACGATGTTCTTCTTGGAATCAGGGATACCGATACCGTGGTCGGCAACGGAAACGCACCAGTATTTCCTCGGTTCGATCTGGAACTCGCCTATGCTGACCTCGACGTAAACCTTTTCGTGCGGGTCGTACTCAATCGAGTTCTCCAGGATATTCGTGTAGATCTCGTTGACCAGCTCGTTGGCAGTCACGAAGTACCTATGGTTTCCGAGCTTGAGGTCGAACTTGATTTCCTTCTCTGTGTGACTCCGCATCACCTCTGCGATGCTCTCCTTTATTACCTCCCCCAGCTCCACGGGGCCGAGGTTCTGAGCTCCCTCCTCCTCAATCCTGACGAGCTTGTTGGCCCTCTGGATCAGCCCGCTGATGCCCCAGGCCGATGACGAGGCCCGCTCCAGGTACGCCGCCGTCTTCTCGGGGACGCCCTTGCTCTCGATCGCCATCTGGAGATAGCTCGTGACTGCCTGGTTGTAGTTGTTTATGTCGTGGGCGATAATGTCGCCCAGGAACTTAGATCGCTCCGCCTCTTCGACCTGTTTCTGGAACAAGGTGGCGTTCCCAATCGCGACGCCCGCCAGTTGAGAGAACAGCTGCATCGCCTCGATAGTGGAACTGTCTGGTATCCTATCGTTCTGGGACTCGTTGACCTCGATGAACCCAATGCTCTCCCCCTCGCGGTTCGTTATCACGAACCTCATGTAGTCGAGCTCGTGCCAGACCGAAGGATCTGTTCGGGGCTTCGAGATGTACTCCATGCTGTTGTAGAAGGGCTCCTCACCCTTGATGAAGTCCTCTGGGTTGGGTCTGATGAAATACACGCCATCAGCGATCTTCCAGTTGTCGGTCACATCCAGCTTCAGGCGTTCCCGCGTGTAGGTGAACTTCTTGATCTTCCTGTCC
>JBASRQ010000025.1:0-3599 GCA_049273895.1 Thermoplasmata archaeon
AGCGTGCCCCAAGATGTCCTGAAGGCGATCAACAAAGCGATAAAGATTTGATCGTCTTTCGGGTGGAAACTTCTTCTAGCATTTTCAGTATCGTTGAACTTGTAGGAAAGTTCAAATACATTATGAATCATAATTCATAACTATGTCGAGGCCGAAGAGGTGTAGAAGGGTCTGTTGCGACATAGGCTGTCGCTTCTTCAAGCCGAGAGGCATACCTCTGTGCGACCTCAAGATAACCAACCTGGGCATCGATGAACTGGAATCTCTCAGGCTTTCGGATCAATTGGCACTGCCTCAGATGGAAGCAGCCAAGAGAATGAGAATCTCACAGCCCACATTCAACCGCATTCTCTCATCCGCCAGACGAAAAGTTGCTGACTGTCTGGTTGAGGGGAAAGCAATCAAGATAGAGGGCGAGTAGGAACATAACAGAGAAAGAGAGGTTGATGAAATGAAAGTGTGTATACCGACGATGGAAAAGGGCGGAATGGATGACGAACTCAGTGAGCACTTTGGTGGCTCTCCGACATTCACGATTGTTGACACCGAGACGAAGGATGTCAAAATAGTCCCGAATCAGACTGAACATTTCGGAGGATCTGGAAAGGCTCCAGAGCAAATCGAGAGTACTGGAGCGACGGTCGTGATATGCAAGGGCATTGGGCCGAAGGCGATGATTATGCTTAGGGATTTTGGAATCGATGTGTATACTGGGTCGACGGGAAATGTCAGAAATGCCATCGAGATGTGGTCGAGTGGCAAGTTGCAGAAAGCGTCCATTCAGAATGCATGTCAAGGGCACTCGCACGCTCATCATTGCCATTGAAGGGTAGGACTTCTTCTCGTCTTTCCTCCCCTATGGGCTTTGCCTGCGCAAAGAAGGATATCTTCACAAGTGCGATTTCAACCATATCTAATCCGGAAAGAATGAGAGATCCGGGGTTAGATTCGAGCATCGGTGAACTCTTGCTCTTGTTTATCGATCGCTTTTTGTCATTCCTACAAATCCTGCCCACATCCTCTCAGGGAGGAACCGGATCAGTCCGCACATTAAGAGCGGCAGATGGCGACTAGGTTCCCGGTGGAAGGGCCAAAAAAACAGTTGCTAAAGAGTAAATAGAAAGAAGGCCGGTCAAGAGGAGTAAGAAGACGCTTAGACTGTAGCAGTGGAAGAAACCTGGACTGCTGCAACAAAGGAAGCTGAGATTGCAGCAGTGGAAGATGGCTAACTAAGGAGAGGTAAGAGGGCGACTGATCAAAGGGACAGCAAGCCCCTCCACAAGCCTTGCTACATGCTCTGACCCGGATTATGGCCCGGAATCTACCGGTGATTAAAGCTGGATGCTATAACTGCCGGTACGAAATGAGCGTCCTTTCGACTCTATTTTCTTGCCGGTAGATAATGGCGTCGCCGTTCCTTGCCTATGTCCCTTTCCTACTATCTCCGTTCGGAAACAGTCAGTTGCTAGCCAGTAGAATGGGCGAAAGGGTCAATCAGCAGGAATTGACGGTTCGGCTCAAACCCCTTTCTATTTACCTCATCTGTCCCAATACGTCTATCCACTTTACCGTATGTATAACCACCAAAATCAGCAACGCGATTATCCCAATTGCGAGGAAGGTCCTTGCCCGGTCCGCCCTGTCGAATACCGCGAACACGACTGCTAGAAGCAACAACACCATTATTGCGCCATAGAATGCGACCAGAATCTGGTCTAATGTGATGTTGTCCCGGAACTGAGTGTAGGAGTAGGCCATGAGACTTAGACTAAACAAAGTCAGAATACTTGCGACCAGTGCGAGTTTCAGGTTAGTCCCATCTTCGTATCCTTCAGAATTCATAGCTGTTACCCGGTGTCTGTATCGCCTTTCCTCCCCTATGGGCTTTTCCGAGGCGAGGGTCAGACCTCGCTTCTCATTGACGAGCTGTCACTCCGTCCAGGAAGTCACGCACGACCTCCATGAACCGCACCCGGTCCTCCCAAAGTGCGGCGTGGGAGCAATTCTCGAACATGACTAGCTTCGAGCCGCGGACGCCACGGTGAATGGCCCGAGCGCTCTTCGGCGACTCGAGGTCGTACTTCCCCGCGGTGATGAGACAAGGAAGTCTGATTTCTGGAAGACGGTCCGTGATGTCCCATCCTTCAAGCCGGTCAGGAAGATCATCACCGATGTTGTCGTCATAAAGGAGCTTCAACCCGTACCACAAGTCGTACGGCCAGACTCGCAGCCTGCAGAGTTGCGTTCGATTGAAAACCTCCTTGGCTGCCAGGTACTTCGGATTCTTGAAATCGCCCTTGTCCGAATACCTGGTGATTGTGTCTCGGATTCCTCTCGGCAAATGAGGATTCCATTCCGAATGGTGCGCGTTGCTCGCGAACCCGCTGGAGATCACAAGGCTTCTTAGGCTCTTCGGGTATCTTAGTGCAACATCGAGAGCCAAGGCTCCCCCATAGCTGAGCCCGAGAAGGTGAACCCTTCCGGGCCTCAGGGCTCTCCGGACTCCTTCCACCTCGTCCACCGTGCGACTCTGCGTGTAGTACTTGGCGTTCTTTGGTCGGTCAGATCTTCCGCACCCGAGATAATCGTACATGACGATGCGGTACCCGAATTGGACTAGGTCCGCCATCGGAAGAAGACCATTGTGGACGCCGAAGGGGCCGCCGGACAAGGCGAGCACAGTCCCCTTATCAGGTCTGCCGAACGAGCGGTAGTAGATATTGCAGCCTAAGACATTGATATATCCTTCAGACGGTTCCACGTCATCTCCTCCAATGCGCGAATCACCCTTCCTAGACTTCTAGTTTCCTGCCGTGAAATCAGTCATCTTCCGATGTCTTGGTCAAAACCCCCAAGTACTCGACATGCTGATTCGGCATGCTGCCTCAAGGGTGGTTCGAGGAGGAGAAGGAGAAAAATGAAGACCATTGTGCAACTGAATCTCAAATTCAGGACGTCAAAACACAAGCTTGTGAAACACTGGACAGAACATGCCCCGATTTTCGGTCCAAATGGCGAGGTCAAGGGACTTCTATGGAAGATCTGGCTTATGAATGAGGCTGAAAAGTCGGCAGGTGGAATCTACCTGTTTAGAGACAAAGCCTCAGCAAAGGCGTTCGTGCACGGACCAATCGTTGCAGGTTTGAGGACATGCGATCTCTGTTCCGCCTATGATATAAAGATAAAAGTGTGGGACATACTGCCTGGACCCACAAAGATTACTCGTGGTCCTGTAGACTGAGTGTGGGGCTCCGCCGCAGGACAAGTCCGTTCGATGGATGTCTGTCCTAAGCAGGTTCGTCGCGAAGTCCGAGAAGGTTCATAGCTCCTCCCCTT
Organism: Thermoplasmata archaeon; assembly: GCA_049273895.1. Lineage (GTDB taxonomy): Archaea > Thermoplasmatota > Thermoplasmata > UBA10834 > UBA10834 > COMBO-56-21. The sequence continues at coordinate 3,337 of JBASRQ010000025.1, forward strand.
GGGGCTTTTCCGAGGCGTGGCTCAAACCTCTTTCTTTCTCTTCAGTAGAAGCCAATTCTCCCAATAGACAAGATAGTATCCAACAATTATTATGATCATTATGCCAGGCACGATTATCCAGAATCCTAGCGCGATGTCGCTTAGGATGAAAAGGATACCGACGATGACCATGAGCCCGCCTATTCCCATCGCTATCCATGCGTTCTTGTTTCCCCAGAATTCCCAGTTAACCATCTCGATTGCCCACAGGAGCTATCTGAGTT
>JBASRQ010000201.1:0-2092 GCA_049273895.1 Thermoplasmata archaeon
CCCTATTGCAGTCACGAGGCAAAGGTTCCTCTGGTCCTCATACGTGGAGACTCGATTCTGGAGAAGAGGGTCATTCGTGGCTCCGATTTCGTCTATCCTCGATTGAGCGCTGTAAGCGCTGATCAGAAGCAGGATCCCCATTACGACGAGCGCCAGACCTACGACCTGTGGAGCCGTCAAGCGCGTCCTGGACAAAAACCCTGGAAGTCTCATCCGACTCGACCCCTCAATCATTGAACTGCAAACTACGATTTCTATGTGCCGGCATCGTTTGTGGTGAATCTCGTGCCCCGCGATCAGATGTAAGCTGTTGACCTCAGCCAGAGAACCAGCATCGGATCAACGATTTCCCCATCGCTAATGATACCCTTCAGCTCCAGCTGTTTCTCAGTCCTCTGGACATGGGATCTGGACTTGAGACCGTGTCTCACCACGAATTCCTCCCCGTGGGGGACTCTTGGTTCCTTGGCAGCTGCCAGCAGGTACTTGCGGTGCAGTGGGCTCCTAATGGAATCCCAAAGGACAGAGTAGACAGAGGATTGGTGTCTTATCACGGAGATCACGGCGTCCTCCGCCTGATGCAGGGATGGCGAAGGGGAGATGTGAAAGAGCTCATGGGCGATTTTCTGGACGTAGTAGGGATATCCCCCGCTGACGCCGATTATCAGGTCTGCGACATCCTTCGAGAGCCTCCCCTTCGCCTCAACGAACTTCCGCACCAAGTATTCCGCTAGTTGGTTTTCCGGGATCGGTCCCAGGTCAATCCAGTGTGCGAAATTCGCGAATGGCCCCGACTTCTCAATGAATATGCGGTGCAGGATTTGCTTGTTGCTTCCTGCGAAGACGTAGCTGACGTTCGAGTGCATTTCGAACCTTTGCCTCATTGTCTCGAGAATTTGGGGGTTGTCCATCATAGCAATCTCATGGAAATCATCAAACATCACGACAATTCTCGTCGCGCTCTGGTTCGCTATTCTTTCAGGAAGGTCAAGCACCTCAACCAGGTCTGCCATTGTCGGTTTCTCCTGGTCTCTCTTTCTTGAATCCATCATCGGATATCTTTTGCATCTCTCACAGTAGTACTCAGAGTACTTGTGGACAAACCTGAGGCTGTTCCGGCATCTCGGGCATCTGATCTCATCGATCGGGGAACCATGTCGAGGACTCATGGGCCTCTTCATCTTTCTTCGAATCGGAGCGTATCTTTCGCAGCTGTAGCAGTAGTGTCTCGAGTATTTTTCGACCCATTTGAGCGCATGTCCGCATCGCGGACACAACCTGATATCCGTCTTGCTTCCGAGCTGCCTCTCTTCTTCGCCCAGTTCAGCCCTGTGCTTCGCCGAGAGCGCGGTAGAACCCCTGCTGAACTTGTTCGAGAGACCGAGTGAAAGGTCTTCGATTGCAGCGCTGCGCAACTTCGGGTTCGTCAAGAATCCCCAGGCCTCTGGTGGAAACGCCTCAACAGCGCCATACGTCGCAGCCATCGTCTCTTTGGTTAATGTGCCGAGAAGGGCGGCCTCGCCGGTGATCCCGGTAAGGTTGACATGCGCAAAGATGAATTCATTGAGGCTCCTTCTCGCGAGTCCCGCAAGTAGCGAAGACTTGCCCATCCCGTTCGGAGAGCATATTATGGTGCTCTCTCCTAGCCTGATTGCATTGAGGAGTTTGGTGATTTCCTTCTCACGTCCGACGAAGTCCTCACCGGATGCAATTTTGCCATATGTGAAGGGATTTTTCGTTCCAAACACCGCCAACTTTGCGGCAGCACCCTCAGGAGTCAGTGTCGCAGAAGATGGGGAAGACATCATCGGTTTATACATCTTTGTATTCCGAGGGGTATACTCGGAAGTATAGACGGTTTCCTCTGGTCTTGAGTAAGCTTCTTGTTCAGTTTGCATTGGGATCTCCAAGAGAAAGAAGACCATCGTCTTCCATCGGCTTCCGTTCGAGGGGTTTCGATGATACGGTTTACTGGCTCTGCTCGAGTTTCACCAAGTTTTATAATCGTGGATGGTGATTCGCCTGCCGCAATTCGCCTTACTGACCTGATCAAAAAGTGGGTGTGAAACGGGTATCGGGCAAGGGCGAGAGC
>JBASRQ010000212.1:0-15831 GCA_049273895.1 Thermoplasmata archaeon
AGTGGATGTAGATGCTGCCAGGGGGCATCTCGAAATCCAGGAGATTGGTCATGTCATAGAACCCTGAGTGGAGGATCCGCTTTTCCCCACCCTTTGCGACATCCGGGCCGCGGACCACATTGCCAAAGCTGAGGAACTCGCGCTCCCAGGTTTTGTAGTCACCGTCGTCGAAGTTGCCCTTGCCCTTCTTCTCCATGAGCAGTTCGATGGATGGTTCGGTTCGAGGGTCTGGAAGTGTCAGGCCTTTCGACCTCATCGTGGACAGGATCAACGCGTCTCTGAAGGTCAGAACTAATGTGCGCCCGCTCTCCTTGGCAGCCTCCAGGAATGTCTCGAGCCGCTGCAGGTCCTTGTAGGCGAAGTCCGCGACGACCAACCCCTTCGCCTGTTTGGCCAGGTCAACAACGGCCGTCCTGACTTCCTTCTCAGACGGCTTGCCTCGCTCATGAACGCGAGTCCCCTCGCACAGCATGATGTCAATCTCGTTCCCCGAGATTCGCCGCATCGTCTCCGCGGTCGTGTTGCCGAACCCTTCCACCCGCAAGTCCCCGGAATACAGCAGCGAGCCCTCAGATGTGTGGACAAGATAGCTCATCGCGCCAGGGACCGAGTGATCGACCGGCATGCCCTCGACCACGATACCGTCCACCACCACTTTCTTGTTCGGCTCGACGACGACCCATTTTCGTCTCACGACATCATCAGACCTACTGGATGGCCTTCGTTTGTACTCGAAAATCTCGCTCTCGAAGTCGTGGACGTTGCAGATGCTGAGCGCTTCAGCCATGGCGGCCGATTGCAGCGAGGCGTAAATTGGCACGTCCTCGTTCAGGAAGGCGATGTATGAGGAGTGGTCCATGTGTATGTGAGTGAGGAAGACCGCCTGGACAGGACAGGGGTCCGATGTTCCCATGCCAAGCATCTTCAGGTAGTCCGACCGGTAGACGCCGCAGAAGTCGGGGTGCATTGGATTGGGCAGCAGGCCCGTGCGAATGAGGTCGTTCAGGCCTGCAGACGCGCGGGGTCTCAGGTACTCCTCAAAGTACTTCACCTTCTGATTGTAGCTGAGGCCGAGGTCGAGGAAGATTCGACTCCCGCGGTCTTCCAGGAGGATCTTGTTCCCTCCGATCTCGTTGACCCCACCGTGGAGCGTTATGCTTGTCATGCATCTCCCTCATGAGTTCGACATCGCCATCAAGCTTTTGGTTTGCGCGCTGCGAACACGGGGCAACATGTCCCTTAGCACATCGGCCGTGTGGAAGTCGTCCAATGATGCGATGTGCGACCTGCGCTGACCCATCTCCTCGGCCAGGTCCGCGATCTTCAGCCACGTTGGCAATTCAGAGATGCCCTTGATCCTTTCCGCTTTGGCCCAGCTGTTGTACGGTCTATCCACTAGGATGGCCTCCACGCCAATCCTCCTGACAGGGTACAGGTCGAGAACGGGCATGTCGCCCACCATGATGGCCTCCTCCCGCTTGAGTCCCTTCCTGTAGAGATACTTGGCAATCAGCTTGCCCTTGTTGTCGTTCAGCATGATGTCGTCGAAGAGATGGCGGATGCCGAACTTGTCGAGCAGGGCTGTCAGTATGTCCTTCGGGTTCTTCGAAACGACGCACAAGGTTTCGACTTGTCCTCTTAGTACCTCGAGCGATTCTCTAACGTTTTTGTCCAGCTCGAAGAACTCGACTGCGGCATCAGGTGAAGGGTCCGCCCAGAACTCCCAGCGAGACTTGCCGTTCTTGGGCACATAGAGTGTGCCCTCCGCATCAAGGAACACGTGTCTGAATCTCCGCACCTTCTGTGCATCCCATTGGTTCATGATCGGTGAAGTCGCAGGCCTGGTATTGATGGAAATCAGATATCGTATCATATCGGCTGATACGAAGAAGCGAGGCTCTGGAGGGATTGTGTCAGCACCGGATTTAATATTAGTATGACAATTATTATTACGGTATCGCAAGAAGTAAAAGGAACCGGCGACATACTATCTCGGCGAGAAGAATGGTAGTTGTATTCGGCACCCTTGGCTTTCGTCCAAAATCCCTGATCCCCACAATAAGATCCACCCCCAATGTGGACAAGGTTGTGTTCTACTGCGGTGCGGACAAGTCCGACCCAGAGGCGACGAGGAGGGTCGGGGAGGCGAGAAAGGCTGTCCTGGAGTATTGCCGAAGCATGAAACTTGCAGTCGAGGCGGTTGACTTGGACGATCCATTCGACTTCAAGAACATCGCAGTGAGGATCAGGGGCGACATTCGGAAGCACAAGCGCGAGGGCAGAGAGATTGCGATCTTCAACATAGCTGGGGGAACGAAACCCACCTCTGCTGCGGCCTTGCTGGTCTGCATCCTGGAGGGAATACCGACCGTGTACGTCCACGACCTGACCTACGAACAGATCCCGCTGCCGCTACTGAAGATGGAATATAGCCAGGTGCTGTCTGGCGAGGAGCGAGAGATACTCAAGACGTTGTCGAAAAACAAGTCGAAGAAGCTAACAGAGGTCGAGCTGGCATCGCTGATTGGAAAGCACAAGGCGACCGTCAATCACCATCTCCGCAACCTCGTCGCCAAAGGCGCGGTGAGGCTTGAGAGGCACCCTAACGACTCGAGGAAGAAGGTCGTTATCGTCGAGGAGTCGACGGAGCTCCTGCTTGGTGATGACGAGTGAGAATCCTGGTTTCCACGTTCGGTCCGGAGGACACTGAAAAGGTCCTCCAGGCCATGAGGCAGCTCCCATATGACAAGTTGGTCCTCATCGGCCGGGAAGGCATCGAGGGATTTGAGGCGTTTCTGAGGATCAAGAGCCTCGAAGATATGGCTGGCCATACGGTCGATGCTGAGACTGTTGATGAGAATGATTTCATGGCGCTCGTCGACGGAGTGTCAGAGATACTCCTGAGACACGCAAACGGCGGAAGGAATTCCGTGACACTGAATATCAGCGGTGGATCGAAGTTGCTGGGTGATGCCGCGTTGCTTGCGGCATTCCGCTTCGGACTTGAGGCGTTCCATTTCGACGGCAGAATCACGAAATTGCCGGTTCTCCAAGGAGCGACCGCGAAAGACAGGTTCACGACCTCTCAGACGAGACTGATCAACGTGATTGGGGAAAAGAATCTCGTCCTGGAGGATCTGATCGTCAAGATGAAACCGGCGAGCAAACAATCAACCGAGAGAGTGATTCGCGAACTCAGGAAGCAGGACCTGCTCAAGCCCGAGGTGCACATCGGGAAGGTCCGCTTGTCGCTGTCACCTGCGGGGTTGGAGGTCTTCCGCGCTATCCGCCTGACCGCAACGAACAAGAGACCAGATTAATCGTGCTTCTCTAGGTCCTCTCCGCCCTCGAATACCTGCTGGGCGATATTGTAGATGTCCTCGAGTCCATCTCCTGAGTCCGCGCTCACGGGCACTAACGTTCTGCCGACGCCCACGCTCTCCATAGCCTGAAGGAACTCCGCATTCAACTGGGTCTGACTGTCCACAGACTCGTCGAGAAGAGCGTTGAAAAGAGCGTAGTAGTCTCCACTCCATTCTTCGATCTTCCCCTTCTCCGCGTCGGACAGAACATCGGCTTTTGCGAGCACGGAGATCATTGGTAGTGGGAGCCTGAAGTGCACGGACGCCGCCAGCATTAGGGAAGAGACTAGGCCGTTCGGGGTCTTGGCCAGAGCAGGGTCGAACAGATACACAAGCATGGCGTCCTGCCCGCTCAGCTCTTCGAGCACCAGCCTGCTGCTCTGCCTGAACGAAAACAACTCCAACTGGCCTGGAGTATCGACAAGGACGAAATCGGTGTCATATCCCGCCACAACCTGGGCGATCTCTTTGATATTCACCGCGATCAGGTCGGCTGCGACGATCTGCGCCCCGTTCGGTCCGAGGCCGTACTCCTGCATCACCTCCGATAGCTTGATCCAGTCCCGAACGTCGACGTCAGGCGCATAAAGCAGTGTATCCGCGCCGGGGTCCAGGTTGACGGTGATCGCATCATAGCCCTGGTTCTGCAGCCAAAGAAGAAAGGCGTTCGTCAGAGTGCTCTTGCCGCAGCCTGCAGTCCCGACAAAATACAGATGTTTTGCAGCCATTTCCCGCCCCGCGTGAATGTCAGATGGCGGGCTTGAAGGGATTCGAACCCTTGGCCAACCGGTGTCTCCTTCCGCTCCTTTAAGAACCGAAGTAAGAGCCGGTTGCTCTACCTAGCTGAGCTACAAGCCCGCAGACTCGCAGAATATGTCGACCATTTATAAACCTATCGTGTTTGCAGGGAGAAGTTGAGGCGACTGGCACTTATGGTCCCAGGCTTGAGATATGATCGTTCCAACCATTATATATTCAGAACTCAAAATGAAATGATGGAAAGGGTTTTGGGTGAAAACGTTCAGCTCTTCCCGAACTCATTCACTATCGCACTGAGCCCCTTGGACTTGTCAGCGTCCAGCGGGACCGGTTTGTGCTCCCTCAGGATCTGTTCGATGCGCGCGTTCGCCGCCTCGAGCGAATCCATGCCGCCTTTGTTCACGGCCTGCTCGAAGGTCTCCGCTCTCCACATGAGCTGCATGTAGTAGTCGCGCATGTGCAAGAGCGTGTGCTTCTGCCTCAGATAGTTTCCACCTATGCCAACCTTCTTGATCAGGCCCACTGCAAGCGTCTCATCGTTGACCTCGAACCCGCTCATGGTCTTCAGGGTCATACCAGCAATCTCGTGGTCGAAAAGCAGCTGCTCGTACGACAGGAGCGTTGAGCCGTCCGGAACCCCTAGACCATTGATGACCTCTCCGCCGACGAGGATGCTCGCGGCGGTGGAGAGCTGGTTCTCTATCGAAGCCTGCACGCCAGGGACCTTCGCGCTCGAGCCCATGCCTCCTGTGGAGTTCGGTATCTTGCAGAACTTGGCCATCTCGACCGCGGCAGCGCAAAGGATGGTGCTCTCTGGCGAGCCGCCTATGTACGCGCCGGACATCGGGTCCATGGCGGAAAGAACTGAACCGTACATGACAGGCGAACCTGGCTCGTGAGCCTGCATCGCGCATGCGAGCCCGAGCGTCTCCGCGTGATTGACCACGAGGTCGCCTGCGAGTGTCGCGGGGCCGTTCATGCCCGCCTGGGCCATGCCGGTTATGTGCACTGGAACGTGGTTCTCTGCCCAGACCATCGCCGCCTCAGTGGTCGGACCTTCGAGCACGAGCGGCGAGACTGTGCAGACCATGGCGGAGATGTAATGTCTATTTCTCAGCTCCTCGACGCCGCCCATGATCTCGGCGGCCATCTTGACCTGGGCCCTGGCCTCGTCCGGGTTCGAAGTCGACTCGGTCAGAATGTGCTTCTGAGTGTTTTCCATCGCGACCTTAACGCCTTCGACGACGTGGATCTTTTCCGGCACATCGTGCGCGACAACCATCGGCTCATAGATGCTTATGTACGGAAGCCAATCGGATATGATCGCCGTCCTGCGAATGTCCTCAAGGACAGACCTTCTCTTGGTCCGCGTTTTGGCTTCCCACACGGCGACTCCGCAACCGTCGGTTGTGAAGTAGCTGTGGTTGCCGTCAAGGGGGAGATCGAACTCCTTGGTGCGACCCGCAAGCGTGTACGTCCTTGGGATCTTCTTCGCGAGCGAGTTCACGACACCTATCGGGAACTTGACGACCTCGCTCTTCTCGTCCACGATGGCCCCCGAGCCCTTCAGGGCGCTCCTAGCCGTCTTGCTGTGGACCTTGAGGCCGACGTCCTCCATAACCTCGAGGGCGGCCTCGTGGATCATCTTCTTGTCCGTCGTGCTCATCAGCTCGCATTTTGTCTTGACCTTGAAACTGTCGGCGAAGTTCTGGTTTGCCATTTTGCTCACTTCCTCCTGACACGCAGTCAGGTATTGCGTCTCGTCGGGATTAACGATTGGCTAGGGTTTGGCCCGATCAGCTGCGGGTGGTCATAGAAAGACTCAGAAGCTACGTTTCTCCAGGGCATCAGCGCCGATGCTCTTCGAGTACTCCCGAATGATGCTGTCGATGCTCTTTCTGACCTCGGTCTCGAGAGGTTCGGGATGATGCGAACCAAGAAGCTCGACCATGCGCTCCTTGGCGCGCTTCTTCGCGTCCTTGGAGCCGGCCTCCATCCATCTTGTCCTGCTGGCCCTGTCCGAGATCCGGGGAGCCAAATGCTCCTTCCTGAAGCGCAGCAAGGTGTCCTTCTGCTTCAAGTAGCTGCCCATCGGACCTACCTTGTTTATGAGTTCAACTGAAAGTGTCTGATCGTTCACTTCGATGCCCTCCGAGAACCTGAGGGCATTGGCTGCGATCTCCTCGTCGATTACAAGCTGAACCGGCGAGAACGTGCTGAAAGCTTCAGTCGCGCCGATGAACAGATCCGAGAAGTCAGCACCCGCCGCGGCTGCTGCAAGAGCTGAGAAGGCCTTCTCATATGCGGCTTGCTCATCAACCGCCTTTGAGTCGCTCTGAACCCCCATATTGCTGGGCAGGCCGTAGTACTTGGCGAGTTGCACCGCGCCCACGCCAATGAGAGAGAACTCGGGGGCGCCGGTGGCGGACATCCCGCTCCTCATGTCGAGCGGGCAGGATACTGAGCCGTAAACGATCTTCGGGGATCTAGTGACCGTGCTCGCAATCACGATGGAACTGAGCACCTCGGCGTTTTGCTGCACGAGGGTCCCCGCGATGGAGGCTGGAGAGGTGCCGCCAGCAAGGGCCATGACGGTGACGAACACGGGCATATCCATTCGGCAATAGCCGAGCAGGGCCTCCAACATCGTATGCTCGTGCCCAAGAGGGCTGATGGGGTCGACATACCCGCAGAAAAGAGGCTTCTTGCGCAAGATCTCCCGGTCCCCGTAGAAGGCCTCTCCCAGCCTCATGGCCATCTCGACATCGTCCTTGCCCGTGCTCCCGCCGTAGGTGCACTTAGACGAGTTGATCAGGCCAGCAGCCATCACCACGATGCTCCTCTCGTGATCGCCGATGTCGCTGGCGTACGTCGGGACATAAGCGATCTGGACATTCTCAAGCGCATCCAGAAGCCTGCAGCAGAGAATGCCGTCAGCCAATTTAGGAACCCGCGCCTGATCGGTTTCCGGATCGATGTAGTGAACGCACTCTGCGCCTGGCCCAATCTTAGTCCTGCCGTCGACGACCTCGATCGAGTTCTTCTCGCTTCTGGCGTACCACTTGAAATTCTTCTTGCAGCTCTTGACGGCCTCCATCACGACCGACTCGGGCATTTTGACGATCTTGGTCTTCCGATCGACCTTGAGGCCTTTCCTCACTAGCAGGTCCAGTGTCTCCGAGGAGTTCACGAGCACTCCGGTCTTGCTAAGGACCTCGAGCGAAGCGCCATGGATGGCGTCCAATCCATCCTTCTCTATCACCTTTAGCATCTGTTTCCCAGAGACCATACGCCCCTCACTCCATTGCCGGAAGAGACTTCACAACTGATCGATATCAGATGTGCTAGATTCCAGAGAATGGCTCTCACCAGACTTCCCGGCGGCGGGACAATAGACTTCATTCAGATAAAGAAATGCCAAATGACTTAAGAAAAGCCGCGCGAAGTGATGCATTCAGATTTCATCCGAGCCAAACTGCAGGTGCAAAGAGTTTATCATGGGGCCCCGCATTGGCTGTTCTGGATGCACGACGCCTTTGTCGCAGTTCTGAGCAGTGGAAGCATTGGTAACTCGTTCCTCGTGATGTCTGATGGACGAGGCATCCTCATCGATGCCGGGATCTCGTGCAAAGAACTCGAGAGCCGAATGTCGTCATTCGGCGCAGAGGCGTCGCAAATCGAGGGCCTGGTGCTGACACACGAACACACTGATCACGTGCGATCAGCGCGGCGATTCGCCGAAGAGAGCGGCGTCCAGGTTTTCGGGACAAGAGGGACTCTTGCGCTCGCACAGTTGGATGGAATGAAGACAGTGACCATCGCCCCCGCGAAGAACTTCACAGTAGGTGATTTGCATATCAGACCATTCAAAGTCAGACATCTCGCCGCTGAACCCGTTGCATTTGCCATCACCATTGGCGCGAAGAAAGTGAGCATCGCATCCGATCTTGGATGCGTAACGCCCAATGCCGTTAGCGAGATGGCCGACTCCGACCTTCTGTTGATTGAGGCAAACTACGACGAGCGGATGCTGCTTGCAGGAGACTACCCTGACTTTCTCAAGCGAGCCATCAAGGGCGACCATGGTCACCTCTCAAACGATGACGCAGGCGTCCTGTCCATGAGGACCGCGACAGACAAGACGCGCAAAATCGTGCTCGTCCATCTCAGCAAGGACAACAACACTCCCGAGATAGCCTTCGAGACGGTCGAACGGAGTCTGAAGCGGGCAAGGTTGAGTTCCGAGCTCGAAGTCTCAGAGCACGGGCTTCCGAGCGGGCCTTTCCCTCTAAGCTGATGCAATCAGCTTGACCTTCCCGTGCGACACCAGAGTGCTGGCAATCCCCTTCGGCAGAGAGATGATATCTTCCTTGCGCAATCTGTAATCCTTGTCGACTCCGGCGAATGTCGGGATGTCTTCGAGGACTCTGACGAGGACGAGTTCCTCTGGCTGTTGTTCCTCGGGTATTGACTTCTTCTTCTCGCAGGTCTTCGCACTCGGAACATCTGGCAACTCCACGACATCTGATGGTTGAGTGAAGCGCGGCCCAAGCTCCTCAAAGTCCGCTCTCGAATCCTTGTGGGCGCCCAACACGGAAGTCAGGCTGGAGAACAGCACGAGCTCGTCAGGAGTCAGGTTGCCGGTGTCGGGATTGTCTCCTGCGACCTTCCTGAGAGCGAGAAGGGATATCTTCCTCTGCCTCAACTCGTAGACCCGTTTTGACTTATCGATGGCCTTCTTGAGCTGGTCGTTGAGCATCATGCTTGCCTGAGACCTGGGATTCATGGCGAGCTCACGTTCGCTCTCTTTCCTCAATGTCTTAATGTATGCCCCGATCTTCTCGTAGAGTGAGGAATCCACCTTTGTGAGCTGCGAGGATTTGTTCTCCTCACGAAAAAGACCCATGATTTCCTCATAGCTCATGTCCCCCCTCTCAGCAGCCATCAAATCAAGCATACATCATTAATGTATTTGATGCTTGTGCGCTTCACTTAGCCGATACGGGAACTAATATTATGGCTGGACGTTACCTCACCAGGAAGAAGTCGATGACCCCTAAGACGTCGGTTAAGCCTCATGGTACAGGATGCGTCGTGACGATAGACGCGTCGACCGGAGCGGCGAAGAGCCAGATTGTAGGCGTGAACCGATGGAGAGGAACGCTTCATGTGCGGATATCCGCGGAACCAAGGGACGGCACGGCGAACGAGGAGCTGCTGAGATTCCTTTCCGAGAAGCTGGGTGTCCCCAGAGCTGACATCGTGATCATGAGAGGAGAGAAGTCCTCTCGGAAGGTCGTCCATCTGCCTATTCCTTCGGACCGAGCGACCTCCATCCTGGAGGACAAGTGAATGCTTTCACCGGAGGAGCGGCTCGAGCAGCTTGAGAAGGTCTTTGAGGAGCTGGTGGACCTCAGCGCAGACGCGCCGATAATCGTCGAAGGCATCAGAGACGCAGGCGCGTTGAGCCGCCTCGGGATTGAGAAGAACGTCGTCACTCTGAACAGAGGAGTGTCGATACTCACGTTCTGCGAACAGATCTCCAGGAAAAGCAAGAAGGCGATTGTCCTGACGGACTGGGACAGAAGAGGAGGGCAGCTTGCGAGGATGCTCAAAGAGTCGCTGATGGCAAACGGCGTCGAGGTCATAGACAGCATTCGCACGCAGATCGTGATACTTTCAAAGAAGGAGGTCAAGGACGTCGAGAGCATGCCGACATTCATCGAGAGGCTGAGAGCCAGGGATGCATCACAGAGGATGCGCGCTCGCATTGTTAGGGCAAAAAGGATTTAGTATAGCAACCCAATCAAACGCGCCATGGCACTCTCCGAATGTTCTCTGGAGATGCTTCGATACCTCAATCTGAAATCTGTGAACGATCTCTTCGTTGATATTCCGGAGGAGGTCAGGGTTGACGGACTGCACTTGCCAGACGGACTTTCGGAGATCGAGCTGAGGCGAGAGCTCGAGGCGCTGTTCTCGTCCAACAAACCGGCATCATCTCAACCGTCGTTCTTGGGCGCTGGAGTCTATCATCATTTCATTCCGGCAGCGGTCAGGACCATCATTTCCCGTTCGGAGTTCCTGACGTCTTACACGCCATATCAACCCGAGATAAGCCAGGGCATGCTGCAGGCGCTCTTTGAGTACCAGTCATTCATGGCTGAACTCACGGGCATGGACGTCGTGAACTCGAGCATGTACGATGCCTCGACCGCGCTGGGCGAGGCGGTCCTAATGAGCCGCAGAATCTCCGGTGGAGACACATTCCTGATCAGCAGAGCCGTCAGCCCTGAGAAGAAGCAAGTGGCCGCGACATATGCAAGGGGCGCGAACATAAGGATCGATGAAGTCGCGTACGACAAAGTGACGGGGCTCGTGGATCTGACAGATCTGAAGTCGAAGATGAAGGACAACATCTTGGGATTCTACTTCGAAACTCCGAATTTCCTCGGCCCGATCGAGACCGAGGCTGACGAGATCAGGGCGGTTGTCGGCAACAAGACCCTCGTGACCGGAGTCAATCCGATGTCGCTGGCTCTCCTCAGACCGCCGGGCGAGATGGGCGCAGACATCGTTGTGGGAGATGCGCAAGTCTTCGGTACCCCGATGAACCTTGGCGGGCCGATGATTGGCATCTTCGGATGCAAGGAAGAGCATGTCCGGAAGATGCCCGGTAGACTGATAGGCATGACCAATGACATTGAGGGGAAGAGAGCCTACTGCATGACCCTTCAGACAAGGGAGCAGCATATCCGCAGGAGTAAGGCGACCTCCAACATTTGCACGAATGAGGCCCTTCTTGCTCTGGCAGCGGCGTCGTACTTGGCTCTTGTCGGCCGCAACGGACTGAGGGAAATCGCAGCGAAGAACGTGGAAAACATGCATTCCCTTTCTGCACGAATAAACCAGCTCGAGGGCCTTAGGTCACCGCAGTTCAAGTCCGCGCACTTCAACGAGTTTGTCGTAGGATCTGACATCGACTCTGAGAGAATCCACAAAGGACTTCTATCCAAGGGTGTACAAGGAGGGCTCGTCCTCGACAAGATGTTCCCTGAGCTGAAGCACGCAACCCTATACGCGACCACCGAGATGCACACCAGACAAGATCACGACAAGCTCATCAAGGCGTTGGGGGCGGTCCTTTGAGGTATCATCAGGCCGTCCACGAAGTCCCGACATTGTTCGAGAACTGCGAGAAGCCCTCCGAGCAAATGAACCTCGACCAAACTGTACGTAGCCTCCTTCCGGGGAAGATCCTGAGGAAGGACCTCAACATTCCCAATCTCCCGGAGAGGGACGTCGTCAAGCACTTCATCAACCTGTCACAGATGAACTTCGGCGTCGACAATGGCCTCTATCCGCTGGGCTCATGCACAATGAAGTACAACCCGAAGGTTTGTGACGAGGTTGCCTCCTGGAATTCGGTCACGGACCTGCATCCGTTGCAAGATCCGTCGACGATACAGGGCGCACTGAAGCTAATGTACGAGCTCGAGAGGATGCTGTGCGAGATCGGCGGCGTCGATGCTGTGACTCTGCAGCCAGCTGCGGGCGCACACGGCGAGTTCACGGGAATCCAGCTCGTGAAAGCGTATCACGAGGCCAACGGGGAGAGGAGGAACGAGGTGATTCTGCCAGACACCGCTCACGGTACCAATCCTGCGAGCGCGGCAATGGTTGGCTACGATGTCCTTGATCTGCCCTCTAAGGAAGGCTGCGTCGATGTTGAGGCATTGAAGTCGGCGATATCGAAGGACACTGCCGCTTTCATGCTGACCAACCCGAACACACTGGGTCTCTTCGAAAAGAACGTCAAGGAGATCGCTGGGATCTTGCACGACGCTGGCGCGTTGCTCTACTACGACGGAGCGAACTTGAACGCCATCATGGGCAAGACGTCTCCCGGGAAGATGGACTTCGACATCGTTCACTTCAACCTCCACAAGACTTTCGCGACCCCACATGGCGGAGGCGGCCCAGGGGCAGGGCCAGTCGGCGTGAAGAGGATGCTTGAGGGGTTTCTTCCAGTGCCTCGTGTCGTGGAAAGCAATGGAACTTATTCCCTGGACTACGAAAAGCCCAAAAGCATCGGAAAGGTCAGGGCGTTCTTCGGCAACTATGCGGTTCTCGTCAGGGCGTACGCGTACATCAGGATGCACGGCGGCAAAGGTCTGGCGCAGATCTCGGAGAACGCGGTCCTGAACTCGAATTACCTCAAGGAGAAGCTGAAATCTGACTTTGAGCTGCCGTATGGAAACCTGAGAAAGCACGAGTTCGTCCTAAGTGGAAGACCGTTGAAGAAGAACGGTCTCAGGACGCTGGATTTCGCCAAGAGGCTGCTTGACTATGGCTTCCACGCGCCGACGATATACTTCCCGTTGATAGTCGACGAGGCAATCATGATCGAGCCGACGGAGACTGAATCGCGGGAATCCCTCGACACGTTCGTGGACGCGTGCAAGGCCATACTGAAGGAAGATCCGGAACTGCTCCGTTCCGCCCCTCACAATACGGCCAGGAGGAGACTCGACGAGGCAAAAGCCGCGAGGGATATGATTTTCAGCTGGCGCGCCTACGAGAGAAGAATGCGGATGGCTAATCGCGCTTGAACCTCGCGCAGATCAGAGTCCGGGACCCCGTGACGCCGGGGATGGTCCGTATCTTTCCAAGGACTTCATCGCACAGGACATCGTAGTCCTTCGTCTCCATCCTCGCAATCATGTCGAACTGGCCGAAAAGCTGGTGCACCTCCGATAGGCCCGGGAGCTTTCGCATCTGTTCGAGCACGAAGCCCTCCTTGCCAGTTGCCGTAGTTATGAGCACGTAAGCGACCACCAGAGGCATCACCTGAATTGGCCTGTAAGGTGCTTGTGCGTACTTATAGTCTATCGGTAGGGCCAGGTTAAAATCTGATGCAAATGATTATCTATGCTCATCGAGCAATCCAAGGCGGACATCATGGGCGGATTCGTGGTCATAGAAGGCATAGACGGATGCGGGAAGTCCTCGGTCGCAAGGCTGCTAGTCAAGAGGCTGGGGAGCAGGGCCGTTTTGACAAGGGAGCCCACGGAATCATGGATCGGCCAAGCCGTGAGGAGGGGCGACAGGCACAAGATCAGTCCATACATTGACGCTCTCCTGTTCATGGCAGATCGAGCACAGCATACGGAGCAGGTAGCTGAATGGCTGGCTCGGAGGAAGACGGTCGTGTGCGACCGGTACTATCACTCGACGGTGGCATATCAGACTGCGTGCCTTGAGGGCATTTTCGAGGGAGACGCCTTCAAATGGCTGCTGGAGGCAAATCTCAGGATATCAATCCACCCGGACCTGACGGTGTTCCTGACGATTCCGCCAGAGCTGGGGCTCCAGCGGATACGGACCAGATCCGAGCTCTCCCGCTTTGAACGGCTGGGCTTCCTCAGAAAGGTGCAGAAGAACTACATTCGTTTGGCGGAGCTCGACAAGACCATAGTCAAGGTGGATGGCGCGAAGGACCTTCAGTCAGTCACAGATGAGGTGCTGAGCCTCGTCAAGGAGAGGAAGATTTAAAGGGTCGCGGAGACTCACAAGTGGTGTTATGCATCCAGCGGATCATCTGAGGGGCTCAAAGAGCGGGAAACTGAATGGCCGCAAGATCGTCCTTGGCGTGACGGGCAGCATAGCGGCCGTCGAGACTGTGAAATTATGCAGAGAGCTCATCAGGAATGGCGCCGACGTGCATGTGGTCATGTCTAAGGACGCACAAACGATCGTGCACCCATGGGCCCTCCAGTTCGCCTCGGGCAGAGAGGTCATCACGGCAATCGACGGGAACGTCCAGCATGTGTCCCTCTGCGGCGACGTCCCTGACAGGGCCGATCTTCTTCTGATTGCGCCCGCGACAGCGAACACGATATCCAAGATGGCATGCGGGATTGACGACACGTCCGTGACGACGATGGCCACAACTGCCATGGGGACTGGAATTCCTGTGATTGTTGTCCCTGCAATGCACCACTCAATGATGGCACACAAGATAGTTCTGGAGAACATCAAGAAACTCGAGAGGATAGGAGTGACCTTCCTCGAGCCGAAGATACAAGAGTCGAAGGCCAAGATGCCCTCGATCGACTACATCGTTTCCTCAGTTATCGCTGCGATCGGCAAGAGGGACATGGTTGGGCGCAAGGTCCTCGTCATCGCCGGAGCGACGGAGGAGCCGATCGACGACATAAGGGTCGTGACCAGCAGGAGCTCCGGCGAGACTGGAGTAGAGCTGGCCAGAGCCGCGCACGAGAGGGGAGCGATCGTCGAACTTTGGATGGGCAGGGCGGAGGCCGACCTGCCAGAACACATCAGCACCAGGAGATACCGTTCGTTCAACGATCTGTCGAGGATGATCCAAAGGAGGAGGTTCGATATCGTGATGTTTCCAGCAGCGGTATCGGACTACTCGCCTCGAAAGGTCCCGGGTAAGATACCATCAGATAGCGCCAAGGTCAGCCTTGAACTGAGGAGGAATCCGAAACTCATCGACCACGTCAGGGCAAGGCTGGTCGTCGGGTTCAAGGCACAGACGAAGATAGGGGACACCGAGCTAGTTCAGGAATCTCTCAAGCTGATTAAGAGGTCGAAGTGCTGCATGGTTGTCGCAAACAAGATGGAGCATGTGAAGCCAGGAAGGACTCGCGTCCTGCTCGTCCAGAAGAACGGCGACACTGAAGAGCTGGAGGGCACGAAATCCCATGTCGCTGACCAGATCATCGACAAGGTCGTAAGGCTGATGTGATGAACGCGAAGGCGTTCTGTCCTGGGCACGTCACCGGTTTTTTCCAGATTTGTGAGGAAGCAGACCTTCTTTCGACCGGGTCGAGGGGAGCTGGTCTCTGTTTGACGCGCGGGGCGACCTCCGAGGTGGAGGTCGAGGCTGCGCAAAGACAGGAAGTATTGATCCACATCGACGGAAAGAGGGCGAGATCGGATACCACGCGAGCTGCGATAGCGCAAATCATCGGCAACGAGAAACTCAGGGTCACAGTCGACACTAGCCTCGACCTTCCGCAGAGTCAGGGATTCGGGATGAGCGCAGCCGGCGCGCTCTCTGCCTCGATTGCCCTTGCCGACACGCTGGGAAGAACCAGGCAAGAGGCCTTTGAGGCGGCTCACATCGCCGAGATACAGTGCTCAACGGGCCTCGGAGACGTCTCCGCCTTATGGAAAGGCGGGATCACGATAAGGAAGAGAGCGGGGCTTCCTCCGGCAGGGGAGGTTCTCAGGATCGATGGAACGCCAGAGGTCACCCTTACCGTAGTTGGTTCAAAACTCCTCACGAAGGAAGTGCTAGCAGATCCGGTCAGGAGGTTGGCAATAAACAAGAGCGGTGAAAGAAAGGTGGACGAGCTGCTGAGAGACGCAACGCTGGATAGACTGATGAAGCTTTCATCCTCTTTTGCAGTTGAATCAGGTCTCGCATCCGAAACGATCGTGCAGGCGATGGCTGCCGCACAGAAGTTGGGACTGGCCAGCATGGCGATGCTGGGTAACTCTGTTTTCGCAGTTGGAGACACAAGAGGCCAGTCTGAAACTCTCAGAGAATTCGGCGATGTCTGGACCTGCAGAGTCTCTGCCGATGGCCCGAAAGTGCTTTGAAAAACAATTATCGACAAAGGGTCATATATACGTAGAGTGTTCGTGATTTGAACTAAAGAGGGTGGATCGATGGAGG
>JBASRQ010000216.1:0-4642 GCA_049273895.1 Thermoplasmata archaeon
GTCGGACCCCGACGAGGTCGCCAAGGTCGCGCAGGAGGTCGACATACTCGTCAACGGCACGGTCCCCGCCCTCAATCTCAAGATAATGGAAGGATGTCTCAAGGGGGGCGCGAACTACGTAGACATGGCCACTGGCGACAAGGAGTTCGGCCACCCCATGTTCGAGGACCAGGAGACTTACGACAAGAAGTACAAGGATGCGGAGATATTCGCGCTGTGCTCCATGGGCATAGACCCAGGCACCTCCGACCTGTTCGCCAAGCGTGCGGCTGACAGGATGGAGTCGGTAGACTATGTCAGGGTGCGCGATGCTGATAACAGCAAGCTCGAAGGGTACGAGTTCGCCACCTACTTCTCGCCCGATGCGATGATCGAGGAGTGCATCAGGGACCCGCTCTACTATGAGAATGGCCGGTGGAAGCGGGTCCCTGCGCTGAGCACCAGCGAGGTCTACTCATTCCCGGACCCGATAGGCCCGATGAAGGTCTACATGACCGACCACGAGGAGAGTGAGTACGTTCCGAGGTTCATCGGCAAGAAGATCAAAAGATGTGACTTCATGATAACCCTTGATGAGAAGTTCATCGAATATGTCCAGTTCCTCAAGAAGCTCGGACTTCTTTCCTTCAAGCAGGTCAGAATAAGGAACATGGAGGTCGCGCCCATCGAGATTGTGGTCGCTACGATGCCGAGACCTGACGATCTGGCAGGGAAACTCAAGGGGAATTGCTGCGTTCTGACCGAGGTCGCTGGGAAGATGGACGGGGAGGAGACGGTCATCAGGACTTGGACCTACATATCCCATGAACAGGCATACGAGCTCTCGGGCATCCATGCGACCGCATACCAAACGGCCATGCCAGTCGCTGTCGCAGTTGAGATGTTCGGGCGAGGCGAAATCGACCTCAAAGGTGTGAAGCCTCCAGAGGCTGTGGATCCGGTCAAGTTCTGTTCGTATCTGCCCGAGAAGAACATCCCTGTCTTTGAGGAGATCATCAAGCGCACTGAAGAGTAGGGAGGCATTTCGCTTTCCACGAGCGACGCTAGCACCAGTCGAAATGAGAGCGTCTGCCCGGCGCCCATCAAGCGGGCGCAGAGGCTGCCACTCCGTCATCGAGCCTGACATGGGATCGTTCTGATGTCATCGGCAGTCGTCGCTCGAATCAGATCCTCGACCCGATGAGGAAGAACTGGGGCAGAGTGCCGACAAGGGCCGTCACGAGAATCAGGACGACGGCGAGGACGAAATGCATCGTGATGAACGATATCAGGATCCCCATAGCGAGAGAGACCAGGGCAAGTATCCAAATCGCCGTGAATCGCATCGCCCTCCGGCCCGGCGAGCCGCCGATCCACGGGAAATCGTTCAGGAAGTCATCCTTCCCTGGCCCCCTGCGCATGTGTTCCAGCTCATGTTCACTCGGGGGACGCTTCAACAGCCAGGCACCGCATCTCTGGCATACATTTCCCCTCTCATTGAACCCGATTCTTCTACCGCAGCGAGGGCATCGCATCTGTGCGTCTCCTCGGACTAATAGGATTACACATGATTAATCAAATGTTGCTCCGTGGAATCGCTATTTGTCTGAAATTCTTCCCTGCCACACTCAAGCTCTCTTTTCGCGATGAGCCCGGCTTGAACTCGTTCTGGTCATCATTCGACCTAGAGATTACTGCGCTGAACGATGCTTTCTTGGGTTTCAGTTGCTGAGGAGCAACCAAGCTAGGCTGCCAATTTCGAACATGGAACCGTGGACAGCATTTGCCGACTATACGCCACATTTGAACGTTGGGGCCTTCAGCCGTGGGCAACTTGAAATACAATGACCGCGCAGACTAGTAGAGCACTGGAACAAGATGGATTGGCTTTCCGCCGCCTCTGGCGACCGGGTTGCCATGAGTTCTTGCTCTAGTTGGAGGAGGAATGGAACATGGAGACTGAGTTCAGCGTCAAGCTTCCCAATAGACCCGGGGAGCTCGCTCGGCTCACCGAGGCTCTGCACAAAGGCGGCGTCAATATACGGACCGTTTCAACAGAGCCAAAGGCGGAGGTCGTGCGTCTGGTCACTGACCAGCCGACCAAGAGCCGAGAGGCCTTGAAGCGAGCGGACATGGAGTTTTCCGAGAGGAACCTGCTCGTTGCGAAGCTGGTGGACAGGCCTGGGGAGCTCGCTCGGATTTCGAGGGTGCTGGCGAATGAGGGCATAAACATCGACGCAGCATACATGCTGGACAAGGAAGGAAAGAACGTGCATGTCGCCCTCGCCGTGAGCGATGAGCAGAAGGCGAAGAGCGTATTGAAGCTGTGAATGATGGCCTAAGGCTCGTCGAAAACCCTTTCTGCATCATCTTTTTCTGCGGTAGTCGCATATGAACACAAATAGCTGGCTCTCTCTTAATCAGATTATTGTCGCATGGGGCCGAACTCCTCGTCGACTATTTCACTTGTCCTTGATCATCGTCTCTTCCAGAGGGCTTGAACCGCTCGCAAGTTATCCATCGCGAACGATAGAGCAAGAGTTGAGACTGGGCAATCTTCACCACAGAGGCCGCAAGTGTCCGCTTCAGGATTGATCTTAAGCGCGTTCCTCAAGTCTTCGGCGTCCTCGAAGCAGCCAGGGCGCGAAAGCTCCACATCAGTAGCACAGTCAATCTACAAGCCAAGCTCTCGCTTCGAGTTTTCAATACTCTTCAGAGATTAGTGACCGAACTTGTATGTCACAATGTTATTGTAGCAAGCCTATCTCTATCGTTTCCACTTCCGTGGCGGTGAAGAAATGGCAGGCACTGAAAAGCAGAGAAAGAAGCTCACGACAGCCTTTGGAATACCTGTGGGAGATGACCAGAACAGTCAGACCGCTGGAGAACGAGGCCCCGTCCTCATGCAAGATGTCCACTTGCTGGAGAAATTGGGCCACTTCGACCGTGAGCGAATCCCGGAGCGAGTCGTTCATGCGAAAGGAGCTGGTGCAGGAGGATACTTCGAGGTCACAGCAGACGTCACCAAGTACACGAAGGCGAAGTTCTTGTCTAAAGTCGGAAAACGGACAGAGGTTTTCGTGCGGTTCTCGACTGTTGGCGGAGAGAAGGGGTCAGCTGATTCCGAGCGTGACCCGAGAGGTTTCGCCATTAAGTTCTATACTGAGGATGGCAACTATGATCTCGTAGGTAACAACACCCCTGTTTTCTTCATCCGGGATCCAATGAAGTTTCCGGATTTCATACACACTCAGAAGCGGAATCCAGCCACGAACCTGAAGAATCCTGACATGTTCTGGGACTTCCTGTCCCTCACGCCAGAATCAATTCACCAGGTTACCATACTGTTTTCTGATCGTGGCATTCCCGCCACCTACCGACACATGAACGGGTACAGCAGTCATACTTACAAGTGGTACAACGAAAAGGGGGATTACTACTGGGTCCAGTATCACTTCAAGACGGATCAGGGCATAAAGAACCTGACAAGGGAGGAAGCCGAGGTCATGCGTGGCAAAGACCCTGATCATGCGACGAGGGATCTGCACGACGCGATCGAACGAGGAGAATATCCATCGTGGACTCTCGAGATGCAGATAATGACTCCAGAACAGGCGAAGGACTATCGATTTGACATACTCGACATCACGAAAGTCTGGCCCCATGGAGATTTCCCGCCGATCAAGGTCGGCAAACTAGTGCTGAATCGGAATCCGGTGAACTACTTCGCAGAGGTCGAGCAAGCGGCCTTCTCCCCGAGCAACTTGGTGCCTGGCATTGCCGCTTCTCCCGACAAGATGCTCCAAGCGCGACTGTTCTCATACCATGACACGCACCTTCACAGACTGGGGCCGAACTATCATCTCATACCGGTGAACGCGCCAAAGAACGCGCCGGAGCGCAGCTATCAGCGTGACGGCTTCATGCGCACTGATTCCGGAGGAGGCGCAGGTCCGAACTACTGGCCGAACAGCTTCGACGGACCTGGGCCGGACATCTCCATGAAGGAGCCTTCATTCGAGGTGTCTGGGAAGGCCGATCATCACCCGTATTCGCACCCCAACGATGATTTCGTGCAGGCAGGTAACCTATACAGAGATGTGATGATCGAGACGGATCGCGCGAATCTCGTGGGCAACATCGTGAGCCACCTCGGCGGGGCGCAGAAACGCATACAACTACGGCAGGCAGCCCTGTTCTTCAGGGCGGATCCGAATTACGGCCAACGAGTGGCCGATGGACTCGGTCTCGATATGAAGAAGGTTGAGAAGCTGGCATATATGTCGCAGGCAGAACGTGTGAGCGCGACGAAGTAGAATAGTGGGGTTTGCTGAGCGCCTTTCATGCGCCAAAGCGCATCCTCGAAACCTTCAGGGCATTTCCTATGATTCCGCTAGTCTTGCTACACAGCGCACTGATATTAGAATGCTCAATGAATTTGCCAACCGCTCGATTCTTCTTCATTTTCGCCCTTCCATCCCTGGAAATCTGGCCTGCCCTGGCCAGGTTTGAATTCTAGTATCTAGCTAATCCTCAATCAGACATCTGCTGCAATGGCCTGAACTCTTTTCGCCTCCTTACCAATCGGCCTTTCATCGCCGATGAGGCGATAGTTTGAAAAATCCCCTTCTGTTACGACATGGCCGTGGACACTGAGATACTC
>JBASRQ010000217.1:0-1946 GCA_049273895.1 Thermoplasmata archaeon
GTTCCTCGGTCAGGACAGAATCGCCTTTCCTCCCCTATGGGCTTTTCCCAACGGGAAACAGAAATTGGTTTATGTCCTCAAGCTCTATCTTCATTCCTGAGCCAGCGAACGAAACTCGGGCCCCAGACCATACTGTTGGTGAGCGCTGTTGTGCCAAGGAAGACAAGAACCCAAATCAGAAAGTGATTGTCGAGTTGGATTGTTATCAACGCCGCAACCGCGAAGCCAAGAGCGATTCTGGATCCCCTTTCAGCACCATTCGCTCGGTCGCCGGCCGCAGAATGCTGATACAGGAGCATGGAATAAACCAAAGAGTCACCTTTTCCACTTGTGCCTGCCATGTAGTCGTCCAGTCTGTCTTGGTCATCTAGTAACAAGTCGGCTCTGCTGACTGCTTTCCCTTTCGGCACCTCCTTCGACATCTGGAGCGCTCTTGGATACACTAGATAGAGCGCAAAGCCTAGACATAGCGCGAACATTAGGATTGTCATCAAAACATAACCATACAGGTCATTCGGAAAGTCATTCGGAAACTCCGGTGTCTTATCAGCGGCAATTTGCGCCTCAATGCCGACGCCTGCTCCGATCGCTGCAATCAAAATGCCTACTACG
This sequence comes from Thermoplasmata archaeon, assembly GCA_049273895.1. GTDB lineage: Archaea > Thermoplasmatota > Thermoplasmata > UBA10834 > UBA10834 > COMBO-56-21. Next base: position 613 of record JBASRQ010000217.1, read on the forward strand.
ACAACCTTCCAAGCCCATGATCTCCCCAGACTCGTCACCGATTCGGTATCGTCCTCACGCCCGTATGGTCTTTTCCTCGGCCTGTATGAGAACATAATTCTGATTGCGTTTCCTCCCCTATGGGCTTTTCCGAGTGCTATAGTGGACCTGGCGGAGTTCCATCCAATTCCGAGCCAGCAAGTCGCCGGAAATCGTCAATTAATCGCCTCCGCGACCTGCAGCCGTAAATGATGTTCTCCGTTCTACGATTGGCGCCTGACTCCGCCTACACAAGACGGGGTCATTCCTTCTCCCTGCTCCCTCGAAGATGGGGTTATCACGGCCCATCGACGGTCAGACCGTTTCTAGTGTAGCGAGCCAGTCAGGCGTCAGACCGGGCTTCATAGTAGAGGTCTTTTGGGAAAGGCCAAGAAAAGTGGAAGGGGTTTGGTCTATCTCAGACTAACTTGTCTGGTGTAGACTGGGTTCAGGTCTTTTCATCCTGACTTTCAGATTCGACGTCCTCGTCTGAGAGTTCCTCGTCGGAGTCCTCGTCGGCCTCTTCCTCCTCGAAGTCGTACTCGTCCGTGAAGGACCTGAGGATGTAGTCGACAAGTTCCTGAACGGGCATGCCCTCAACCTTGGCGATCGCTTTGACACGCTCGAGTAAAGGAGCCCTTATCGGAACAGATGTTTTTCCCATGGCGGATTCACCCCCTGCTCGGGAAGAGCCACTCAAGAGCGAGCCAAGCCCGAGGCGGTCAGGTCGTCCCGGGATTCTCCTGACTCGTTCAGATGGAGTATGGAGGGGGGATAGCGCGAAGCGTAGTTCTGTGACCTGCAGGGTGTGTGCATCAAACACGATTCTGCCGCCCAACACACTTGGCCTTGTTGCCATCCCTTCGTTCATGTCGATACCTTGGGGACTTAGTCAGTCACACCTACTATTTAACCGCACGAGCGCCAGAATTTCCCCCTTATTTCGCCCCCAAGAACCCCACAATAGAGAGTATCCAGATCACTGATTAAGAATACTCAACAGAATGGTACAGTGCGCAGAAACTTCCGTTTTCGGGGAAAATCGGAAGTCCGTGTAGCGTTTGCCCGGCCGTTGTTTTGCCGACAGACTGAGGAACCCTGTCCGACTACCATGTGAGAGGTGCCATCACAGCCCAAGGATTCGAGAAAGGCCATATACTCTGAAAACCCATAGTGGTGCGCGATCTCGTCAGAGATGCATTTCTCTACTATTGCAATGTCGTCCGGAGTCAATTCCTGCTGATTGACCCTTTCGCCCATCTCGCTGGCTCGCAACTGACTGTTTCCGAACGGACACGGTAGGAAAAGCCAATAGG
>JBASRQ010000012.1:0-7225 GCA_049273895.1 Thermoplasmata archaeon
GGACATAATCGAGAGCGAGAATGGAGTCTGGAGATGCCACACGCAGTTCAACTGCGTCGAAGTGTGCCCCAAGAAGCTGAACCCGACCGAGGCGATCCAGAGGCAGAAGATCAAGGCATTCAAGAGGAAGCTATTCGGAAGGAGAAGAAAGAGCGCCTGAAGTGGGCTTGTCAAACCTCACAACGGGGGACAGCACGTGCTGTTCCCCGAGACTGTGCATTCTCAGAGAAAGCAGACTGCGGACTAGCAGTCGAAATGAAATAGAATCGATGTTGCGCTGTGAAGCGCAACTGGCGTGAAAAGCGTTTTCACTTCTTCCTAGCCTTCTCTTTCAGCGATGTGAAGAAGTCGTGGTGGTCCTCTTCCTGCTCCAGGATCCCCTCGAAGATGAACCTCGTGGTCGGATCGCGCTCCGCGTCGGCGACCTTCTCGATCTTCTTGTACATTTCGATCGCCTCAAGTTCGGCCTTGATGTCGAAGTCCACCATTTCCCAGAGCTCGCCGCCGACCTTGATGGGCGTGGGCTTCGTGGTTGGCACGCCTTCAAGGTACCAGAGCCTCTCGGCGATCTTCTCCGCGTGTTTCATCTCTTCAACCGCGATTTCCTTGAACTTGTCGCTCACCGCGAAGTGGTCTACTCCCATCCACTGGACATGCTGCCACATGTACTGGATTGAGACCTGGATCTCGCGCGCAATCGCTGCGTTCAACAAATCCTTCAACTTCTGTGATGCCAAATTCATTCCTCCTTCTCGAAGGCCCAAATCATCTCTATTGGTTCCTATCGGCCTTTCCTCGTCTGCGCGAAGAATGCTGTGGCTCCCCTTAAACCTTTAGGCGGTCGGGCTCGGATAGGTCAGAAATGGAAGACACCCGAAGCGAGGAATGGAAGGGGTGCGGGCAATGGTCACTGGCAGGTGTATCCGCCATCGACTGAGAATGCGGTGCCAGTGATGAAGCTCGCATCGTCTGAGGCGAGGAAGAGGACGGCATTCGCGACCTCCCTGGGCACTCCCAGTCTTCCGATCGGATGACACTCGCAAAGCTGTTTGCGATACTCCTCGACGGGCATCTTCCGCGCGCGCGCCTCCTGTCTGAACATGGGGGTGTCAATCTCACCCGGACAGACGCAGTTGACCCTTATGTTCTTTCTGCAATAGTCCAGTGCCAGGCATTTGGTCATTAGAACAACGGCTCCTTTGGAAGTATTGTATGCGATGGCGTTCCTGTCGCCGACGAGTCCGCTGCACGATGCGTTGTTCACGATGACGCCTTTCTTCTGCTTCAGCATGATCGGGATCACTTCCTTCGACATCAGAAAGACGCCCTTGACATTGACTGCCATGATTCGGTCCCAGTCGCGCTCGGTAACATCCTCCACTGTCCCCTCGACCAGAATCCCTGCGTTGTTGAACAGCACGTCTATTCTTCCCAGACGGCCCCTGGCAAGTCCGACCATCTCCTTGACTTCTTTCGAGTCGGTCACATCCCCGATCAGGAGCACAGGGTCGTGGCCCTTTCGTCTCAGCTCCTTCACGGTCTCATCACCGCTCCGTTTCGACACATCGATGATGGCTACCTTCGCTCCCTCCTCGAGAAAGCGTTCTACGGTCGCTCTTCCGATCCCAGAGGCGCCGCCAGTGACGATAACGCCTCTGCCAACGAACCTTCTGTCCGACAAGAGTATCAGACCGAACTGCGAATGGACGCGGCTCCGATTAAGTTTGCGGAGGTCAAAGCCAGCAACTACAAATAACCCTTGGTCTTTCGTTGGGCCTGCATGCCGAACTCGGAGAGGCGGTCATGGTCAAAACGGTCCTAGGCATTCTCGGAAGCCCAAGCGTCAAAGGCAACACAGCGATTCTCCTGGATGCCGTCTTAAATGGTGCATCTAGAGCAGGAGCCGAGGTCGAACGTCTGGACCTTGCACGGATGGAAATCCACCCCTGCACAGAATGTAAGGAATGCGAGATCGGGACTGACTGCGTGCAACACAGGGACGACATGAGCAAGATCTACAAGAGGATCAGAGAGGTCGACGCGATTGTTCTGGCCTCCCCCATATTCTTCATGGATGTGACTGCTCAGACCAAGGCGATGATCGACCGATGTCAGTGCTTCTGGTACGAGAAATACGTCATGAAGAGAAGAGCCTACGAAGGCCGCAGGATGCCCAAGGGCCTATTCGTTTCGTGCGCGGGCTCCACCAAGCCGATAGTCTTCGAATCGGCAATCCATGTCGTGAAGGCCTTCTTCTCCGCAATCGACTATGAGTACGCCGGTGAAGTGCTCCTCAACAACACCGACGATCCTGATCTGAGTGCCAGAATGGAGTCCGTGTCGGAAGAGGCGAGAGCTGCAGGCCGTAGAGTATGCGAGTGAGAGCGGTCGAGCATAAATCCTATACGAATCTGCCCTTCGCCATGACGCTAACGATCTTTCCGTCGACACGTTCAACATCTATGTTGACGCCCGGCGCAGTGACGAAATCCCAGTGCATCGTCGATTCTGATGTGCCTCCGAACGTGTTGTTTGCGCCGAAAGCCAGGTGCACTGTCCCGATCACTTTCTCATCCGTCAATACGTAGCCTATGGCTTTTCTGATGCTCGGATTGAAGCCTATTCCGAGCTCGGCGAGGTTGCTTGTTCTAACAGGATCGAACTTGCCCTTGTCGATCTCTTCGCACTCCTTGAAGCTCGCTCGAAGAGCGTCACCGTTCTTCCCTGCGGTCGTCTTCTCCAGCAGCAGTCTGCCGTTCTTGAACTCGAGTCGAACATCCCTCACGAGCTTGTCCGAGATCCTGTCGCTCGTGATTGGACAGTAGAGGGTTCCGCTTCCGGCGTTCTCGTGGGGTGCAATGAACAGCTCACCTGCAGGAAGGTTCGCCCCTCGGTCTCCCGCATCATAGTCCTCCTTGCTGATGATCCCGTCATCGATGTTCCGTCGCCGTCCTTCGACCTTGACCTTGAAGTCTGTACCTTTGGTGTCCCAGACATGTACCCAAGAGGCATCCACGAACTTCCTGTTCAGCTTCCTGCCGGCCCTCATGAGATGAGCCGGTGACACGGCTGTGCCGCCTATCACGATCTTCTCGAAATCGTCGTAGCTGATGCCGTAGCGCTTTGCCGCTGCCTTGGTAGGCCAGCCGGCGAAGAGCCATTTCTTCCCCTTGGCTGGATGGAATATCAGGTCGTGGACAGGAAGCATTGCTCTCTGTCTAGCTTGGAGCTTCTCTCTCGGAAAATGCTCGGCGATTCTCGGGTCCTCCATCTCCTCGATGCTGACGAGCATGTCACAGGCCTTTACCATGCCAACATACTGCTTCGGAGTGATTGCCAGCGTTTTCGCCGGGATCTCGCTGTACACCTTCTTGAGGAACCTATCTGAGGTCGTGAGGATCGAGGGAGTCGCCCCCTTCCTGAAGCATTCCAGCGCGATCTCCTCAAGAAGGGCCTGAGTGTGTGCACCGCCTCTGATCACTACCCCGTCGCCTTTGCTGACGTTGGATGTCATGACGATGCTCCTCGCGCAGGCCTTGATGCGTTTCTCGCTGACAATCATTGATTTGTGCCCTTCCCGTCGCTCGAGGCCAAAACCAAGACTCTACTTAAGCGTGTCGGATGGATTCCGGTTCCTTGTCGTCATTCAAAGGTCCTTGACGACAATAGCGGGAAAGCACGATTTCTTGTACTGAGGGCAATCGGCGCAGCTATTGTCACTCGGAGCGCCCGGTTCGCCCGCAGAACCAAGACGGTAGCCAATCCTCTCGAAGAACACTGGTTGGCGCGCTATGGCCCAGAGCCGCTTCGCGCCGTTCGTTCTTGCTTCGCCCTCGATGGCCTCGACCAGGGATCGCCCAAGTCCTTTGCCTCTGCTTTCCTTCGCCACAGCCAGGCACTCGATAGTGAAGAGCTGATCCTGCCTCTTGAGCGCCACGCAGCCGACGAGCCTGCCCTCAAGAAAGAATCCAAACGCGCCGACAATGTCTGTCAGATGACCGCCCTCGAGACCGGACTCTCTTCCAAGCTTGACCATGGCAGCATAGTCGGTCGTTCGTCTCAACTCTGGTTTCTTCGTCGGCCTCTCCCTCCTGAGAGCTGATGATTGGCTGCTGAGGCTTATGTTTTTCGGGCAGTGACCTGGAAGTCGCCATAAATGACTTTTCTTAGCGGCTACTTGGAAGGCGACCGATTATCAGCTGCCAGCAACTTGGGAAATGATGCCTGGAAACATGCGCCTTGCGAGCAATCTCCAGAGATCCGGTCCTCAACGGTGATAAGCCCATTGTATCTCTCTACGAGAAGGGAGACGATTGAAAGCCCGAGCCCCGTCCCCTGGAAACCTTCTGGGCGCTTTGCGAATCTGGAGAATACTTGGCCCTTCTTGGAGTCGGGGATGCCTCTTCCGTGGTCCTCAATCCTGATTGTCATCGCGCTGTATCCCTCGATGATCTTGACGTCAATCTCTGCCGTGGGTCCATGGCTGTACTTGACGGCATTGCTCAGGATGTTCATGAACAGGTCGTGAATCAAAACATCGGCCAGTATCGGGCTTGCCGGCTCCGGGCAGTCGATGTTCACTATCACGTTCTTCGTCGGATGGCTGCGCCTCAATGCTGGGATGCATTCCTGGATGACTTCCTTTAGGGAGTATCTCTCTTGGGGTAGGCTCTCAGATGCCCTGACCTCCGAGAACTTCCTGACGTTGTCAACCAGACTCCTTATGGACTCACCGACTGAAACTGCATTCTTCGCGTTTCCCAGCCGCCTTTCTTCAGGGAGGTCGCTAGATGTGATTGTGTTCAAGTAATAGAGCATCGGGGAGACCAAATTGCCGATATCGTGCACGATCAGGTCCAGGTATCCCTGGGAATCGTTCATGGCGTTCACCGCCTCTTCGTAGGTTTTGGCGTTCTCGATGGCGATCGCTGCCAGGTCGGTGAGGATCTGGACTCTATCAACAACATCCTTTGACGGGACCATCCTGTCGGAAGGCTCGTCGATCCCTATCCACCCGATCCAATTGCCGAGCCGGTCGGTCATGACGAAGTCGATGTAGTCCAGCTCGTGCCAGTCCGACGGAGAGTTCCGAACAGCATCGACGAGTTCCGCGTTCATGACGTAATCCGTTTCGTCGTTGTACGCGATGTCTTGATCCTCTGCTCTGACGTAATAACTGCTCCGTCCAATCTTCAACTCGGGCCTTAGGTCCGTCTTCATTCTCTCGAGCGTGTAGGCGTGCTTCTTGATGGCGATGACATTCTCTGGCGGATAGCCGTGGAAAGCTCTTGGGCAGAACAGCCCCGTCTTCTCATCGAAGACTCCGAGACTGACGCGCTTCATCCCGAAGGCGTCGGAGATCGTGTCCACGATTTTCTGCAGGAGAACGTCCAGCGGTTCGACCCTCAGAATTAGACGGAGAATATCTAGAACGTCCTCCACTGGCAGGATCTTGACGCTGCCTTGGCTGAGACTAGGCGTCTCCCAAGAACGAACTGTTTCGCGCATCCCTGTCCCTGAGCTTTCCCTTCCCACTGGCTCGTATTCGCGATGTCTTATAAAAACATGTCGATTTGTTGCCAGTTCTGCCAAATGACGCTATTAGCAAGAGCAACTCTTATAATCCAGTGGCGATATGCATTTTCGAGCATGTCGCTTGATTCCAAGGGCGAGTCAGTCGCACACAAACCCGTGATTGACCACTACGGTCGCGAGGTGAGAAGCCTAAGGCTCTCGGTCACACAGAGGTGTGACCTCGCGTGTTCTCATTGCCACAGGGAAGGCCAGCGCCCTTCTTCGAAGGAGATGTCTCCGAGAGAGATCGAGCAGATGGTGCGGATTGCCGCTTCTATGGGGGTCAGGAAGGTCAAACTGACGGGAGGCGAACCTCTTCTTCGAGAGGACATCGTTGACATTGTTTCAAGAACCTCGCCCTTGGTGGCTGAGGTTTCTCTGACAACCAACGGCTCGCATCTGGCTGAGATGGCCGAATCCCTGAAAGAGGCGGGGCTTAGGCGCGTCAATGTGAGTCTGCACACTCTGGACCCTAATCTCTACTCCGAACTGTGCGGAGTAGACCTCTCCGCTAAGGTCGTAAGGGGCATTGCCGCGTCGGTCGATGCGGGACTGAACCCTGTCAAGGTGAATATGGTCGTCCTCAAAGGCGAGAATGACGGAGAGATCCAGTCAATGATGGATTTCTGCGGAAGCGTTGGCGCGGTCCTCCAGTTGATTGAGTATGAAGCTGACAGGGAGAACGCGAGTGGTCGTCATTTCAGTCAGAGGTACTACTCCCTCAAGTCGACCGAAGAGATGCTTGCGAAGCAGTCGGCCGAGACTTCAGTCAATGAGCTGCACAGACGCAAGAGGTACAGAGTCAGGGCGAACGGGGGCTTCGTCACGGTGGAGGTGGTCAGGCCGATGCACAACACCGAATTCTGCTCCAATTGCACCCGCATAAGGATGTCAAGTGACGGCAAGCTGAAGCCGTGCCTTCTCGACAGGAATGGCGAAGTTGATCTTCTGACGCCTCTGAGAGATGGCGCCACTGATGAGCACCTGAAAGAGCTCTTCCTTAAGGCAGTTGCGAACCGGAGGCCATATTGGAGTTGACGACTTCATGAGAGCGTCTGTGAAGATCACGAAGAACCCGATATCGGTCGTGAAGGTCGTCTCTTCAGTCGCCTCCAAGTCAGCCGGAGGGACAGTCACATTCGTCGGGACAGTTCGGGATTCTACGGGAGGTGTGAAGATCACTCGCATGGAGCTCGAATCAGCCATGGACCTCGCAAGGAAGGATCTCCTCAGGATCTCCGAGCTGGCTCTCAACAGGTTTGAAATCGAGAAGGTGTCCGTAACGCATCGGATCGGCAAGCTCAAAGTGGGCGATATGATCGTCGTGATCGCCGTGAGCGCGGCCCACCGAAAGGACGCTTTTGTTGCCTGCGAATTCATCATCGACGAGCTGAAGAAGACAACCCCGATCTGGAAGAAGGAGTATTCTGGGCATAAGCACCGATGGACGGAAGCAGAAGCGTGATCTGATGGCAAGGATGGTGGATATCGGCGATAAGGATGTCGTGAAGAGAGTGGCGAGCGCAGAGGGATTTCTCAGGCTGAAGAAGTCCACTCTCGAAGCCATCTCGTCGAACCGAGTCAAGAAAGGTGATGTCATCACTGCATCGAAGCTTGCCGGGATCCAGGCGGCGAAGGCGACGTCTACGAT
>JBASRQ010000046.1:0-3467 GCA_049273895.1 Thermoplasmata archaeon
GCCCCAGCCATGGTTTCCGAAGTCGCTCGCGGAGAACACGCTTGCATACTCCCCGCTGGGACCCAGCGTATCTGGCGTGAAGTTCAACCCGACAACGTCCCATTCACCCATCATGACTCCGCCGATCCAAGTCCACCAGCCACTAATCGGGTCCACTTGTATTTCGGACACCTGAGGACCTATGATGCCAGTCGGATCGGAAGGATACGCCGCGGGAAGCATGCCGTTGTCGAAAGAGAACCAGAGGAAATAGCCGGTGCTGCCGTCGAAGAATGCAGTGCCCTGCTCCCAACCCGTCATGCTGGCGTTGGCATAGTACGCGCGTATGGCATAGTACACATCTGGCCCCTGCCAGAACTGCCATACGCCGAGGTACTGCTGGTCGGTCATGTTCCAGAGCCATCCAGCACTGGCCACCGTGGTGTCCCACTGGTACGTGATGGTGTACGTGTCGCCCATCTGCATGTACGGGAGGTTGTTCGCGTTCTGGGAGAGCGGGTTGAACGAGTACGAAATCATCGCTATCATGTAGTAGTAGTCATACCCGAGGTCGCTCTCGCTGTACATGAACTGCGCAAGCGCGAAGAACTCGGGATCGATGTCCTGCACAACGATGTTGTACAACGTCGGATTGAACCATGTCACATTCTCTAGAACTGTCTGGTCGTAGGTCACATTTGGACCCCACAGGTCAGTGTCCAGGAGGACGTCGAGCCTGAACTCAGTCAGCCCAGAGGCGTCGAAGCTTCCTTCGCCGTGCTTGTAATCGTTAGCGCTAGCGACGTACAGCAGCTCAACCGGAGGCACCCACATCTCGTAGTATCCTGTCCCGTCCGTCCACGTCTGATTGTACTCCCGGTAATCGGGGGGACCGATTCCAATCTCCACCTGGGCGTTGGCAATGCCGGTGAGGCTACCGCTGTCGTTCACGTAGCCCCAGAGCTTGCACGTCTTCGGGATGTTCCAGGGCATCAGGGTGGCATTGTAAACGTTTCCACCTGAAAGCACATCAATGCTAGCTGAGTACGACATGTAGTTCATAGCATTGATGTCTATCGTGAAGCTGCCGCTAACGACCTGGGTGAAGTTGTAGTCGCCGGTGGCATTGGTCGGCATCCAATTCTGGAAGTAGTCGTTGTGGAGCCACACACCCGCGTTCTCTATCGGCAGACCAGATATCGCATCTGTGACCTTGCCCGCCAACCATGCGTCCACTGCTCTAAGACCGAAGTCGTACCAGAGATTGTCGCCGTCCGTCACGTTGACGATCGTCATGTTCCGGCTATACCCGTCTGCCTCGGCGCCCAATCCCAAGCCCGAGCCGCTGAACGCGTTGAGCAAGTACTGGCCGGCGCCATTCGTCAAGGCCATCGAGAAGTTGCCCCCGCCATCGGTGAGGAACACGCGCGCGTTGGCGATCGGGGAGCCTGTCCCGACCACGGTCACGTTCCCTCTGATCGTTGCTGTCGTGGGCAGAAGCTGCGCGTTGAACTCGAGCGAGCTGTTTGCGGGCACAGAGACCCCGCTGTACTGATACATCGAGTACCCGCTGCTGGAGAACCATATGTTGGCCGTCCCGTTCGTCACGTTCATTTCGTAGTGTCCGGAGGCGTCAGTGAAGGTCATGTTTGAGTAACTGCTCTGCTGGTTCCACATGTTCATAGACTGGAAGCTCACTAGAACGCCTTCGAGCGGAAGGTCAGTCGTGGCATCCGTGACGATCCCGTAGATCAGTGCGTCGTCCGTGTAGGACAGAGGTTGGAGAGTTACATTGAACCAGTAGGTCTGACCGGACACGAATGGGTCCTGAGTGGCGTTCTCCCCCATCGGGTATCCGGGGACGTCGAAGACTGCAACGCCTCCACCTATCGCGCTGGCGGTCACATTAACGGAGAAGTTCCCGGAGGCGTCTGTGGTTGTCAAGTTTCCATACTTCGGCGCGCCCTGGCCACCGTTGACTGGATCGTACACGTACCCAATCACGTTGCCCACGGTCACGGGGTTCCCCAGCTCGTCGGTCACTTGGCCTCGGAGCACGACGTCATCGAGAGCTGGAGCTATCGAGTTCATGACGAAATCGTGAGTTGACGTTTCACCCGAGTTGAGCGAGACACTCGCATTCACTGCCCAGTAGCCGCCGTGAAAGCCCATTACGAGGTACTGGCCTCCTCCGATCACCGTCACATTGTAGTGGCCCGTGGCGTCAGTCCATCCAGAACCCATGACGCCCCCACTTGACATCATTGGCATATACAGGATGTACACGTTCTCGATCGGATTCACACCATCGGTGACCGTGCCTTCGATCCACGCGTCAGTCGGCGCAGCAGCCGACCGGGACGGCATTAGGACCAGCAAGCTCGAAATCATCGACGCACACAAGAGAATGGCAAACAGTGTCTGCAGAGCGTGCCCTTTGTTCATATCTCAAAACCTTCCTTGAATCGAACTCCTAAGCTTACCCTGTCTTGGGGGTGCAGCCAAGGTTTCAAATTCACACACTGCCGAGAATCGTATATATTAATGTCGTTTGAGCCCGAATGCCAATCAACGTGGACGGTCGGGTGTCCTCGATGGTCACAATCGAGCGACAGTGGTCACATTGCTTCCTCGCCGAAATGCCTCCAAAGATGGCCCGGGAGTCCGTCAATCAGCGCTGTGCCTGCGTCGTACAATAGCCCAAGGAGGCGCTAGGTTGGCCTTATCGCGTGCCTGTCAGCCCCTAGCTGTTCGGGACTATCTAGATTCTCCAGAGGCGAGTGTGCTAGAGGGTAGATGGCAGAACAGGACAGAAGTGACTCAAAGGTCATTGGAATTCATTGGAGGGACTGGTCGAGAGACGCGTTCGATGAGGCTAGCAAGAGCAACAGGCTTGTACTGCTAGACCTCAGCGCCGTCTGGTGCCACTGGTGCCATGTGATGGACGAGACCACATACTCGGACCCTGAGATAGTGAAGACGATAAACAAGGATTTCGTCCCTGTGCGAGTCGACATCGACAAGAGGCCTGACATATCAGAGAGATACAACAGGGGAGGGTTCCCGACCACCGCGTTCCTCTCAGATCTAGGGGAATCCGTCTGGGGAGCAACCTATGTTCCACCCGCTGACATGAAGAGAGTGATCAAGGCGATACTTAGAGCCAAGGCTTCTGGGGAGATAGATTCTGCACTCGAAAGGGGTCGACTCCAGTACCTCGACATCTCCAAATCGACGCAGAAGAAGCAGTCCGCTGACGATGAGTTCTTGGCGACTCTCTTCGAGGACATCTTCGCTGCATACGACGTTGAATTCGGAGGTTTCGGAGTCGCACCGAAGTTCCCGCATCCGGAAGTCGTGGACCTCCTACTACAGAGGTATTCGCGCAACGGCGACAATGAACTCGCAACGGCCGTCGCCAACACACTCGACCGAATGACAGAGGGTCTGTTCGACGAACTAGAAGGCGGGATATTCCGATACTCAGT
>JBASRQ010000064.1:0-9772 GCA_049273895.1 Thermoplasmata archaeon
AGGATCCTGGATAGACTTCTCCACGCTCACCTGCGCTGCGCAGTGGATGACTGCGTCAACTCCCCTGACCGCCTTTCTGACATCGGTCGGCTTCGTTATGTCGCCCAGAGTGGAGATCTCTTTGAGCTGCTCATGGGGTTGAGGCCGTATGTCCAAACCCATGACGCCGTTGCTTTTGAGCAGCAGCTCGCACGCGAACGACCCAAGCTGGCCGGAGCTGCCTGTAACTAGGACCTTCGTCAAGGCTGGTCCACCTGCGCCTTCTTCCCAGACCTCACAGACTCCAGGGCGGCCTCAGCGATTCTGAGCGTTTGGATGGCGTTCTCGCCGGACACAAGCGGTTCCTTGCCTCCCGCCGCGGACGACAGGAAGTCGGCCAGCTCGCGCTTCAGAGGCTCCTCCTTCTTCAGAGAGACCCTGCGCACATCGAACTCGAGTGGGACATTGTACAGGTTCCCGCCCTCGACGGGCTTGAACGAGGAGGAGCATACGAGGGCGGCCTGGTCCATATAGTCCACCTCGACGAAGTTCTTGCTGCAGGTCAGCGCGAGCTTCCTCACCTTCATCGGGGTGAGCCAGTTGACCTCGATGAAGCCGGTCGTCCCACCCTCGAAATCGATGAGCATGTTCGCGTGGTCCTCGTACTTCATTCCCTTGCCTTGACCTGCGAGCGCGTACACCGATCTCGCTGGCTTTCCGACGACGTATTGCACGACGTCTATGTCATGGACTCCGAGGTCCATTATTACGCCCACATCGCGGACCCTGGAAGGCATCGAGGACACGCGCCTAGTGGCGGCGGTGATCAGCTCGCCGTACACTCCGCCCTGCAGGCTCTGCTTCGCGAAGGAGACAACCGGGTTGTACCTTTCTGTGAATCCGCCTGCCAGGACGACATCAGCCTTCCTCGCGAGTTCCACGAGGCCTCTGAGGGTCTTGGAATTGCCAGTCATCGGCTTCTCGAGGAGCACATGCTTGCCAGCGCGTATCGCCTCTGAGGCGATCTTCTCGTGCGTGCTCGTGGGAGTGACAATCACGACGGCGTCGACATCGCTCCTGAGCATCTCCCTGAAATCGATGTGGTGTTTCACGGAGTACTTCTCGCCGACGGCCTTCGAGACCTCGGGGGCGATGTCGGACACGCTCGCAAGGACCCCTTTCTCGGAGAGTATCCTCGCATGGTTCTTGCCCATCGATCCAACGCCGATGACTCCGACACGCATGTTTTTGAAATGCCCATTAGCCGTAATAATTGTTCGGTCGGCACGCGAGCGTGAAAGGCTTATTATCGGCTGGGGCTATCAGTGTCCGGTGTTCCCGTGAAGAGAAAGCTCATGGACATCCTGGCGTGCCCCGTGTGCAAGTACCATCCGTTGGAGCTGACTGTCAAGAGGGAGGACGACAAGGAGGTCCTGGAGGGCGCGATCAAGTGCCCGAAGTGCAATGTCGACTATCCGATCGAGGACGGCATCCCGAACATGCTCCCGCCGGAGAAGTAGCCCATCTACTCCTTTCTGCCAGAACCTTGTGATTCGAGAACCCACTTCAGCAATTCCATGCTCTGGTTGGCATGCCCTTCAAGTTCCTTCTCTATAGCCTCTCTCTCGACATCCCTGTTCACAAGACCAGGTGGAATCTCGTACTCCAGCGAGAATGAGATCAGGGTCTTGTCCCCGAGTGAGGCGAAGTCCCAGCTGATCTTCGATTTGATCCCCTGCGTCGCCTTGTACAATATCCTCTTGTTCTTCAGAAACTCTACCAGATCCAGTGTTGTCACAATCTGTATGTTTCCGAGCACCATGACCGTTTCTAGCGACGTGCCAGGACCGTAGCTAACAAGGCTCACTGGCTTCATTTCGAGGAACATCGGCATGAAATTCTTCAGGTTGCTCCAGTCAGCCACGTATTCGAACGCGTCCTCGATAGTGCAGTCGATGGGGTGGCTGTGCTTGTAGATGGGCATCGGGAACCGCCAACATATACGAAGTGAATCGTATTTAGTAATTCGTTCGAACGGTGTCTGGACAAGCCTCCTAGCTGCTCGTAGCACAGAATAGTACGTTGCCAGACAGCGCCTGCAACAGATTGATATGCATGTTGCTCTGTTCAAGTTGAGCCGGCCCGATTGACCGGATACAGGTGAGCTGGATGAAGGTGCTCGTCGCAGACGAGATCTCAAAGAGTGGCATAGACATGCTCAAGGCCCAAGGCTACGCGGTGGACGTCAGGACGGGCCTGAAAGAGGACGAGCTGGTCAAGATAATCAAAGACTACGACGTCCTGCTTGTGAGAAGTGCCACAAAAGCCACGAGGAAGATCATCGAGGCCTCAAAGCTCAAGGTCATCGGCAGGGCCGGGATCGGTGTCGACAACATCGATGTCGATGCGGCGACCGAGCGCGGCGTGCTCGTCATGAACGCCCCGTCGGGGAACGTGGTCTCTACGGCAGAGCTCACGATTGGCTGCATATTCGCGCTTGCAAGGAGGATCCCTCAGGCAGATGCGTCGATTAAGAAGGGCGAGTGGAAGCGCAAGGAGATGAGGGGCGTTCAGGTCCAGGGAAAGATGCTCGGGATAGTCGGCCTGGGAAGGGTGGGCGCCGAGGTCTCCAAGAAGGCGATCGCATTGGGGATGACGGTCATCGCTTACGATCCCCTCGTGTCGCCCGAGGTCGGCGCGAAGCTACATGTCCGTCTGGTCGCGCTCGACAGGCTGCTCAAGGACTCGGATTTCGTCACATTGCACACCCCGCTCACTCCGCAGACGAAGGACATGATAGGCAAGAACGAACTCGCGCAGATGAAGAAGACCGCGATGCTGATCAACTGCGCCCGAGGCGGCGTCGTCAACGAGGACGCTCTGGCGGAGGCGCTGGCGCAGAACAAGATCGCTGGGGCGGCTCTGGACGTCTTCGTCAACGAGCCACCGACAGGATCGAAGCTACTCGCGCTGCCTAGCATCATCCTGACACCGCATCTGGGAGCGACCACGAACGAGGCCCAGGAGGAGGTGGGCTCCGAGATCGCAGAGCAGGTCATCGCATACCTGAAGGACAGCGTGCTGAAGAACGCTGTCAACCTGCCCGCGAGACTCGACCCAGAGCTGATGCCCTACATGCCATTGGCCGAGAAGCTCGGAACATTCGCTTCCCAGCTCGGAAAATGCAGCGCGGGCAAGGTCGAGATACTGTGCATGGGGGAGCTGGCGAAGAAGGACATCAGGATAATAGCGGCGTCCGTCATCACGGGCCTTCTGAAACCGCTCTCTGAGGAGTTCAACGTCAACTACATCAACGCCTTCGCGATGGCAAAGGCAAGAGGCGTCGACATCGTGTCCTCTACATCTGATGAGGCTGGAAGGTTCGCAAACCTCATCAAGGTCTCACTCCAGACGAACGGTGATTGCGTCTCGACTGCAGGCACTCTCACTCCAGACAGGGGTGCGAGGATAGTAGAAGTCAACGGCAGCCCAGTGGACATAATACCTGAGGGATACTTCCTCCTGATCGCCCACACGGACAAGCCGGGCATGATAGGAAAGGTCGGCACGGTCCTCGGCGACAACGATGTCAACATCGCGAGCATGGAGGTCGCGAGGGCGCAGGTTAGGGGCCCTGCCATGATGATACTCGAGCTCGATGATGAGCTCCCGACCGAAGTCTTGAGGAAGGTCCGGCAGATCAAGGACCTGCAATCCGCGATCGCAATCAGGCTCTAAGGAACAAAGTTGATTCGGTACCAGACAAGTAGGGGACACGGAGCTGGGCACATCGCACGCATCCTCATAGTCATACGGGACGCCACGAGTGACGATATCGACGAAGTCACAGAACTATGGGGAATGCTGGCGCAGCATCACGAGGAGATTTCTGACCAGTTCGCGCTGGCGTGGGACAGCAAGAGGAGGTGGGCCAACTACCTCGAGCAGAAGTTCTCCGAGATCAGCACGAAGCTGATCGTGGCGGAGGAAAATGGCAAGATAGTCGGGTTCATGCTCTGTCTCCTATCGCCGAACATTCCCGTGTACAAGGAGAGGAAGGTCGGAGTCATATCCGACGTCTACGTGCTCGAGAAACGTCGCAGGAAAGGCGTCGCCAAGAACATGCTCAATGTCGCGGTGAAGTGGTTCAAGAAGAACAAGGTGAAGTCAATCCAGCTGGGCGTTGCCCACGACAACTTCGAGGCGAGGGCAGTTTGGCGGCGGATGGGATTCGAGCCCTACATGATCTACAAGAGGCTCGACCTCACGAGGCTCGATGAAGAGCGGGCTCTCCCGAAACGCGTGCGAAAGATCGTGCGCCGGAAGAAGGTCAAGAAGAGAAGGGGTTTGCAGAGAACCCGCGCCTAGGCGAGGACCTTCTTGATGCGTTCCATGCCATCCTGAATGTTCTTCTTGTTGGTTGCGTAAGAGATCCTCAAGTGCTTCTCACCCGCGGAGCCGAAGGAAGAGCCTCCTGTCAACGCGACCTCCGCATGGTCCATGAGGTGCAAGGCCATCTCTTCGGAGTTCATCTTGCCCTCGTACCTCGGGAACACGTAGAATGCGCCCTTCGGCGTGTCGCAGCTGAACGAGGGTATCTCCTTCATCAACTTCATGATCAGGTCCCTGCGCTCCTCAAACTCCTTGACCATCATCTTCACGGGCTCCTGCGGACCTGTGATCGCCGCAAGGCCTCCGTATTGGGCGAACGAGACGGCATGCGTTATCGAGTGCTGCTGTATCTTGTTGACGCCCTTGAAGATGGGCTTCGGAGCGATGAGCCAGCCCATGCGCCAGCCGGTCATCGCATAGGTCTTGGAGAAGCCGCTTATGGTGATGGTCCGGTCCATCATGTTTGGCTCGGCAGCGATCGAATAGTGCTTCATGCCGTCGAAGATGATCTTCTCGTAGACCTCATCGGACAGCACGAGCAGGTTGTGGTCTTTGGCGAGGTCTGCAAGGCCCTTGACGTCCTCGTATGTCTCGACCGCCCCGCACGGGTTGGACGGCGAGTTGAACAGGATCATCTTCGTCTTGGGCGTGATGAGCTCTGCCACGTCTTCTGGAATGAATCTGAACTGGTTCTCGTCCGTTGTGGTGACGGGGACCGCCTTGCCACCGGCCAACTGGACGCAGGGCTCATACGTGACCCAGGACGGATTGGGCATCAGGACCTCGTCACCCTCGTTTATCGTCGCCAAGATGGTCTCGAATATGGCCTGCTTCGTCGGGGTGATGAGCACATTGGATGAATCGCAGGGGATGCCGTTCTCAGCCTTTGCCTTCTGAGCGATGGCCTCTCTCAGCTCCGGAAGTCCAGGCGCATCGAGGTATCTCGTCTTACCCTCGTCGAGCGCCTTCTTCGCGGCCTCGACGATGTGCTTGGGCGTGTCGAAATCGGGCTCGCCAACTGTGAAGGAGATGATCTTCTTCCCCTCCTTCTTCTTCTGACCAGCGAGTTCCTTCATTTTCATCGTGCCAGACTCTTGAATGCGCTTCACGCGTTCCGAGATCGTCCAAATCGCCCCGACCGTCAAGCACACGGCCAATATAAAGCATTGGTGTCCAACTTTTGTCATGTTGCCGGACAAAGCTCGAACCCAGGAAAACGATATTATCCTCAGACGGTGTTCGAAAAGACGATGGCGCTAAAGACGGGCAAACTCCCTCCAGAGCTGCTCAAGAGGCTGCTCAAGAACACGGGAGCGAAGGACAGACGGGTACTGCTGGGGCCCACCTTCGGCGAGGACGCTGCAGTGGTGAAGCTCGGCAAGCAGCTGCTCGTGCTGAAGTCTGATCCCGTCACATACGCATCCGACATGATCGGATGGTACGCGGTGAACGTCAACGCCAACGACATCGTCACCAAAGGCGCAGTGCCGGCATGGTTCCAGGCCGTCATACTTCTCCCGCCAGGATCCGACGAAACCCTCGCAGAGAGCATCTTCAAGCAGATCTCATCCGCGGCGAAGGATCTCGGGATCGCGGTGACCGGAGGACACACCGAGGTGACCCCTGGGATCGACCATCCCATCGTCGTGGGCGACATGCACGGCGTCGTGGAAGGCAAGGACATCGTGCGGGCTGCTGGCGCGAGAGCAGGCGATGTTCTCGTGCTTACGAAGGGGGCTGGCATCGAGGGCACTGCCGTGATTGCGCGAGAGAAAAGATCCGACCTTCTGAAGGTCTTCGACGAATCGTTCGTGAACAGGGCAGCGAAGTTCCTTTTCAACCCAGGCCTTTCGATCGTCCCGGAGGCGAAGGTCGCATTGATGTGCGGTGTCAGCGCGATGCACGACCCGACCGAGGGAGGAGTCGCGATGGGTGTGCATGAGCTGGCCGAGGCGTCGGGCAAATCCATAGAACTCTGGACCGACGAGATAGTCGTCAGGAAGGAGACCGCGAGGATCTGCGCGAAGTATGAGCTCAATCCGCTCGGTCTGCTTGGCTCTGGAGCCTTGCTGGCGACGTTCAGACCCTCGGACTCGGACAGGTTCGTCGCAGAGGCTCATCGGTTGGGAATCAATGCTTCGGTGGTCGGCAAAATACTGAAGGGTCCTGGGAAATCGAGGATGATCTCTGGCGATGGGATTACTCCTCTTTCTTTTTCGGAGCGCGACGAGATTTTGAAGGTTTTAGAGCTTTGACTTCCCCGATTCTGGATGAGAATTGGATCGCGCACAGGACCTTGGATGTCACGGTCCATACCTTCTGAAGTCTTGGCCCCAGGGACACCTTGACATGCTTGATCTTGCTGAGGTCGGATCTGAAATCGCCCTTGGGGAACCCGCCAATGATCACGACCACGCGCTCGCCATCGATGGAGGCGAACTTCTCAGGCAGGGGAAGCTGCTCCCCGGTCGGAGTCAGCACGATGACCTCGTCGGGTTTCAGGGCGTTGACGAGCGCATCTAGCGGCACATCGTTCCTGAGCTCGAGCAACACGTTTTCTCTCGAGGGCACGACCCGTTGTGCATAGAGTGATTCTATCAATCCGACAAAGCGAGGGTAGTTCGGTGGGAGCCTCGTCTCGGGGTTCACCGCGATGACATCGTTGTTCCTGGTGTGCACGAACGCCCTGAGCTTCCCCTCGGCCGCGAGGTCAGCGTCAATGCAAAGCATGAGGAAGAAGTGAACGATGTCCGGCCTTCCCCTGCGCTCAGACTCGGGAAGCTTGTCAAACGCTGGATGGTGATGAGATGCGTCGAGCAGCATCTTTTCGGGGGCTTTTCCACGTGCGCGCGCGTTGTTCAGAACGCACCGCTCGTTCACGATCTCTTTCGGCACCAACTCGAGCTCCGAATCGGCCAGTATGAAGAAGTATTGCGTCAAGTCAGAATCTCTCCCAGTCGATCTTGGTCCCTGGCCAGCCTGATCTCCTGAGCTATGCGTCTCCCGGTGGACACACCAGGCTCAAGGAGGTCGGAATACGGCGAGCCCGAGATGAAAGGGTTGGTCCCAGCGACTATCCTGGATGAGACCTCGAAGACCTTTACAGTGAGATTGTCTGTCACGATGCATTCCAGGCAGAACGGCCCGATCATGCCGCCGAACAGCTCCAGCGATTTCTCGACGGCCCGCTCGCCCATGTCCAACAGTTTCGGGAGCAGAGACTCCCTGACAACAACCGGCACGTTCCCAGTGACGACGAATGTCGGGTAATGGCCGAGCTTCTTGAGCTCCTCGGTCGCACCGAGCTTGTATATCTCATCGATGTTCGACTCGTCCCGCCGGTCTATGCTGAGCAGCTCAAGGGTCCCCTTGCTCAGCCTGTACCCCTCGCTCTTCAGTGGGGAATAGAAATAGTGTATGTAGTACCTCGTGCCGAGGATGTACTCCTGGATCGAGAACTTCTGCGAATGGTCGATTCCCAGCTTGAAATCAGGGTAGTCCTTGGCGATGAAGAATCCCCGGCCGCCCTTCGCGCCGTCGTACTTCACGAGCACGGGCCTGTCGATCTGCTTCGGGTCGTCTATCTTGTGGGGCATCTCAAGACCCGCGCTGGTCAGCCAGGTTCTCTCCTTGTCTCTGTCGCTCTCCCAGTCCAGGACATGCCTGTTGCCGAAGGTTGGGACCTCGAGCTCCACGAAGTTCTTCGGGGTCATGTACTCGACGAACGAGCCGTGGGGAACGAGTATCACGTTCTTCGCGATCAGCTCGTCGGCAAGGTCCAACAACTGCGTGTAGGAATCCACATAGAAGAAGTTGTCCGGCTTCCCCCGCGGGAAGGCGTCATAGAACTTGGTCTTCTGGCCGACGGAGATCCCCAGGGTCTTGAACCCTTCTTTGCGCGCGCCGTCGAATATCTGGAGCGACGTGTGCGAACATGCCGTGGCGATGACGAGGTTGTTCTTGTCATAGCCTTCGATGATGCGGTTAATCCTGTCCCTTGAGACCATTAGCGCACATATTCGATTGCCTGATTTAAACATTGTCGTCGTGTTCTTCGGATTGTTGGTGCCAAGAACGGCGTGCTGGCAATGTGCCAAACTCGAGAAACGCCCTCAGATCCGGACCGCCTCGCGGGGGGCCGTTATCCGGTTCTTCCGACGTTCGGCTGATGTGTAGGGACACACCCTTTGACAGACGGTGCACATCACATGAGTCCTAGGGGTGATCTGATGCTCGACCCTTCGTCTGATCTTCTCAAGATTCCTCAGCGGGTTCTTTCTCAGGCTAACGTCCACCAAGCATCTGTCAGCGTCCAGCACGTACGGCTTGAGTGCCTTCGTCGGGCAAGCCTTGACGCACTTGTTGCATGAGCCGCATAGGTTCCTGTCGAAAGGACGATCCAAGGGCAACTCAGCATCCGTAACGACCCCCTCCAGCCTCAGCCACAGACCATGCCTCGGCGAGAGCACCATCGAGTTTTTGCCATAGGCGCCGATGCCCGCTAGGATCGCGAGCCGTTTCATCGACGACAGTGCCGGGATCGGCATGGCCTTGTACCCCTCTTCGCGCAGGATCTGGAGAGCGTCCCTTCTCATGTGGGTCAGCATGTGGTATCCTGGGTAGGACCAGTTGTTCCCGCCGCGCATGATCGCGAGCTCGTCGGCATCGTCCTGCGACTTCACCCCAAACACGACCACGCTCCTGGCCTCCGGCATCTTCTCACGAATCGTCTCGGACCAGCGATTCACAGTGGATCCGATCTTGATTCGTTCGAGGGCATCAGCCTCGTCGACCGACGCGATGCCGAAAGCAGCCGCTCCCCTGCGCCTGCAAGCGTTGGAGAGCCTGTCACGAAGTTCCTTCTGTCCCCTGTTCATCGTTTCGTCATCCTCGAAGGCCAAAGGCCGTCGGCGTAATTTAAGCTGGCGTTTCATTGTAGATAGAACTTGTCGAATATTCTGAGGCCTCCGATGATTCGGCGAGTAGGAATTATATGGTCGAAACCACTCCGGCATCATTCCACTACGAGGTCTAGGCCAATGGCTCCAAAATCAGGTCAGCCCGACAAGAAATCACGAAAAAAGAAGGCCATCTTGACTGGCATCACCGCCAACGTCCTCGTCCTCGGCATAGTGAGTCTGCTCACGGACTCCAGCAGCGAGATGATCTATCCAATCATGCCTTTCTTCTTGACAGCGATAGGCGCGACTGGCCTGCTGATAGGGCTGATAGAAGGGGCCTCGGAGACCACGGCGTCTTTGATAAAGGTGGTCTCTGGCTGGTACTCGGACAGATACAAGAGGCGAAAACCTTTCATAACAGGGGGATACGGGGCCAGCTCGCTCGTGAAGCCGGTCTTCTATCTGGCGACGCATCCATGGCAGGTCCTCGGCCTCCGGGT
>JBASRQ010000067.1:0-2728 GCA_049273895.1 Thermoplasmata archaeon
TCTCGGGTCTGCAGAGTCAATGCCATGTCTGCGATCCAGTCGTGTGTTCCATAATCAGGACTATTCGGGTCAGACGAGTACCCGCCATTGCTCCAGGCCCCTGCGCAAGGGGACAGAAACAGCACACTGATAAGGACTATCAGTGTTCTCCAGATATGGCTCGAGCCCGCCATGAGTTCCGATATTGAATCATCTCCTAGCTATTATGGTCTTTTCTCACGATGAGCCGAGTGTGAACTCGAAAGTCTGGCCCTATGTCAACAAGAGGGATATTTCACCGAGCTGAACTCCTTCTTTCTCGTGAACTGTCCATTTCACGGGCTTCACCTCGCGAGCCTCGGATATAGCCGCGCGCCGATGAGCACGAGGATGACCATCGCCAATATGAGTGCTCCGAAATCAAGAGCCAATGGGAACTCGGCCGGGAACTCGGCCGAATACCCGGGCAGCATCAACGATCGGAGCCCATCGACCAGATACGTTAGAGGATTTCCCCCTGCTATCGCCTGGAGCCAAGTGGGCATCAGTGACACGGGATAGAGCGCGTTGCTGGCGAAGAACAGCGGCATAGTCAGGAGCTGCCCGATGCCCATGAACCGTTCCCTGGTCCTTACGAGGCACGCTATCACGAGCGAGAGCGTGGAGAAGACGGCTGCGCCGAGCATCACAAGCACGAGGACCCCGAGTATCTCGAGCACGCCCCAACGGAGGTGGACGCCTATTAAGATCGCGAGCAGGTAGATTATGAGCGCCTGGGACAGCCCTCTGATGCCAGCAGAGAGAGCCTTGCCAAGGACCAATGCGGATCTCGGAGTTGGACTCGCAAGGAACTTATGCACTATCCCAAGGTCCCGTTCCCAGATCACGGCGATCCCGTAGAAGATGGCTATGAACAGGACGCTCTGGGCGAGGATTCCAGGTGTCAGGAAGTCTATGTAGGGGATGTTGTCCGTCGGTATCGCTTTGACCTTCGAAAACACCTCGCCGAACACCAGAAGCCATAGCACGGGCTGGACCACCCTGGTCAAGAGCTCCGTGGGGTCGTGCCTGAGCTTCCGGACTTCCATCTCGGCCAGGGCGAGGGTCTTGGTCACGAATCCGATGATCGCCCCGATTGGTTTCATCACACTCACCCCTCAGCCGAGCCTATGCGCGGCCCGTCTGATTCTCGAAGTTTCCCGGTATCCACCCGTCGATTCGAGAGAATCGCCAGAGTAATGAGTGAACACATCGTCCAGCGTGGCACCTTCCTTGCCGATGCTCGCCTTGAGCATTGCTGGAGTGCCGATCGCCACGACTCTTCCCAGATGCATGATCGCTATCCTATTGCAGAGCTCGTCGGCCTCGTCCATGTAGTGCGTGGTCATCATAATAGTCGTGTTGAAGTCTTCTCTCAGCTTGGCCAGATGCTCCCAGACAGTTCTGCGTGCGACCGGATCCAGCCCCAGGGTGGGCTCGTCCAGGAACAGCATCTTCGGCCGGTGCAGCATGGACTGCGCTATCTCGAGCCTGCGTATCATGCCGCCTGAGTACTTGCGCACCAGAATGTCTGCAGCATCCCGCAGTCCCATGAAATCCAATGCGTCCTCAGCCCTCGACCGTATATCGCTTCTTGGAACGTCGAACAGCCTCGCGAAAATCAGGAGATTCTCGTACCCAGTGAGTTGGCCGTCTGCAGACAGAAGCTGGGGAACGTAGCCTATGTGTCTGCGGACTTCTGAGGACTGCGTCCTTATGTCATAGCCTGCGACGCGTGCGCTACCAGCGGTCGGCGGCAACAGGGTTATCAGCATCTTGATAGCGGTTGTCTTGCCTGCTCCATTAGGTCCCAGTAGCCCAAAGAACTCGCCCTGTGTGAGCGAGATTGTCATATTGTTCACCGCTGTGAGTGTTCCAAACCTCTTGGTCAGGCCGTCGGTTTTGAGGATGTCCGTTGAATCAGCCCTGTTTTAGTTGCAGCCGCGGCAAGTAATGCCATCTCAGATATATCATAGGCGAACATCTCGAGGAATCGTTATCGGACGAGTGGCTGGCGAGTTCCGCACACTCTCAATCGGGTGCTGGGAGAAGTGCGAGAACCGAAGAGATTGTCTTTCTCTCAGTCAGAGGACTGCTGCACCGATCCTGACCCTTTCTTCCCTTCAACTCTGCAGATACAAGTCCCTTCCTGGCAATAGGGTCTAGTGGCTTGAGGACAGCAACACAGCCACACAGCTGGATGCCTTTGCTGCTATCCTTCTCTCCGTCTTGGCCAGGAATCCGTGACGGCTCGCAGCCCAATCCCCCTTCAGAACGATGAGGTCGATCCGTCTCTCTTCCGCAAAGTCGATTAGGTCCCTGCTTGAATCTCGAACGAGCAAGACTCTTGCGCTCAGTCGGCGCAGTAGGGGCAATCCGCTGAAGGCCTTCAGAAATGACAACTCTTTGTCCGAGTCCACGAGTGATTCAGGACGGAAGGTCGAATACAGAGGAACTGTCGGTGGCATTCTGATAACCCTTGCCGCGACGACGGCCACATCAGGAATATGAGACGCTGAAGTCAGAGCGCCGGCCAGGGCAAACACCTCGGGATGGAATCTTTCGAGGATGGGAATCAGGAGTCGACGCGGACGTTCCAGAGCTCGAGAGCGCGTTGACGGCACGGTCACGAGGACGACTCGTTTTCCCGAGAACTCCTCGATCCAGCCAACCGTCTTTCGGGTAGTTCGGTTTGCGAACACATCTCGAC
>JBASRQ010000078.1:0-7145 GCA_049273895.1 Thermoplasmata archaeon
ACAGGTTCGACACTGGATGGAAGGAAAACTACTGGGTGCCGATGAAGGACATGCTTGAGTCCAAGACGAACCGCGTCCGAAAGTAGACCCATCATCCTTCTTGACGGGATTTGCTCTTCCATCTGACCAGAACGACGGCAATTGTCATGAATCCCACAATCGGGACAAGCAAGCCGTGGAACTCGGGGACAGCAGGGAAGGTATCTATGAGGAATATGTCGTTCGTGTCGTTCAGTACGTCATTTAGCGGCAACCAGTAAGGGTCGAACGTGCCTCCCGGTCCCTGGGTCGCATCCATGGGCAGGATGCCGGCGTCGTTGTACTCAGGCCACGGGTCGTAGATGAGGCACATGTCATCGCTGGTGTCCAAGGGCGTGTCGCTGTCGTTCCATCCCGCTATGACCTTCGCGTGGCCCATGTCAGCCTTGTATGTCAGGCTTGGATACGATGCAGATTGGTTCGCCGGCCAGCCGTCGCGATCCAGCCAAAGGACAGGATAGCCAAGCGCGATGTATTGTGCAAGGACTGGCACTGTCAGGGGATTGGTCGAGTTGTGCTCTATGTAGCCGACAATTCCCAAAGACCACTGGAAAGAAGTCTGAACCTCCTTGGCCCAGCCTCCGGTGCCGTCAAACATGCCGACGCCATGGGTTTGGAGGATGCCGTCTCCGAGAGTCTCTCCGAGGGTCGACTTCCCGTTGTCGTAGATCTGGTCCTGGACCACGAAATTGCCAGCTATGCCTCTATAGACTGCTATCATGGATATGCAGGCTGGAACGCAGTAGCATGAACAGTGCGGGCAGTCATCAGCTGTGCCGTAGACTCCGTCTGCGCCTTTTGCGTCGTTCCACGCATGAGGTCCCGGGATGCAGACTGGTCCGGGTGCGACACATTGCATGATGGAGTCCTTGTGCTGGCAATTCAGCACTAGAGGCCAGGTGATCGTCGATTCAGGAGTTGCCGACGAAGGGCCTTTCCCATGCCCGGGGGCGTAGTTGACAAGGGCGAATGCGATTCCGGAGGTTAAGAGCAGAATGAACAGAATGACTGCAAGCGGCCTCCGATTCTGCTTCTGCCCCGCTTCCCAATCACGAGGTTTCGATCTGCGACGCTCGCTCCCGGTAAGCCCGAATCTATCTTCGCTCATCTGTTGCCACCCAGCTCGAAAAAGCGCATCGATATGCGGAATACTTAAGGCTGACGAGATTGAAAGCCAGCAGTTTCCATCGCCGTCAATGGCATCTTCGTGCAAGAATGACCACGAAGAAGACAATCATGGTCGCTGGGAGCAGCTCGAATTCCGGCACCTGGGCGTTGGCAACGGGCTGATACACAGCCAGACAGAGTCTCGCGCCAGATATCGTGACGTTATTCGGATGCTCTATCAGAATGCCATCGTTCGGAGTCCAGCTCCCGTTCCTCCAGTCCTGCACCATCAGATCCGTCCCGCTGTAGACGGAATGACTGCCACAGTTGATGTGTGTCGTCGTCTGGCCGTTGAGAACCACCAATCGTTGGCCGTGATAGAAGATATTGCTTATGAGTTTCCCGTTTCCTTCTTTGAGTTTGATTGATGCGTTCGATCCGCTGGCATTCAGAAGAATGCCGGAACCTGCGTAGTAGATCGAGCGATACTGTGTGTCGCCTCTGAAATCGCAGAATCGGATGTTGCTCACGTTGACGGGCAGCCGGGACAAGTCGAAGTAGAAGAAGGTTCCGTTGGCGCTCGGAACAGCTAAGGTGTGCGTGAGCGAGTAGACTCTGAACTCGTAGCTGTTGTTTGCTGGAGACGGCGCTATGGTTTCGCTGTTTGTGTCGTTTCCCTTGCTCGGAACCGGATGGAAAAGCAAGGCGAGTGAAAGCGCTAAGGCGAGAGCTGATGCTGCAATCAGAGCGCGACTCTTGTGTTTAGGGACTGTTCTAGACATTGGCGAATAGAGGTCGGCAATGAAGCCTCGGTTCGACGATATGCTGTGGACCACATGGTCTCACTCTGCGGTCCGACTACAAAGGTGACAATGACGTGGTTATCAGCCTATCATTATCGATATGAGAAAAGGCAAGCGTCCGACCGCGAGAAGCCCTTAAATAGCCCCATCGTGCCTTTCGAGGACGGATTCATAAGGGATAGCCCATGAAGGGACTGGTTCTCTCAGGCGGTTACGGCACTCGCCTCCGCCCCCTGACGCATACGGGCCCGAAGCAGCTGATACCAATCGCTAACAAGCCGAACATACTGTACTGCATCGAGGACCTGCGTGAGGCGGGGATAACCGATATCGGGATCATCCTGGGGACCGTGATGCCCGAGAAGGTCCAGGGGTTCCTCAACGGCTGATCCGAGTCCCGCGAGAGATTCTCCCATCAGCAAAGAATCCATTGTTCTGAGGTCTTCATAAAGCCCACTTCTGGAGCGCGGCCTTCAGTCTTTTGTATTCGGCCATGGAGAGGGGATAGAACCTGGCGGTCTGCTGATAGCTCGCGGTCAATAGGGCGATATTGTCCTTGAGTGCCTTCTTGGGAACAGCCTTCCTTACCTTCACCAAATCGATCTCCCCACGTGCAACGAGAAGAAGAGCAATCAGGTCCGAGATGTCCTTCTGCCCTTTTCCCGATTCCTGCCTGCTGGTGAGCGCATGCAACTTCAGTATGAGGAGGTCTGTGGGAGAGGCCACCTTGGTCATGTGGCCAAACAGCTCCTTTCGGGCACTGCTCTTGAGGACATCAACCGCCCTGAAGGGACCAATCATACCATCGTAAGCGTCGACTTCGATTGTGCCGCCCTCCACGGCTTTCTTGAAGCCTTTCTTCCTCAGGTGCCCGCCAGCGGTTTCTGTGAATCCTAGCCCTCGCAGTTCCTTCCGCACCTTCCAGAGGTCTTCCGGCCTGACGACGACATCTATGTCCATCGAGTACCTGTAGGGGTTATACGCCCATACAGCCCAGCCGCCGATCACTCCGATGTCCGCTCCTGAAGCGATCAGGCCCTTCACGGTCTCCCTCGACGTCTCGTAAATATCCACAGTCATACCCCTAGCAATCCAGTCGCGATCCCCATCTGGAGCGCGACCCTTGGTCCAGATCCTCCGATACTCATGAGGTCCACGAAGTTCTGAGGCAGGGAGACAGCCGGGATGCCGCGTACCCTCTGCGAGCCCAGGAAGACCGAGGGATCATCTGCTGGGAATAACGATATGCGCTCCGGAGACATTGAAACCCTGCCGATGCTCCGGGCGGATCGATCAATCCTCTTGGGATCGACATAGAGCTCGTAGGACGAGGTCCTCATGTGCTGCGTCCTGAGCCATGCCCCCCTGAACAGGGTGACAGCAACGCCTTTCATCTTCGCAATCTCACTCTCCAAGTCTTCTTCACTCTTGCTGGTCCTCACATAGACAGGCGAGGGGAGCTTCCGTCTGCAGGACCATAACATGAGGAGCCGGATCGGTTCGACCATCACGAACATGTTCTTGTACGGCTTTGCTATCACGACGTCTCGTTCGAGCTGTTTGAGGATTCGACTCGTCATGGCTCTCGAGTATCCTGTGCGTCGACTCAGCTCGACACCGGTCCACTGCCTCTTGGGTTCGAGCAGTAGTAGCCGGGCGGTCCTTTCGAAGGCGGATTCCATGAATGTCACCAGTGCTGACCCAATATATATAATATTTACTTATTTGTAAACTTTTTATAAGCACCTGTGTTCTGGGCTGTTCATCTGACTTGGTCATTCTCAAATGGGCTTGCAGCGACGAGATGTCTGCCGAGACTCGCTGCTTTGTGCTTCTACGAGGAGCTATTGCACCACGGCTGAGAGACTGCTGAAGGACCAACTCCCAACGTTCCAGAAGCAGTTAAATACGGATATTGGCTTCTTTCGGATGCGGTTTCATGCTCTCGAATGGGCATGTGTCGAAGTGGTTGCATGAAAGGACTGGTTCTCTCAGGCGGTTACGGCACGCGCCTCCGCCCCCTGACGCACACGGGCCCGAAGCAGCTGATACCCATCGCGAACAAACCGAACATACTGTACTGCATCGAGGACCTGCGCGATGCGGGGATAACCGATATCGGGATCATCCTGGGGACCGTGATGCCGGAGAAGGTTCAGGAGTTCCTCGGGGACGGGTCCAAGTACGGCGTGAAGCTGACATACATAGTCCAGGGGGAGCCGAAGGGGATAGCCCATGCGGTGAACTGCGCCAAGGAGTTCATGGGCGACTCCGAGTTCATCGTTTATTTGGGCGACAACTTGCTCAAGAACGGGATCAAGGCGATCCCGAAGAAGATGAAGGATGAGAGGGCCGACTGCGTCATCTCTCTGATGCCCGTGAAGGAACCTCAGCGCTACGGGATCGCGGAGCTGTCTCCGGACGGGAAGAAGGTCCTAAGGACCGTCGAGAAGCCGAAGGAGCCGAGGTCGAACCTTGCAGTGATAGGTGTCTACGCGTTCAATCCGACGTTCTTCAAGGTGTATCCGAAGCTGAAGCCGTCCTGGAGGGACGAGATGGAAATAACCGATGCCATCTCGCTGTTGATTGATTCGGGGTACAAGGTCGTGCCGCACCATGTTGAAGGCTGGTGGAAGGACACAGGGAAGCCTGAGGACATCCTCGAGGCGAACCACCTAATCCTGGACGGGATTGAGTCGTCCAATGAGGGGAAGGTCGAGGACGGGGCGACGATCGTTGGTCGCGTCCGGATCGGAAAAGGGGCCGTCATCTTCGGGAAGTCGGTCGTCAGGGGTCCGTCGGTCATAGGGGAGAACGCGAAGATCGGTCCGAACGCCTATATAGGCCCGTACACTGCCGTCGGCGACAGATGCGTCGTCACAACAGCCGAGGTGGACGATTCCATAATCATGGAAGACACGACGGTCGACGTCCACGCGAAGCTCGTGAGGAGCATGATAGGGAAGGGCTCGAGGATACTCAACGCGGACGGTATGCTGCCGAAGGGAGACCGGTTGATCGTGGGAGAGAACACCACGATTTTCATGTGAGCCGTTTGTTTCTGAAGAACTCCAATTGCTAGCTTTGGGATTTCTCCGATCCAGGGAGACGACGGGTCAATGCGAGCGTCGGAGGAGCTTGGAGACAAACCACCCTCTCTCCTCTCTCTCTGTCGCGTAGAAGAGCCAGGTCGGCAGGAGTATAGCAGCCGCCGCAAACGACAGGATCGATGATTCGTGATCGAGAGCGAAGATGAGGATCAGCAGTGCGGCCGAGCTGACGAAGATCAGCCAGTTCTTCACAGTGTAGAACAGCCCGAGGATCCGCCTCACGAAGAAGACGCACAGTGCCGCCTGGATGATGTACCCGGCGAGTGCGGCAATGGCTATGGCATCGATTCCCATGGATGGCAGGAGGGCGACCACAATCCCCGCGAAGACAACATAAAAGCTCGCCTCAATCGGCAGATACTCCTTCAGGTGCTTCTTGGCCATCAGGGCCATCGAGACCGGGTAGGAAACTATCCTGAACGCCCCCGCAATCGCCAGCAGTTGCAGCAACCTGGATGCCCCGGTGAACTCTGAGGAGTAGAGAATCGTGAGGATCACTCCGGGGACCAGGATGATGACGGACGCAATCGGTGTCGTCGCGATTGAAAGGAACCTCACTCCATTGTTCACCTGCATGGAAAGCTCTCCGTGCTCTCTGGTGGCGCTCACTGTCGGAAACAGGTACACCATCACTGAGGTCGTGGCGAATCCGATGTACAGCCAGAACAGGGCCCATGCCGCGGTGAACAGCCCGTTCTCCGACAGCCCCTTCTGATGGATTACCGCGGTCTGCGTTATCAGCAGGGTCAGCGGCAGGAGCAGCCCGGTGATCACGGAGACGACACCGTAGTGCAGAAGGAGCTTCGACTCTTCAGCGTCGAATCTCGACAGAGAGGTCGTGACAGGCCATGTCTTCCTTATCCTCCTGCCGACCGCGAAGTTGAGGACAAAAGAGACTCCTGACGCGGTCGCGATCTGGACTATGATGCCGACCGTTCCCAGGAAGTAGACCGTGGGGACGGCGACTATGAGCGCTCCGAGAGAAGAGTACACGGATATGCGGGCAAGGGGCTTGATCGCTCTTGCGCCGTTGACTAGGCTGTTGTATATCGATGTCAATGATGCGACGGGCATGGAGACAGCGATTATGACGACGTAGAGCTGGGCGGAGTTGTCCCCGACTAAGAGCGAGGATATCCAGCCCGAGAGGAGTATCAGGACTGCGGCTGCAATGGCCGAGGAGAACACTACCATAATTGCTGCAGAAGAGAAAGATTTCGATATTCTGTCGTACTCTCTTGATTCCAAGTATTGGCTCAGATACTTGATAAGGCCCGTCGCAAGGCCGAGGGCTGCTATTCCGGCGATGAGAGCCTGCAGGCTCATGAACTGTCCGAGCAGTCCGATGCCTTCGGTGCCTTGGAGCGTCGCGATAATCCTGTTCCTGACGAGCGTGATCGCGCTCGCTATCAATGCGGCAGAGCCGGTGATGAGAGAGGCCCGCGCGATCATGCTCATGCTTGAGTCGTTTGGCAACTCTGAGACCTTCCGTTCAAGGGATTTCGGTCGTAGTCATCGGGAGACTTTTGCTGTCAGGTTATAGTTTTCGGTCAATTGCCGTGAAATAGGACAAAGTTTTCCTTAGATGCTGCATAGTCGAAAACCACTAGTGTGTTCTTAGTCTGGTCGAGGAGGGCGAGTCTGTAGTCGGGTGGCCAAAGATCACCAAGGGTATGGCAATCACATGAGGATCGTGGGAAAGGCACGAAGACATCGAATCCGAACGGCTTGTTGCCAAAGGGCGAGAAGCTCGTAGTCGGGGAGAACACGACGGTACTTCACTGATTGACACATGCCTGACCCAGTCAATCCCTTTCTTCTATTCTGGCGAGTACATAGTCCACCGCCTCGAGAAAGTCCTTTGCGATGAAGTCTGGTTTCTCTTTTGACTCCCCGATCTCCTTCGCGACATTGTACTGATCCCCGGGCTCAGGCACTAGAACACCAGCGGCACCCACTGCATGGGCCATCTCGACATCCATCATCCTGTCGCCCACCACGAAGGACTTCCTCAGGTCGATGCCGTGCTTTTCGCTAGCTTGCCGCAGCAGACCCGCCGCGGGCTTTCTGCAGTCACATCCCGAGT